>NZ_JBFTSK010000018.1:0-126239 GCF_056399985.1 Chitinophaga sp. 01L420
CACTAGTTCATTTACCACCCAATCACCCGCTGTAATTTGTTTTAACTGCTGCCCCTGGGTATTATAGAGATACAAATGCTGGTATCCGCTACGTTCACTGAACCAGATAAACTGATCTGGCTTGCCAGGTACAAAAGTAAGTGGATGCCTAGGATGTACATATTTGGCGTCTGTTTCTTCAAACAGTGTTTTCACCAGTTCGCCGGTAACTGCGCTGTATTGATTTAGCCACAGATGGTTCTGTTCCCGGTTCAGTAATCCTATATAAACGGATTGCTGGTCAGGCGACCAGGTAACACAGGTCAGGTAATGATCTGCGGGTTCACCTGTTTTCAGGAAAATAGTCTTTTGGGTAGATGGCTGATAAATGCCCAGGGTCACTTCGTGCGACTTACCGCCCGCCATAGGGTATTTAATGTTATTGGCATGTGCAGGCGTAACAGACCAGTCAATGATCGGATAATCATTCACCATGCGCTGATCCATGCGGTAAAATGCCAGCAGATCGCCTTTCGGAGAAAAGAAAATGCCTTTATCGATGCCGAATTCTTCCCGGTGAACGCTTTTACCGTTCACGATATTTTCATCTGCATCGTTGGTCACCGCCTGAACTGCATTGTTAGCAGTGCGAATAAAAAGATTATTTTTTACGGTCCAGGCAATCTGACCGCTTTGTGTATTGACCGTGATATTTTCAGCAGCAGCCGGCAATTCACACCAGTGACTGAATTGCATCACGCCGTTTTGCAGGATACCTTTGAACAGGTCGTTGCCAATGCTAAACCATGCGCTGCTGGCGGAAATCCAATGCAATGGAGGTAATCCGCGTAAGGGTTTGGCCGAGAATAATTGCTGATTAAGATCCGTCAACCTCAGCAAAGTATCTGCTTTAATACTATTGCCTGCGGGTGTACTCTTTACCCAGGCAAAGCTACCATTTGCTGCTACTACGCTGGTGTAGGCGTTTTGCTCCGGAATCCATTCAAATTGTCTTAATCTTTCAGGCGCCAGTTGCTGGCGAAGTCCATTGGTTGCTTCGGCCATCGTATACTGACGTTGCTGGGCCTGTATATACAGCCCACTCATCATCGATCCTGTCAAAAGCAATAGGAAAGCTTTCTTCATCTCTCTTTTTGGGAAGCTAAATTAAGGAATAGCGATTAGCTTTTAGCCATTAGCTTTTAGCTTTTAGCAAAATGCAGCGGAGATGAACATTTATATGTTCTCCGCTGCATTTTGCTAAAAGCTAAAAGCTAATGGCTAAAAGCTACCGGGCTAATGTTCCTTCTTACCCATTCTTTTTCTTCGGGCAACAGGTAATCGGCTCTTTTTTCTGTAATCCAGGAAAAAGTTTTTTTGATATCTGATTTAACGGTACGGAACTTAAAAAGGAATTCCATGCCGAGCATGAGGTCTGTGAACCCATTCTTCACCGTTTCTATGGTCATCCGGGCACTGCTGCGCCTTTTGGATAACAGCTCCGTAATGCGGGCAGTAACGGCTTGAATGGCATTTTCATCCGCATATTTATAAATGGCTTCCATTGCCTCAAATTTCAATTGTCCCCGCAGGAGGTAACGCATGTAAAACATCGCTTCCTTTTCTTTCTCAATATCCGCCATGGCAGCAAAAGCGAGACTTTTAACATCCTGACGGTGATATTCCAGTAAGCGGCGCAAGGAAGGAACACTTTTTTGGGTACCTACTTTATGCAGTAATAAAGTGATATAGTAGATATCGTATTCATTCATGGTCCGCTTTAACAGCGACAGCGCCCAGTCTTCCACTGCCGGATTATTAGTACCCCTGAGGGCAAGCAGAGCGGAACGGCGGATATTATTATTAACAGATAAAGTATTGTTGAATAAGGGCTCCAGATTAATATATCCCGGAATAGTAAGCCCACGTTCGAGGTCCTGTTGAATAGCGGTGATCATATCAGCATCCTGCTCTACTTTGAGGCGATCCAGCAAAAAGCGGATCACTTCGGAATCGTTGGTGTTTCTGGAGAGCTGGGTGATGATAAAAAAGGCGGCGCGGCGTTTATCTTTGTCGGGCTCCTGATCAATATATTGGTACAGCAGGGGAATATAAGCGTGATTAGCGAGTTGTTCCGCTTCGCGAAGTGCCTGCCAGCTGGTTGTCTGGCCATTATGCAATTGTTCCGAGCGGTCGCATATCCGAGCTACGAGGTTRGTAAGGTAGTCAATCATCAGTAGTTATTTTGATCTGCTACCCCTGCATTTTCAATTATCATACCAACCTGAACAACGATCCGAAAAGTACGAACGGCCGGCTTCAACAATTAACAGTTTTATGTTACATTTGCCCCTGTATTTTCGGACAGGTATAGAACGTAAAGCATGCACATATTACTCAAGAACGTAAAGATTATAGCGCCTTCCTCACCCTTGCACGGGCAGCAAAAAGACATTTCCATTCAAAACGGCATCATTCAACAGGTAGCTGATAACCTCGAAGATGCCCGAGCAACGGTCATTTCAGGTAGCAACCTGCATGTTTCCGCCGGATGGATGGATGTTTTCGCACACTTCTGCGACCCCGGTCAGGAACATAAGGAAGATCTGCAAAGCGGCATAAAAGCAGCAGCCACCGGTGGTTATACTACCGTGATGATTGTGCCTAATACCCAGCCCGCACTGCATACCAAACCGCAAATCGAATACGTGCTGAGCAGATCGCGCCATTCGGCCGCTACTGTTCTGCCAATTGGCGCAGCTACCAAAAACCTGGAAGGCACCGGTCTTGCAGAAATGTATGAAATGCAGCAGGCAGGAGCCGTAGCCTTCTCTGATGGCCTCAAACCATTACAGTCGCCCGGATTAATGCTGAAAGCTCTCCAGTACATCAAAGCTTTCGACGGCACCCTCATACAGTTACCGGATGACCAGAGCATTTCTTCACATGGACTCATGAACGAAGGCATCTATTCCACCCAGCTCGGAATGCCCGGCAAACCCGCCCTGGCAGAGGAACTGATTATACAACGTGATATTGAACTCGCTAAATATACCGACTCCCGCATTCACTTTACCGGCATCAGCACCCGCAAATCAGTGGAACTGATTGCTGCGGCTAAAGCAGACGGCATAAAAGTAACCTGCTCCGTTACGCCTTACCACCTGTCGCTGACGGATGCCCACCTGGTTAATTACGATACCCACCTGAAGGTAAACCCACCGCTGCGTACCGCAGATGATGTAAAAGCCCTCCAGGAAGCCGTATTACACGGCACCATCGACTGTATTGCCACCCATCACCTGCCGCAGGACTGGGATGCCAAACAGGTGGAATTTGAATATGCCAGAAATGGAATGATCGGCCTGGAAAGCACCTTTGGTGTGATCAGACAATACCTGCCCCAGTTACCACTGGAACAGCTCATTAATATGCTGACTACCCACCCCCGTAAAATATTCGGTCTGCCTCAGCCTGTGCTGCAGGAAGGCGCTACGGCCAATCTTACTATATTTGATCCGGAAACCAGCTGGCAGTTTACTACCGCCCACATTGCTTCCCGGTCCAAAAATTCAGCGTATATTGGCGAACAACTGAAGGGTAAAGTACATGCCACTGTGAATGGTCCCGTTTTTCATATAAATAATTAACCTGGTATGCAGCAAAAATCTAACCCTGGCCTGAAATGGGGCCTGGTCGGCGGTATTATCTTAGTATTTTTAAATGTACTGACCTATATTGCCGGTCCCACTATATTATTTTCCTGGTGGAACAGCGTTATACAGCTGGCTGTCTTTATCGTGATTGCAGTACTGGCTGGAAAAGAAAGAAAGAAACAACTGGGTGGATATATCAGTTTTAAAGAAGCACTGCAACCAGTGTTTACTGCTTTTATCATTGGTACCGCCATCATTACTGTTTATCAGTATATCCTGTATAAATACATAGATCCGCACCTGGTAGATGCCTTAAAGCAAAACCTGCTGGAATCTACAGAAAAGTGGATGCATAAGTTCAAAGCACCACAGGAGGAGATAGATAAACAATTAGACGAACTGGCTAAAACAGACTTTAATGTAGGCCTTGCAAAATCGTTCATGGATTTCCTGAAAGGAATTATATTCTATTTTGCGGTGGCAGCCATTATTTCACTGATCATACGTAAGAAACCGGCCGAAGGGCAACACTTATAATACTATTCTATTAAGATGAACATATCCATAATCGTTCCTTTAAAAAACGAAGAAGAATCGTTACCTGAACTCGCCGCATGGATTGAAAGAGTGATGGATGCTCATCATTATACCTACGAGGTATGGATGATAGATGATGGTAGCACTGATGACTCCTGGGGTGTCATTCAGCAACTGGCTGCGCAAAACCCATATATAAAAGGCATCAAATTCCAGCGCAACTACGGTAAATCAGCCGCATTAAACGAAGGTTTCAGTGCAGCCCAGGGAGATGTAGTCATCACCATGGACGCTGACCTGCAGGATAGTCCGGATGAAATACCTGAATTATACCGCATGATTATGGAAGATGGTTATGACCTGGTGAGCGGCTGGAAAAAGAAACGTTACGACAATGCCTTTACTAAAAACCTCCCTTCTAAGTTATATAACTTTACCACTACCCGTATGAGCGGCGTAAAGCTGCACGATATGAACTGTGGCCTGAAGTCCTATCGCAAAAAAGTGATCAAGTCAATAGAAGTATACGGTGAAATGCACCGCTATATTCCTGTTATCGCCAAATGGAACGGGTTCCGTAAAATCGGCGAAAAAGTAGTGGAACACCGTGCCCGTAAATACGGCGTTACCAAATTCGGGCTGGAACGTTTTATCAACGGCTTCCTGGATCTGGCCACCATTATGTTTATCGGCAAATTCGGCAAACGCCCGATGCACCTGTTCGGCGCCCTGGGCTCTCTGTCGTTTTTTGTGGGTTTTGTGATTGCTCTTTACATGGCCATTGCCAAAATATTTTTTGATAAAGTGAATATGACAGACAGACCTCTCTTTTACCTGGGGCTGCTGTGCATGATTATTGGTTCCCAATTGTTCCTCACCGGTTTTATCGGTGAACTGGTAACCCGCAATGCTACCGAGCGTAATTCTTATCTCGTGGAAGAACGCATGGACCACACCAGTAATGTTACGGATGACGATTTACAGCTGTCGAATCTTCATGATCGCCGGCTTTAATCCTGTAATTCACTATTCGTAATTTGTAACTATGGCTAACAAAAAGAAAATACTTATTTTAGGTACAGCCTATCCTTTCCGGGGTGGGCTGGCTGCTTATAACGAGCGACTGGCAGAAGAATTACAGCAAACAGATGACGTGGAAATATGGACGTTTACCATCCAGTATCCCAAGTTGTTTTTTCCTGGTAAAAGCCAGTTCTCTACTGATCCTGCCCCCAAACATCTTAAGATCAGACGCCTGATCAATTCCGTCAATCCACTGAACTGGTTAATTGTGGGTCGTAAGATCCGGAAAATGAACCCGGATATTATCATCACCAAATACTGGTTGCCTATCATGGGGCCCGCACTGGGATCGCTTCTGCGACTGGGAAAACGCAGGCATACCAAAGTAATTGCTGTACTTGATAACGTAGTCCCACATGAAAAACGCCCCGGCGATGTAGCTTTTACTAAATATTTCCTGAAGCCGGTAGACGCTTTTGTGGCAATGAGCCAGTCTGTACTTAACGATCTCCGGGTGTTTGAGCCTTCAAAAAAAGCATCACTCATCCCCCATCCTATTTACGATAACTACGGCGCACTCATCACCAAAGAAGCAGCCCGGGCACAACTGAAACTTCAGCCAGGCAAGCGCTATATCCTGTTTTTTGGTTTCATCCGTCAATATAAAGGGCTGGACCTCCTATTGGAAGCCATGGCAGATGAACGCATGAAAAAACTGGATATACACGCTATTGTAGCCGGCGAGTATTATGAAGATGCCGCTCCTTACCTGGAACTGCTGAATAAATTACAACTGGGCGACCGGGTGCTCATGCACACCGATTTCATTCCCAACGAAGCTGTTAAAAATTATTTCTGCGCCGCCGACCTGGTGGTACAACCTTATAAAAGTGCTACCCAGAGCGGTATTTCACAGATCGCTTATCACTTCGAGAAACCAATGGTAGTAACCAATGTAGGCGGATTGGTAGAAATGGTGCCGGATGGCGTAGTGGGATTCCAGGCAGAACCCAACCCCGCTTCTATTGCTGCCGCTATTGAAAAATATTTCCTGGAAAACAGGGAAGCCGATATGGTAGCAGCACTCCGTATAGAGAAACTACAATATTCCTGGAGCCGTTTGGCGAAAGAAATTCATACATTGGCAAGCATTTAGCTATCAGTGGCTGGCTTTTTGATAAATACTGCCAACTAACAGCTAATCTAATATCTAACAGCTAAAAGCTAACAGCTCGCATGATCTACAGAAGCAAAGCACCTTTACGTATAGGCCTTGCCGGTGGTGGCACAGATGTAAGTCCGTACTCGGATTTATATGGTGGCGCCATTCTCAATGCTACCATCTCTTTATATGCCCGTGCATCTATAGAGCCCTCCACTGACGGCAAAATTATTTTTGAATGTGCCGACAGAAGAGAAAGTGCTTCCTATGATGCCGTATATCCTTTACCGTTAGATGGTAAACTGGATATCCTGAAAGGCGTGATCAACCGGGTACAAAAAGATTATGGTTTATTACCGTCTACCGGTTTTAAACTCACCACTTTTGTAGACGCTCCTGCAGGCTCTGGTCTCGGTACTTCTTCTACCCTGGTGGTGGCCGTACTCGGCGCTTTTGCCGAATGGCTGAAGCTACCACTCGGAGAATATGACATGGCACACCTGGCCTATTCTATTGAGCGGGAAGACCTCCAACAGGCCGGTGGTAAACAGGATCAGTATGCAGCTACTTTTGGAGGCGTAAACTTCATGGAGTTTTACAAAGGCGATAAAGTAATTGTAAATCCACTCCGTATCAAAGAGATCAATCTCCATGAGCTGGAAAACAACCTGGTATTGTTTTACACTTCTACCAGCCGCCTGTCTTCTACCATCATCTCCGAACAACAAAAAAATGTAACCGATAAAAAAGATGCTTCCATTGAAGCCATGCACCAGCTGAAAGAACAGGCGGTGATGATGAAGGAAGCCCTGTTACGGGGTACTATCGACAAAATCGGTGAAATCCTGAACTACGGTTTTGAAAATAAAAAGAAGATGGCCCAGGGCATTACCAACCCTCAACTGGATGAAATATACGATGCAGCCCGCAAAGCCGGCGCCAGCGGAGGTAAAATTTCAGGTGCCGGTGGTGGTGGTTTCATGATCTTCTATTGCCCTAAAAACACCCGCTTCGCCGTGGTAGACGCATTAAGTGGTTTTGGTGGTGATGTAAAACGCTATACCTTTACTAATCACGGCATTCAAACGTGGAGTATTTAAGGTTACACCAAATCAAAAAATCTACTGATGAAACAACATATTATCAATAAGCTCCGGGAAAGTATCACTGTAAAAGAAGCCATTTGCCAGGATGAGCCACTATTGAACACCATAAAACTGGTAGCAGATACCATTACGCATAGTCTGCAAACAGATCATAAAATCCTTTTCTGTGGTAACGGCGGCAGCGCTGCCGATGCACAACACCTGGCAGCTGAATTTTCTGGTCGCTTTTATAAAGACCGTATGCCACTGTATGCAGAAGCGTTACACTGTAACTCTTCCTATATGACCGCAGTAGGTAACGACTACGGCTACGACCAGGTATATGCCCGTATCCTGAAAGGGATAGGCCGCCCCGGTGATGTACTGGTAGCCATTTCTACTTCTGGCAACTCCGGGAATATTCTGGAAGCCATCAAAGTAGCAAAGGAACAGGGTATGATTGTAGTGAGCATGACAGGTAGCACCGGTGGCAAAATGAAAGCCGGAAGCGACTATCTGATCAACATCCCTTCCAATGATACGCCGCGTATACAGGAAGCACATATTACCGTAGGACATATCATTTGCGAAATAGTAGAAAATAACCTGTTTGGATAATGACCAGTGAATGTATTGTACTCGCCGGAGGCTTAGGAACACGCCTGCGCAGTGTAGTGGCCGATAAGCCAAAATGCATGGCCCCTTTGGGAGAACATCCTTTTTTATATTACCTGTTACAATACCTTCACAAACAAGGCATTACCCATGCGGTGTTGTCGCTGGGTTATTTATCTGAACAGGTGATCGGCTGGTGCAACAGTATGGATTTACCATTACGTGTATCCTTTACCGTAGAACAGGAACCACTGGGAACCGGTGGTGGCATTCTTCACGCCCTGCCTGCTTTAGAAGGCAAAGAAGTGTTTATCGTAAACGGAGATACTTATTTTGATGTAAACCTGTCCGCATTTCATCAGTTTCATGCGGCACATCAAAGTCACCTGTCATTGGCACTGAAACCCATGCAACAATTTGACCGCTACGGCAGCATCGAACTGGATGCCCGGGAGCGAATCAGCGCTTTTCATGAAAAGCGGTTCTGCGCCGCCGGATTGATCAATGGCGGTATTTATCTCACCACCACTGACTTTTTAAACAGCTTGTCTTTGCCGGAAAAATTTTCTTTTGAGAAGGAAGTCCTGGAGCCTGGCGCCGCTGCCGGCAACTTATACGGCTTTATCAGTGATACTTATTTTATAGATATCGGTATTCCGGAAGATTATGAAGCAGCAAAAAAAGTATTGGTATCATGACGTTATTTCTCGACAGAGATGGGGTAGTAAATGATGAAATCCGTGATGGATATGTACTTCGTCCGGATATGTTTCATTTCAGTGAAGGAGTATTAGCCGCCATGCCATTACTGGCCAAACATTTTGATCGCATTGTGATGGTTACCAACCAACGCTGTATTGGCCGTGGCCTGCTTACTGTAGAAGGTTTACAGGAGATCCACACACAAATGCTGCAACAAATTGAGTTACAAGGTGGCCGTATCGATAGGATCTATTTTTGTCCGGATCTGGATAACAGTAGTCCTTGCCGAAAACCGGCTACAGGAATGGGTTTGCAGGCAAAAATAGATTTTCCGGACATTGATTTTACAAATGCGGTGATGGTAGGAAATACGTTAAGCGATATGCAGTTCGGAAAAAACCTGGGCATGCAAACCGTATTTATTCCTTCTACCCGTCCGGAAGTACCTTTCCCTCATCCATTGATTGACCAGCGGTGTCAAAACCTGTTGGAGTTTGCACAGTCCATACAATAATTCCCGTCCCGAACCGTATAATAGATATGGCAAAAAAATCAATACTGTCACTACTACTGCTACTCGCCTGTTTACTGACCTATGCGCAGCAACCGGATGCTGCGGGCTTAAAACAGCTGAAACATGACCAGGATACCCTGCAGGTACTCAGTATGGATATATTCGGTGGTAAGGGCGATGATGGCAGGGAAAGGGCTAAAGATGCCTTTATTCCGATGCTGGTGCGGGCACTGAAAACAAAA
Source organism: Chitinophaga sp. 01L420 (assembly GCF_056399985.1). Taxonomy (NCBI): domain Bacteria; kingdom Pseudomonadati; phylum Bacteroidota; class Chitinophagia; order Chitinophagales; family Chitinophagaceae; genus Chitinophaga; species Chitinophaga sp. 01L420. The sequence continues at coordinate 9,516 of NZ_JBFTSK010000018.1, forward strand.
TACTCCTTCCGTTTTCCTTTTGACTCACTGAAAACGATTTCTATCCAATATCCGCAAGACAGTACCTTCCGCATATTCACCTGGGCACTGGAACGTGAAAATGGCTTCTACCGGCACTTTGGCGCTATACAAATGAATACAGCAGATGGACAGCTCAAGCTGTTTCCCCTGTTTGATGCCTCAGACTATATCACCAATACAGATACCATTGCAGATAATAAATCCTGGTATGGTTGCCTGTATTATGCAGTCATACACCGCCATTATTTCAACCAGGAATTTTATACACTCTTTGGCTGGGATGCCAATAACCCACGTAGCCAGAAGAAAATAGTAGAAATGCTCACCTTCAAAAATGGTACGCCCGTATTTGGTGGTCCGTTCTTTAGTTTTGCGGAAGACAGCACGCCCAAGCCTACACGTAACCGCTTTATCATAGAGTATAAAAAAGAGAGTACTGCTACCCTTAATTATAACAAGGAACTGGATATGATCGTATACGACCATCTTATCTCAGAAACCAATGAGCCGGCCAAAAAATTCACCTATATATCCGATATGGACTACGAGGGCTTCAAATGGCAGGCGGGTAAATGGATGCACGTAAATAAGATTTTTCACGACGCCATTCCTATGGGAAAAGGTGCTCCTACCCCACAGCCCCTGGATCAGAAGAAAAAGATTATGACCCAGCCGAAATCGGCAGAAGATTACCAGGAGGCGCCCAAAAAACCAGTGCAAAAGAAAAAGCAATAGCCATTAACAGCTGATTACAATCCTTTTTTATGAATACCCATTCATTCCCATATCCATAAGGATGAAGAAATATCTATTTGATAACCAAATATTTAAACCAAAAACATACACCCGCTTTCCATGACCCGGGTAAAAAATCAGCCACTTTTTTACCCATCTCCCAAAAAAAGTTTAACATTTTTTTTAAAAGAACGATCATTCGATTATATTTGCACTATAAAAGAGCGAACATTCATTTATTAACTACCTACTAATGCAACTCAATCACTTAAACCTCACTGTAAAAGATGTGCCTGCAACACGCACTTTTTTTGAAACGTACTTCGATTTTCGCTGTACAGACCCTAAACTCAATGATAGCTTATCCGTTTTAACAGGTCCCGATAACTTCCTGCTTGTATTGATGAACCAACGCTTCAACGATAAGGAAAACCATACCTATCCGGATGCTTTCCATATCGGCTTTTACCTGGAAGATAAAGATGCTGTAAACGATATGTATCAACGCCTGAAAGATGGCGGTATCGTATTGGACCAGGCGCCACAGCCTATGCGTAAAACATTCGGCTTCTACCTGCGCTTCGATACTATCATGATTGAAATTACCACACCTGTCAACGATTAAAACATTTGTATGCAATCCGAAATCAAAAAAAAGCTACCTATCGGCTGGTACCTCAAAGAAGCGGACAGCCTGATTACACAATATATGAATGCCGCCTTCGAAACCTTTGGCATCAGCAGGTTTCACTGGCAGGCAATGAAGAATATTGATACCCACACAAAGATCTCCAAAGCACTGTATTACCACCAGGTGAGCAGGTTCCTTTCTGAAACTGAACTGGAAGAAATGCTTCAATCCCTCGTATCCCGCGGCTGGGTGCAGCAGGACCAGGACATGTATTCCTTTACATCAATCGGAAAAACAAAATTTGATGAGATAGCAGCCAACCAACAGGGAAATCATGAAAAAATACTCACCGGCACCACAACGGAAGAATATCTTTCTACGATCAATTTCCTGGAAACAATTATTAAAAATATGGGAGGCAAAATTTAATATACAATGGTGGTCCGAAGATAATATCATCTTCAGACCACCATTATTTATTTAAAGTCCGTCATTCCAGTTAGGATTCTGGGTAAGATGCTTGTTCAATGTGCGCTCCTGGATAGGCACGGGATACAGGTAATCCCGGTTTTCGTTAAAGCCTTTGGCAATATTCCGGTTCACCATCATAGCGCCGCCGGATGTACCATTTTCAAGGTCTATTTCAGTACCCAGTTTCAGGTAAGCGGGTCCTTTGGGGCCTGAAGGCTTAGTACCTTCGTAAATCACCACATCCACTTTTCCATCATTATCCAGGTCATACTGCCCAAGACCCGGAAAATACATTCCTTTGAAAGGACGGGTAAGCATACTCCCCTCTTTCCATCTGCAGATATCACTCCAGCGGAAATTTTCAATGACCAGCTCTATCCGGCGCTCACGGCGGATTTCCAGTAGCACACCACTAATGGCTTTATTGCTGTACCGTGCAGCCTCATACGGATCAGGATTCCCATTTGCAGCGGCCACATTCAGGTTGGGCATACCCACCCGGTCACGCAACAATTTAATAGACTGATCTATATCACCTTGTGTAAGCTGTCCCAGTTCAGCCTTTGCTTCCGCATAGTTCAGCAATACTTCTGCATAACGGAATACCGGCATATCGTTATCATTCTTTACATAAGAATCCTGCGTTTCATCAGTTACATATTTAATGAGCTGATAACCTGTTACTGCCGCCCCAAAATCTGGCACCAATTTATTGGTATTTCCAATACGCGTATAGCCTGGCGTGCGGATCGTTTGGGCCAGCCGTGGATCACGATCCTGGCATTCTGCATAAAACTGTATTTTATTATAGTCCGGTTTATCTGTAAAACGGCTGCCATCTTTCATCAGGTAACTATTCACAAAACTCTTTTCCAGTCCGGGTTGACCATAAGAAGCAGTAATCGTATAGTAGTTAGCGTTATGATATAATTGTAAACCTGCGCTGTATTTTCTGCTCAATATAATTTCGTCTGTATTTGCCGCTTTCGTAGCAAAAAGGTCGCGGTAAGCATTGGCTGCCGTGCTGGTGTAAATACGGTATTGTCCGCCGGCCATCAGCTGTGCTGCAGCATCTGCAGCTGCCTGCAAAAATTTATTCTCATCCGGTAAATTGAAATTAGCTTCTTTGTGATATTTCCGGAAAGTACCTTCATAAAGACAAATACGTGCTTTCAGCGCGAGTGCCGTCCATTTCGTCACCAGCTCATTACTTTTCAGCGCATCCAGGGAAACAATGGCAGAATCAATATCTGCTATCACAGAATCCATCACCAGTTTACGGGGATCTCTGGCTTTTTGCAGCAATGCCTGATCATTTACATCCATCGGTGTATTATACCAGGGTACGTCTCCAAATTTTTTGACCATTTCAAAATAAAACCAGGCCCGGAAAAATTTAGCAGCACCAACGTATTTCCTTGTAGTGGCATAAGGCAATACTTTATTGTAGTTGATCAGAAAATAATTGATCTTCCGCAATTCCGTCCAGGTCCAGCCACCGCCGGTAACAGGTACCTGCCGTTTACCAGTGAGGAATTCCGATACACTGGACTTCACCACGTTATCCATATCCTCATTATAAATCGTTTCCGCATCCGGTACCATGGTATACATGGAGTTGATATATAGTTTGAGGTCCTTCTCTGTTTTGAAGAAATTCTCAGGAGAAATTTTCGCCAGCGGGTCTCTGTCCATAAATTTATTACAGGAGCTAAACCCCATTACCAGCAGGCATATAACAAGTAGATTAATTTTTTTCATCGTCTTTTCTTTTACAGGTTAAAAAGTGATATCCAGTCCTGCTGCAAATGTTTTACTAAAAGGATAAACGCGGCCGTTAGCATCTGTTCTTACCAGGTTAGGATCACTGGAAAGCTGCTCCGGATCCAGGTATTTGCTTTGCAGCTTGCTGATCGTGAGCAGGTTTTCACCGCTGAAATAAATCCGGCAACGGGTCAGTTTAATCCGCTTCATCAGTGATTCCGGGAGAGAATAACCTACAATCAGGCTTTTCAAACGGATGTAAGCCAGGTCCTGCAGGTATTTATCATTATTTTCTTTCAGTGAACCGTTATCATTCAGGGCAATGTATCCTCTCAACCGCGGGAAGTAGGCATTCGGATTTTCAGGACTCCATAACTTATCCGCAAAATCTGTTGGAATAAAAGACATATAAGGACGTGAGAAAGGACCCCAGAATTTATCCGCATTGTTACCCGGATACCAGTTCTGACGGCCTACGCCCTGGAAAAAGAAGCTAAAATCTATTCCGTTCCAGTCTGCTCCTCCCCTGATACCAAACGTATACCTGGGCAAAGAATTACCAATAACTTTTAAATCACCGTGATCTGCCAGGGTATTCTTTCCTTTGTTGATGGTATTATCTCCATTCAGATCTACGAACTTCAGGTCACCGGCGCGGAGCTTCCCCCATTCACCCGGCGCTGAAAAAATGTTGTTGCCCACTTGTGTCTGATCTACTTTCCAGTCCGCCGCTTCTTTATCTGACTGGAAATAGCCTGCAATACTGTAACCCCAGATATCGCCCAACTGCTGGCCCGCGTAGTAATCACTTAAAATGCTGTTAGGGTTATCAAACCGGGTAATCGAAGCCTTAAAATCACCTACGTTGAAACCAATATTATAATTAAACGGCTTACCCGCTACCTGCAAGGCACTACGCCAGTCCACGTTTACTTCCCACCCTTGGGAACGAAGATCTGCTGCGTTCTGTTTAGGCTCTCCTGCACCAAAAACGGCGGGTAAGGTCATGCCTTTGGTGAGCATGTCTTTAGTATTACGTACATACCAGTCGAAAGTAACATTCAACCTGCTGCGCAAAAAACTCATGTCCGCTCCGAAATTGGTAGAGTTCACCTTTTCCCAGGTAAGGTCCGGAGAAATCGGAGTTGGCAGGGTTACATACTGTGTACGCTTGCCTTCCGTGATATAATCTATCGTTCCCATACCCATAATAGGGATATAAGGATAGTAGTTATTGCGCACATCCTGGTTACCTAATGCACCATAAGAAACACGCCACTTAATATCGTTGACCACATTCCTTACCGGCTTAAAAAATGCTTCCTCACTCATGCGCCAGCCGGCTGAAACAGAAGGGAAAAAGCCGAAACGTTTACTGGAGGGAAAACGGGAAGAACCATCGTAACGCCCATTAAATTCCACCAGGTACTTATCAGCGTAACTATAGGCGGCACGTCCAAAGGTACCCAGCAGGGCCAGTTCCTGGTTATTACTGTTTACGGTAGCATCACCGGTACCCAGCGCTACTTCATTCAGATCTTCTGACAGCAGGTCTTTCCTTCCGGAATACAGCATTTTATATCGTTGCAACTCCTGGTTAATACCCGCTGTGAGATTGATCGCATGTTTACCGAAATGTTTGCTGTAGTTACCATACAGATTGGCTACATGCACGAGGCGACTGTCGTCCTGCTGCCATAACTCATCATTATTAACATAGCTGATGATACCAGGGAAAATAGACCATGGAGACGCTGTTTGCCGGTGGTAGCTGTTGCCATTCGCTACGGTCAGCGTATAATTTGCATTGATATTAAAGTCCGGCGTGATTTTGAAGATAGCCCCTACCGTGTTCACCAGTTCTGTTTGTTTCATCGCCCCCTTGCTTTTACCATGGAGCAGGTCCGCATAAATACCATCACCAATGGTATAGTTGTTTAGCTCTGTTCTATAAGTGGCAGTGCCATCAGGATTTACAGGTACATATGACGGTAACGCATGTACGCTTACAGATACAAAATTACCATTCACGGTACTGCCCGGATACGTATAGTCGTAGGCGTTAAATTGCGTATTGCTGGTTAATGTCAGCCAGGGCTTCACCTGTGCTTCAATTTTAGCCCGGAAATTATAGGAATTATAAATGTCCTGTTGAATACGCATCATACCTTTCTTCTGATATACCCGGCCGGATACCATATAATTTACCTTCTCTGTGCCACCACTTATATTCAGGCTATGCTCCAGGGAAGGCATCTGGTCGCGGAACATGGTATGCCACCAGTCGGTATTACCATAGTATACGTACATATCTTTCCCTTTACGGTTCTGTATTACTACAGAAGGCAGGGTGGGATCTGTTTTTCTTTTCAGCAATTCTGCATAGTCTTCGTCTGTATAACCAGTATAGGTTTTTCCCAGTGAAATTTTAAATGCCTGATCATTCAGCATGGCGGCATCATAACCACTGGTCACAAAATCGGTACGACTGGTATTACCAGCCCAGGCATAGTTGGTGCCGTAACTGATCTGCATTTTACCGGACTTCCCTTTTTTAGTGGTCAGTAATATCACACCAAAAGCGCCACGGGCACCATATATAGCAGCCGACGAGGCATCTTTCAAAACGGTTACAGATTCAATATCCCTTGGATTTACAGTATTGATATCTCCCGGAATACCATCTATCAGTACCAATGGCGCTCCACCAGAGATAGAAGTAAAACCGCGGATATTCAAGGTGGCATTGCCCCCCGGACGACCGTCACCAAAGTTTACATTCAGATTAGGAATGGCGCCCTGCAATGCCTGTCCTACATTGGCTACGGGTCTGCTTTCAATTACACTGGCATCTATCTGGCTGACGGCCCCGGTGAGGTTGACTTTCTTTTGGGTACCATATCCTACCACCACCACATCGTTAATTTTGGCGCTACTGCTTTGCAACGATATTGTAAGAAATGCATCATTGGCGATCACCACTTCTTTTGTAGTATATCCCACATAAGAAACAACCAGTATATCACCTGCCTTCACGGTCGCCAGCGTAAATCCACCGGCTCCATTGGTGACCATTCCTCTTTTTGTGCCTTTCAGGAAAACGGTAACACCTGGCAACGGCTCCCTGGTCGCGCCATCTATTACTTTTCCTTTGAGTCCAAATTCCTGTTCATCTTTAGGATATATCACCAACAAGTCATTTACCGCACGGTAAGACAATGTGGTAGGTGCCAGCAAAGAGTCCAGCAGGTCATCTGCGAAACGCCCGACGGCCTCCAGGGAATCCATACGGTAGTTATCTGCCTCTTTAGCATCATAAACCAGTCGTAAACGTGTTTGACGGGCTATCTGCTTTAAAATGGTATTCAGATTGGTGCCGGTTACTTTCAGGGAGACGTTCTTTTTTAAACTCTGCCCCTCCAGGCTTTTAGCCCATAAAGACAAACTTGCTACGGCAAAACAGGCTGTCAGCAGACTTAGGCGCATAAGATAACGGATTGTAGAATTGCTTACTACATTTTTCATAAATTTGAACAGTTTTTATGTTGAATTAAAAACACGCTGCCTCATCCGGTAATTAGCGTTACGGAAGGATTTGACAGCAAAACAAGTGACCGGTTATGTTAGCGCATAACCGGTTTTTTTATAGATGCATAGATGAAATACTCATTGTTCTTTTTCTCGTACGACAGGCGGTGTACGAGGCATAATGCGTCCAATACGGCTGTTAATGTATGACTCCTGGTAAAATCACCTGAAACGCGATACTGTTGCAATGCCGGTGTTGCCAGCCGGATATGCACCTGGTAGCGGTTTTCGAGTGCTTCTACCACTTCTTTCATGCTGTTCTGATGAAATACCAGCGCTCCATCCCACCAGGAAGTAGTGATGTTGGCAGGTTGGAAAAATGTGCGCACGTTATTGTTGCTGGTATTTATTTCAATGCCCTGCTCCGGCAGCAATAAGCGGCTGCTATCGGGAGAACTATCCACATTGGTGGCCACCTTTACCTTTCCGGATTTCACTACAATTTTCACCGTACTTACACTTTGGGTAATACGGATATTAAAAGAAGTACCCAATACAGTAGTGGCGGTTTTATTGGCATATACCACAAAGGGATGCCCTATACTTTTCTTCACGTCAAAAAATGCTTCTCCGGCGTCCAGAAATACTTCGCGGACACTTTTATCAAAGGGCATATTATAATATAAACTACCGGATCGGTTGAGCATCACTACTGAACTATCAGGCAATATTACTTTACGGATAGCATGGGTAGCTTCCACCCTCACCCGGTATTGTATTGCCGGTGATGGCTCGTTTGCTGCTACGGGCGCTCGTTTGGTTGTAGTACTATGCCGGTAATAAAATAAAGACAGGATACCTATGCAGAATATAACCGCTACGGCTATACGCTGAATCCATGGCATTATACGTCTAACCCTGGTTATTGATGTTTGTTCTTCCGGCTGTTGTAAATACGCCTGATCCTTGAAACCTTCCTGATCCGGCACAGGGGCTTCTTCCCTGCCTGATTCCTGTACATGGCCGTTGTGCTGCCGCAGATGCTGTAACATATCTGTCCGGACGGTTTCCATTTCAGCCGCTGTAAGGTCTACCGGATTATCTTCCGTGGCGGCGAGCCATGCTTCAATCATAGCCTGATCTATGGCGCTGGCTTCTCCTTTCAGATAGCGTTCAACAATACTTTTGAATTCGGATGTACTCATACTATAGTGAAGCGACAAAATCAAGCACGTAGTACCATCCCGGAATGTTAACTAAATGTTAAGGAAGTAAATGATCCCTGGAAACAACAGCGGGATCACGGTAGCCTCTTTTAAATGCATACGCAGGCGTAGCAAGGCTTTGGATAATTGATTTTTCACGGTTTGCTCAGACAAACCCAATTGCTGTGCGATGTCTGCAACAGATTTATGTTGCTGCCGGCTCAACAAATAAATTTCCTTCATTTTAGCAGGCAAATTATTCACGGCAATTGACAAGGCATGCTGCAGCTCCTTCTCGCTTAATAAGTCCACTGTAGTGGCTCCTTCTACCGGCAAAGGCATTAAATCCATTGCTTCGCTCCCGGAAGTCTTCCTGGCGGCCGCTATTTTTTTCAATAGTTCATATCGTACTGCCGTAAAAAGATAGGTACGCAGTGACGCGGTTAATTGCAGGGTACTTCTTCGTTTCCACAGGTTAATAAAAACATCCTGCACTGCATCTTTAGATTCCTCCTTATTCTTCAATCGCTTATAGGCGAAAAGAAAAAGCGGTTGCCAATACCGGTTATACAATACTTCGTACGCAGCTCCGTCATCGGCTGCAACAAGTTGTAATAATTCGGTTTCGGCTAAGTTTTCGTATTTCATTCCAGCAATAAAAATATGGACAGGCGCAAATTAAACATCCCTATTAAGATACTGTTTTATTTAATTGTTAAGAGAAAATATGCGGGAAAATAAAGACCTGTTCTTCATAGCACAAAAAAAGCGGATAGCTACTGCTATCCGCCTCATATATTTATCCGACTTGATGATTAGAACAATTCTCCCTGTCCACCTGCCGGGCCTTCTTCATTTGGATCCGGATCTTCATCTTCAGACAATAATTCCGCACTAATCAGATCATCACCTGCAATCCTTGTTCCTACTGCTTTCCAGCCGGTTACTTCCACAAACTCGGAGAGGTCTATTTCCTCTTCTTCCGGACTCCGCTTCTTGCCGGTTTTCAGCAATACTATGGGCTGGGTATGGGTGGTCACCATCTCCAGGTAGTTGGACGCACCTTCTTTAATGAAGAGGAATTTATTATTCAATGTTTGCGTTTCAATCCTGAAACGTTTTACATTAAATTGCTTTTTATCTGCATCAAAATAAATGGCGGTCACCGTTTTTTCCGGGTTGAATTTCTCAATGTATACTACATCACCGGATTCGTAACGATTGGTAAGATCATAGTTGGTGAGCTCATAGCTACCATTCTTAAAGGCAACAAAGATTTTGTCTTCCCCTTCAAATGCACCGATATATACACCACGCTCTTCCGTATTTAAACGACCGGTTTCCGTATCATACCAGATCTTTTGTCCTGCCAGTGTAGATACGCCTTTCTCTTTGAATTTCACGCCACGGATCGGATACTTCGTTACCACGTTACCCATGGAGCTACGTCCTTTGATAGCAATGGTTTCGAAAAACAGGTCAAATTCCTTGTTACGTGCGCTACAGTTAGGACTGAGTTTGATTGTTACTATTTCCGCTTCACCATTAGGGTTGGAGGAGAAATACTGCACCTTGGAGTTTTTCTCGCCTTTATGTGCCAGCTCGTATTCTTTGTCGCGGGTAACACCTGTTACATTGAAACGCTTGGCATAGCTCACGCCGGTTTTACCTTCCACATAAATCATGTTGTAGGTAGTACGTTCATCATTTTTGCGGAATATATCCACGTGAATGATATCCTTACCCACAAAAGTTTTATCGGCCACTTTCGTCACCAGCATTTTACCATCCCGGCGGAATACGATGATGCTATCAAGGTCAGAACAATCTGCCACAAACTCATCTTTCTTCAGGGAGGTACCAATGAAACCATCTGCACGGTTCACATATATTTTGGTATTGGCAATCGCTACCTGAGCCACCTGTATGGTATCAAAAGTTTTGATAACTGTTTTACGTTCACGGCCTTTACCATATTTCTTCAGCAGGTTATCATAGTAAGCAACAGTGTAATCTACCAGGTTAGCCAGGTGATTCTTTACTTCCTTGATTTCAGCTTCAATATTTTTGATCTGTTCGTTCAGTTCATTGATATCGAGACGGTAAATTCTACGTACAGGCTTCTCCGTTAATTTCACAATATCTTCGCGGGTAATTTCACGCTTCAATTGCTTTTTGTACGGATTAAATCCTTTATCAATAGCTACCAGTACAGCTTCCCAGTCTTTGTGTTTCTGCTCCAGTTCCTTGTAGATCCCTTTTTCGAAGAAGATCTTTTCCAGGGAGGTGTAGTGCCATTTTTCCTGTAACTCCGACAGCTTGATTTCCAGTTCCTGTTTCAGCAGGTCTTTGGTATAATCAGCGGAAGATTTCAGCAAATCAGAAGCGGTGAGGAATTGCGGCTTATCGTTTACAATTACGCAGGCATTCGGAGAGATAGATATTTCACAATCAGTGAATGCGTACAATGCGTCGATGGTAATATCCGGAGAAATACCCGGTGCCAGCTGCACTTCAATTTCCACTTCAGCGGCAGTATTATCCACCACTTTCTTGACCTTGATTTTACCGCTGTCATTCGCTTTCACAATAGACTCCATCAACTGGGTAGTGGTGATACCATGAGGTACATCCTTTATCAGCAGGGTCTTTTTATCTTTCTCTTCAATATGCGCACGTACACGTACTTTACCGCCACGTTTACCATCGTTGTAGCTGGCTACATCCACCATACCACCAGTCGTAAAATCGGGGAACAGTTCAAACTTTTTGCCCCGGAGATACTTCACAGAAGCATCTATCAGTTCTATAAAGTTGTGCGGTAATATTTTGGTAGATAAACCTACGGCGATACCCTCTGCTCCCTGTGCCAGTAGCAGCGGGAACTTCATAGGTAATGCGAGCGGTTCATTTTTACGGCCATCGTAGCTGAGCTGCCAGGAAGTCGTTTTAGGATTAAATGCTACGTCCAGTGCAAACTTCGACAAGCGCGCCTCAATGTACCTGGCCGCCGCCGCATCATCACCTGTTCTTACATCGCCCCAGTTACCCTGTGTTTCAATAAGCAGATCCTTTTGCCCCAGGTTCACAATAGCATCGCTGATGGAAGCATCCCCGTGCGGGTGATACTGCATCGTTTGCCCGATGACGTTAGCCACTTTATTAAAACGGCCATCATCCATTTCTTTCATGGCGTGCAGGATACGACGCTGTACGGGCTTCAACCCATCTTCCATGCTGGGCACTGCCCGCTCCAGGATTACATAAGAAGCGTAATCCAGGAACCAGCTCTCATACATGCCTCCAACGTGGATGACATTGTGCAGAGATTCGTCTGATGTTTTATTTTCCATGTCCATGTATAATACACTTACGGTTTTACGTTAATCATTTTTTCAAAATCCTCCCTCCATATACGTACACTGTCCTTTTGTACATCTTCCAGAGAGTTTAATTCAATAAAGCAACAATCAGTAACAGCAATCAGTTGATGCCATACATTCACCGGCACTTCTACCCTGGCCGGTGCAGTTACTTCCGTTACCACTATTTCGTTTCCTCCCAGCGGGCACCAGTGAATAGCTGCATTGCCGGTAAAAAGATACAGTACTTCCGGATTCTTATTGTCACTTTTACCTTCATGGTAATGCTGGCCACTACTGCTACCGGCATTACGGTAACATACCAGGAAATCTCCTGTGCGGTTGCAATTCCAGAAATAACCGCTGCCGCGGTCATCTGCTCCCAACAGGTCAAGGGATGTTACCTTTATCATAGGGTAGTTGGATTTTCGGTGTTGTCCGTACTCGTTGCGTTATCTGTACTTTCTCCAGGTAACTTCACTTCAAAATCACGGATGGTTTTCAGTTCTCCTCTGCTTTCCAGTTTACCTTCGCGGATCAGCTCTTTCAGCCTCCAGCCCAGGAACTGGTCCATCACAGGGTATTTCAGTTTACCGGTTACCTGTTGTACAATCCGCCATGCTTTCACAAATTCTTTTCCACTCTGCGTTTGCAGCTCTTTATCGTAAAACAGGGTAGGCTCTCCTTTTATCTTTTTACCACCTTCCAGTAAACGGATACCGGCGTTTTCATTCATCAGGCGATGCCATTCATCTCCATCCAGCTCATATTCTGCCAGTGAAATAGGGCGCGCCAGTTTCTTGGCCTTCAGGAATTCCTTGGGCAATATCTGGTGCAGATGAGTAGGATAAAACACGGCTCCCTTCTCATTGAGGAAAGGCAGGTTATTGAGGTAGATAATATGTATGCGTCCTGCAAAATCATACAGCTGACTCACCAGCCAGTAATAGCCGCATACATCCCGGGCATTTTGTCCTGCCCAGATCCATACTTCCTGTTCGGGGTCTTCCTTCAGCTGTGCTTTCAGGGTGTTGAAACGGTCAGCATCTTCCGGATCCTCATCGGTACCAGGCGCCACTACAGGTGCCGGCTCTTCCTCCGCAGGTGTTGGTAACGGTGATATTCCCGCCAGCTGTAGCCAGAACTGTTTACGTCCGGCCCGGCCCTCTTTGGTGTCCAGTATGAACAAGGGTCCAACCGACAGATCATCTTCAAAACAAAGAATGTCTCCGCTCATTTTCTCATCCATCGCTATCGCTTCACCCAGCACAGGAACCGAAGACTGACCAAAAACAATGTGTATTAAGCCCATACCTTGAAATTAATTACGAATTACAAATTACGAATTACGATCATCCGCAAAGATCTTTGAGTATAATCGTAATTCGTAATTTGAAATTCGTAATTCTTTTTATATCGTTTCTTCAACTAAATCCTTTTCATACCGCAGGTTATTAATAATAAACTCCTGGCGGGTCTGGGTATTTTTACCCATATAATATTCCAGCAACTTCTGGACATGAATATCTTTCGATAAAATGATCGGCTCAATACGGATATCTTCTCCAATGAAACGGCCAAATTCGTCAGGAGAAATTTCGCCCAAACCTTTAAAGCGGGTGATCTCCGGTTTGTTGCCCAGTTTCTTCACTGCTTTTTGCTTCTCCTCTTCTGTATAACAGTAAATAGTCTGTTGCTTGTTACGAACACGGAACAACGGTGTTTCCAGGATATATACATGCCCGTTCTTCACCAGGTCTGGGAAGAACTGCAGGAAGAAAGTCAGCAGCAGTAAACGGATGTGCATTCCATCTACGTCGGCATCGGTAGCTACCACAATGTTATTGTAGCGCAGTCCTTCCATCCCTTCTTCAATATTCAGCGCATGTTGCAGCAGGTTGAATTCTTCGTTTTCGTATACGATCTTTTTAGTAAGACCATAGCTGTTCAGCGGTTTACCGCGCAAACTGAATACCGCCTGGGTTTCCACATTGCGGGATTTGGTAATGGAACCACTGGCGGAGTCACCTTCTGTAATAAAGATGGTCGAATCCAAACGGCGTGCTTCCTGTTCAGCTTTATCTTTTCCGGTGAGCTCATCGTTCAGGTGTAAGCGGCAGTCACGCAGCTTCTTGTTATGAAGATTCGCTTTCTTGGCTCTTTCGTTGGCCAGTTTCTTAATCCCTGCCAACTCTTTGCGCTCACGCTCACTTTGTTCAATACGTTTCTTCAACGCCTCTGCAATAGCCGGATTACGGTGTAGGTAATCATCCAGGTGTTTGGACATGAATTCCAGTATAAACGCCTTTACGGAAGGACCACCTTCAGAAATTACCTGGGAACCCAGTTTAGTTTTTGTTTGTGATTCAAATACCGGCTCCTGCACACGAATGGAAACAGCAGCACAAATAGACGCCCTGATATCAGTGGCTTCATAATCCTTTTTATAAAAGTCGCGCACTGTTTTCACAAATGCCTCGCGGAAAGCAGCCAGGTGCGTACCACCCTGGGTAGTATGCTGCCCGTTCACAAATGAATAATACTCTTCTCCGTACTGACTTTCATGGGTGATGGCAACTTCAATATCTTCTCCTTTCAGGTGAATGATCGGATAGCGAAGGTCTTCTTCATTGGTTTTACGCTGTAACAGGTCCAGCAAACCATTCTTTGAAATATATTTCTTTCCGTTAAAGCTAACAGTCAGACCAGCATTCAAAAAGCAATAGTTCCAGATCTGGTTCTCCAGGAATTCCGGTATAAAGCGATAGTTTTTAAATACGGTATCATCTGGCGTAAAAGTTACCAGGGTGCCATTGGGCTCTGTGGTAGCAGTTTCCTTATGTTCTTTTGTGAGTACTCCTCTTTCAAATTCGGCTACTTTCATGCGGCCGTCACGAACGGATTGTACGCGGAAATAGCTGGACAGTGCATTCACTGCTTTGGTACCCACTCCGTTCAATCCTACTGATTTCTGGAAAGCCTTGCTGTCGTATTTAGCACCGGTATTAATCTTACTCACTACATCCACCACTTTTCCCAATGGAATGCCCCTTCCAAAATCACGGATGGTGACATGATGTTCTGTAACCTTGATATCTACCTGTTTACCAAAGCCCATGGTATGCTCATCAATACAGTTATCTGTTACCTCTTTGAGCAGGATATAAATACCATCATCCATGCTTGATCCATCTCCCAGCTTACCAATGTACATACCAGGCCGGAGGCGGATATGCTCCCGCCAGTCCAACGACCGTATGGAGTCTTCCGTATAGGAAGCAAATAGATCTTTGTTATCCGTTTTGTCCGTGTTTGCCATAATATATTAAAATTTCCTAAATATTATTATTTCGTGGGTTAATCAATGATCTGCAAGGATACTAAATCTTTTAGCAAAATCAGATTGCTGGCAAAAATAAAGGATTCATTGAATCATCCCAAGTATAAGTTATGCACTATGCTTACATTATTGAAAGCCAATAAATTAAGACTTATGAAAATTGTATTTTTGGGAGATTTTAGCCTATCCAGGGCATTTTCCGGGGAGATCACATGAAAATGGTATAAAAAAATTTATGTGAAATTAAACTTATATCAATAAAATAATTATATTTACATAAGTCAACTTTTAAGAGATATCCTAACCTAATCCTTATGAAAATACTATTTCTAATCCTGCTATCAGCAGTTATTCTGGTAGCGCTCGCAGCTACTTACTTCATCAAAAAAGAACAGGATAATCGTATCGGCAACAAATTTCTCACCCTTATCCGGAAATTTGATTCGTGGCAGATGATGCGATAATCAACTTATTACAACTTTACAAACGGCTTTACAACAATATTCACAACTAGTCACATCAGCCTGGCAATAGCCATCAGGGAGTATTATGTCTTATACTTAAATGTATTAACCTATTAACCGTATAATCCCTATCCTATGAAAACTGGTTTATTATTTAAACTCGCCTGTCTGTTGATTGCTGCTGTGGTATTGTCTATACACTTGCTGAAAAAGAGCGTAAAACTAAAAGCATAAAGCTAAAAGCGATTGAAGCGAATGATGATAATCATTGTATAATTATGTTTTTCATCATTCGCTTCAATCGCTTTTAGCTTTATGCCTCTAGCTTTATTTTTTGCACTATCTGTTGTAATACTTATTCACTGCATCCGTACGGCTCCGTACATGCAGCTTTTCGTAGATGTTGTGTACATGTCGTCTTACCGTTTCAATACTGATAAACAGATTGCTGGCAATTTCCTTGTACAGATATCCTTTGGAAAGTTGATCCAGGATTTCTTTTTCACGGGTAGTTAATGCCTCGAGTGCTGGATTTGGTTTTGCCTGTTTCTGGAAAAACGCTACCACCCTTCTGGCTATCTGCGAACTCATCGGAGAACCTCCATCGTATAAATCACGAATGGCTTCGAGCAATTCACCCGGAGATGTTTTCTTGAGAATATATCCACTCGCACCGGCTTCCAACGCCATGAAGATCTTATCATCATCTTCATAAACGGTCAGCATCATAAATTGCATGTCGGGATGTTCCCGTTTCAACTGCGCAATACATTCAATACCATTCATACCACCCGGCAGGTTGAAATCCATCAGCACTACATTTGGCATCAATTGAGGGATCTGTTCTACTGCGGTTTCTGCATTATTAAAAGTCCCTACACAGGCATAACCGTCAGAACCATTAATCAGCAATTCCATAGCCGTGCGGATATCATGATTATCTTCTACTATCGCAATAGTGATAGTGTCCATGTTATCCTGGGACTTCTTCTTTGAGTATACCGTCATGTTTAAAGGAATTATAACACTTAAATGTTATTAAAAACAAATGTATGTCAATTTAGTGGGATATCGAGAAAAACTATTGTTCCATTGTTCGAGGAAATATCCGCATTACCCCCTACAGATATCATTCTCTTCTGAATATTTTTCAAGCCATTACCGAATAATCTTACTTTCTCCTGGTCAAATCCTTTTCCATTGTCCTTAATCATTATTGTCATGTTCTTATGCATCTTCACTTCTACAATTACCTCTGTTGCCTTTGCATGCTTCACTACATYATGCAATGATTCTTTTACTGCCAGGTAAATATTCCTCCTGGTACCACCGCTCAGCTTAATATTAGGAATACTTTCCGGAATATAAAACTGATGTGTAATATGCGCATGCTCTAAAAACTCTGCGGCAAAACTTCTCATATAGGCGATGAGGTTAGCCAATGAGTCATTGGAAGAACTCATTGCCCAGATGATCTCACTCATTTTATCTACCATCTCCCCCGCTGTTTCGGAAATACGTTCCACTTCCCGCGTTTGTGATGGATCCTGTATTTTTCGTTTCGCCACTTCGCTCAATAAACGGATAGTAGATAATCCCGAACCAAGGTCATCATGCATATCGCTGGAAATACGCGCCCGCTCCTGATCTACGGCCTGCTCTTTCTCCAGTTTTAATTTCTCATGCCGTATTTTATAATCCAGGTAAAGTGTAGAGAAATAATAGGCAATACCCAATAACAACAACAGCAATAAAAACCGGAACCATAATGACTGCCAGAATGGAATTCTGATCACAATCTCCAACGTGGTAGGAATCGTGCTCCAGATATCATCATTATTAGAACCTCTTACTTTAAAAGTATAACTGCCCGGATGCAGGTTGGTATAACGCGCCATCCTGAAAGTCCCTGCCTGTACCCAGTCTTCATCCGCTCCTTCCAGTTTATACTGTACTTTGTTCTTTAAAGGATTGGTGTACTCCAGCGGCACAAATTCTATCGCAATCGTATTCTGGTTGTAAGGCAACTCTACTTTCTTCAGCAGCGAAATGGCCGTATCCGATTCATAAGGCTTATCCAGCACTTCCATGCGCCGTATGATCACTTTGGCATTAGAGAGGTTATCCCGGAAATTTTTAGGATAAAATCCATTCACCCCACGGATCCCGCCAAAAAATAATTCGCCGTCAATAGATTTATAAAAGGCCCCGGTATTAAATTCGTTCGACTGTAAGCCATCTTCATAATTATAGGTAGTGATCTCTCCTGATAACGGATTAATCTGCGATAACCCTTTATTGTGGCTCACCCAAATTCTGTCTTTATCGTCCAGCAACACACCGTACATGTAATCGTTGATCAGTTTCGGATTGTCGTAACTGTTATAATGCTGCTTGATACGCCCGGCCTCATCTATAATAAACAATCCTTTGTTAGTGGCTACCAGTAACTCTTTATGGGCGTTCTTATTAATAGATTTCACCGTAGTACCTGATGGCAGCGGTATTGATTTCCAACGGGAATCGGATTTGTTTTTTGCATACAGCGAAGATTTCGTACCCACGTACTGGTTACCCATAAAATCTTCGTAGTAGGTAGTCAGTAATTCATCCGCAAAGTTATGGACCACCGATACTTCATACCCTTTATTGGTATCATCAAACAACAACAGATAACCACCATAGTTGAAGTACAGTTCTCCATTGGTACGTTTAAACAGGAATGGCCATGGATCCCGCTGTATTGGCAGTCCCAGCGCGGTTACTTTACTGGTGAGGTCCAGGAAAGATTTGGTTTGTACATTAAACAAACCGATGTACATGTTTGCAAAATGCAGCCATAAATGATCCGCGTTTTCACGGCAAATGGCTCCCAGGTCATTGCCCGGAAATTTACCAGGATATAATTCATTGGAAATACGTTCCAGGAATTTGCCGCCATCTTCATAAATATTCAATCCGTCGCGCATGAGGCCCACATAGAGTTTGCCGTCATCATGCTTATACACCGCCTGCACCATATTATGCGTGATGTAGGGAGACCTGTACAGATTAAATACCTTTTTATGAGGAGAATATTTTTTCAGGCCATCACCATCTGTACCTACCCACATATTGTCGGAGATATCACGATAGAGATAAGAAACATTGTTGAAAGACCTGGTTTCAAATGTATTAAAGCTGACGATATGCCGCAGAATTTCGTTGCGGGTAATACTGTAGATGAGTACTCCATCATTCCCTCCTATCCATACATTTCCAAACTGGTCCACTTCCGATACAGCGGGAATAAAGGGTTCTCCTTTTTCATTCCGCATATCAAAAGTCAGGTCACTGAACTTATTGCGTTGTTTATTGAAGATGGTAATATGCCCCGCACTCACAATGATCATAGAGTCCTTGTTCAGATTGCGGATCACCGGTTGATTACCCACCCCTGGCAAGCAATAGGTAGCCAGCCGTAAATTTTTAATATTCAGTGAAAACAACTCTCCGGGTTCCCCATTCATCCAGATAGTATTACCATCTTTCATCACGGCAGTAGGCAACACTCCTTTTTGCCGGAACTGTGGTGGATAGAGGATAATGCGCCTGATAGCGTAGGTGGTGTTATCCAATACATACAGTCCCTTCATCGGCCTCCACACCCACAATGAATTGGTAGCGGTATCCTCCCCCAGTATAGTGAACTTCACATTATTGTCGCGTTCCTGCGCATTAACATTAGAAGTGTCTTCCAGTAAGGTGCGGAAATTATTACGATACTTATCATACACACTGATCCCGTTGTTATGGGCCAGCAACATCTGTTGACGACTGTCTTTATAAAAAGTAAAACCTTTATATCCTTTGAGATCAAACCGGTTGATCACCGCGCGGTTGCCGGTAGAACCACGGGGTACCAGTTCCCCCTTGCCTTCCCCGGCTTTGTAGAGCGTACTTGGTTTATACCGGTATTCATTAAAGGTATAACCATCAAAACGATTGATGCCATCCCTGGTGGCAATCCACATAAATCCCTGGTCATCCCGCGTAATATCGAAGACGGTGCTTTGTGAAAGTCCTTCGTTAACACTATAGCTGTCGAAAATGTATGGCTTATCCTGTGCATGCAATACCCCGGGGAGAAGCCCCCATAAGCAACATAGGACGAACATTTTTAAGCGATGCGGTTGATGCACTATGATTATGTTATTGAAGTAAGCAGGTTAGGTAATCTGCAAATATATAAATCTGTACCACACTTTGTAGCAATTTTGTAATTTTCTTGCTGGTAACAGATTGGAAATAAATGATATACTCTATGAATTCAGTTAGAACAAATCCGGGCATAAGAGCCTTAGATACTTTACAGTGGCTGTTTATCGCTGGCGGGCGCAGGCGCACTGCCGGGCTGTTGGCCATGATATGCTTTTATTTAGGATATACTGTTTTACCGGCAACTGCCCAGAAAAAGGAAACAGCGTACCAGATAAACGTCATTACATCTGCGCCGGCGAAGAGCATCCGGGGCCTCAGCGTGGTAACGGATGATATTATATGGGCTTCAGGTACGGAAGGTCAGGTAGGTAAAAGTACAGATGGGGGCGCTCACTGGCAATGGACGGTGGTACCGGGTTGCGATAGCTGCAACTGGCGTTCGCTATATGCTTTTGATGCGCGTAAAGCGATTGTATTAAATGCCGGTGCTCCTGCACTTATTTTTTTAACGGAAGATGGAGGCACTTCGTGGAAGCAGGTTTACTACGACAACCGCCCGGGTATTTTCTTCGATGCCATACAGTTTTTTAATGAACAGGAAGGAATCGCTATCGGTGACCCGTTGGATAATAAATTTACTGTCATTCGTACACACAATGGTGGCCGCTCCTGGGAAGGAGATGCTACAGCTACGTTACCTGCTGCCGCCGCCGGGGAGGCGATCTTTGCGGCCAGCGGAACCAGCCTGGTCACATTACCCGGAAAGAAAGTGTATTTTGCCACCGGCGGTAATGTGGCACGACTTTTTGTATCCGGTAGTAACTGGCAAGCCTATACGATTCCGGTAGTACAGGGAAGCAGTACCACAGGCGCATTTTCCATTGCCTTCCGGGATGCCGCCACCGGCATTGCTGTAGGAGGCGACTATAAAATAGATACCGCCAGAAAAGGCAACTGTATGCTTACCAGCAATGGCGGGCGAAACTGGTACGCTCCGGTTACCCCTCCGGGCGGATACAAGTCCGGAGTGGCCTACATCTCCCCCAAAATACTGATAACTACCGGCACGTCCGGCACAGATATTTCGGAAGATGGCGGCAAAAACTGGAAAAGAGTGGGCGATGGATTTAATGTAGTTGCCAGAGCAAGAAAAGGAACGAAAGTATACCTGGCCCGAAAAGATATTGCGGTATTGGGTAACCACTAATAAAAAGGTGCTCCTGGAAAGGTGCACCTACTAAAATAGGTTAAAGCAAAAAGTAAATTTATTAATATGAAGTTAATAAGTAATTTAATCACTTTACGTTATTTTTTGCGAAGCACTGAATTTAAAGGGTAAACGCAGAAATATCAGCATCTAACGCGAATTGACTATAACTACTCTGAATTTTTATGTAATTTAAGACCATGGTAACGCATTACCAGGCATCCAGAAAAAGAGATTATGCAAGTTGAAACCTCGTCAAGTAAATACGGCGCCAAGCACTATCCCGACAGTATCAGGGAATGGAAAAAAGAAGGTAATTATTTTTGTTTTTATACTACAGAAACAATTCTCGAAATAAGGGTCATTGCCGATAAGATCATTCGCTTCAGATACGCCGCTGACGGCACTTTTCAAAGGGACTTCTCCTACGCCACCAGCGATACACTCGAGGAATCACCTATATCATTCGGTATCAAGGAATGGGAAGAAACTTTTGAGATATATACAGATGCCCTCCGGGTATTTATAGCCCGGGATAACCTGCGTATCACGATTTCTGATAAGGAAGGCAAAGTGATTAACCAGGACGAAATGGGTTTCCACTGGCAGCACTACCTGTTGAAAGGCGGTAAAATTCAATACTGCAGCAAACTCGTGCAGGAAGGAGAATGCTTTTATGGATTAGGAGATAAGCCTACCGAACTGAATCTGCGGGGCAAACGCCTGGAAAACTACGGTACAGATGCTTACGGCTATCAGAAAGATACAGACCCGCTTTACCGCAATATCCCTTTCTATTATGGACTGCATCACGGTATCGGCTACGGTATCTTCTTCGATAACACCTTCCGTACCATCTTCGATTTTGGTAAGGAAAGAGAAGATGCCTGCAGCTTCTGGGCACGTGGTGGTGAAATGAACTACTATTTCATTTACGGACCGGAACTGCTGGAAGTAGCCGAGTCCTATACTAAAATTACCGGGACACCGGAACTACCTCCCCTGTGGGCCCTGGGATATCACCAATGCCGCTGGAGTTATTACCCCGATACCAGGGTGAAAGAAATTGCCAAAGAGTTCAGAACACGTGGTATCCCCTGTGATGTCATCTACCTGGATATCGACTATATGGATGGATTCCGCTGCTTTACGTGGAATAAGGAATGGTTCCCCGATCCGGTAGGATTGATAAAGGAGCTGGCTGCAGAAGGCTTCAAAATAGTGGTGATCATTGACCCGGGTATTAAAGTGGATCCCGATTATGCCGTATATAAAGAAGGCATGAAAAACAATTACTTCTGTAAACGGGCAGACGGCGCCCTGATGGAAGGCGATGTATGGCCGGGCAAATGTGTGTTTCCTGATTATACCAATCCGGAAGTACGCGAATGGTGGAGCAGCCTGTTCAAAAGTCTGGCTGAAATCGGTGTACGTGGCGTTTGGAATGACATGAACGAGCCCGCTGTTTTTGAAATGGGCTCCTTCCCTGAAGATGTGCGCCACGACTATGATGGAGAAGAAGTAAGTCACCGCAAGGCACATAATATATATGGTCACCTGATGAGCAAGGCTACGGCTGCCGGTATGAAAAAATACCTGATGCCGCATCGCTCCTTCCTCATTACCCGCTCCTGCTATTCCGGCGCCCAGCGCTGGTCTTCCGTATGGACCGGTGACAACGTATCCAGCTGGGAACACCTGTGGCTGGCCAGCGTGCAATGCCAGCGTTTAGCCGTTTCCGGTATTTCATTTACGGGTAGCGATATTGGCGGTTTCATCGGTGAGCCCGATGGAGAACTCTATACCCGCTGGATTCAACTGGCTGTATTTCACCCATTGATGCGTACACACTCCGCCAGCAATGAAACCGGCTTTAACCAGGAGCCCTGGAGCTTTGGAACCGAGTATGAAAAAGTAGTGACTAAGTTCATTAAGCTGAGATACAAGCTGCTGCCGTATTTATATACCACCTTCTGGCAGTATGCAAACCAGGGTACGCCTATGCTGCGCCCGCTGGCCTTTGTAGCGCAACAGGATGCGGCTACCCACAACTGTTCCCACGAGTTTATGTTTGGTGATGCATTACTGATCAGCCATGTGAGCGAAAAAGGAATGAAAGAAAAAGCAGTATACCTGCCCGCAGGTAACTGGTATTATTTCTGGAATGATCTTAAATATACCGGCGCCCAGGAGGTAACAGTGAATACACCATTGGATGAAATGCCCCTGTTTGTGAAAGCAGGTGCGGTGCTGCCGCAGTACCCTGATATGCAATACACGCAGCAAACACCGGTAACAGAAATGCTCCTGCATGTTTATTACGGAGAACAGGAGGTGAAGAGTGTGCTGTATGAAGATGCAGGAGATCATTACGGCTACAAAAACGGACAATATAATGTGGTCCGCTTCAAGCAACATTCCACGCCGCAACAGTTCCATCTCAGAAAGCAGTTTTATGTTAATTATGAAACGTCCTATAAAAACCATCGCATTATCGTACATGGTTTACCGTTTCAACCTACGTCGTTGCTGGTAGACGGGCAACCTGTAGTGTTATTGCCGGAAAATCTGTTAGCAGACAGTACAGTGTCATTTGTGGTACCAAGAAGCTTTGAAGAAATTAAGATGAGTAAGGACTAAAGTGGGAAAAAAGAAAAGGCACTTCAGATAGAGATCTCGCGCCGGTTTCATAACCTATGCCAACTTTAGAGATACTAAATTAGATGCTTAATCTGAGTGTACAAAATGTCTGACGCCCGGAAAGGCATAATGAACAAAATGAATAACTTGTTAACGTTGAATTAAGAGTGTCTGACGAACATTAAAAAATAAAATCGCTGGTAACGCTTTACTGTAAAGAGTTACAGCACAGAAAATCAATTTAGCAAGTAGAACCGGAAGGGCATAAAAGCGTAAGGCGCAAAGATGATGATCACCTTTGCGCCTTACGCTTTTTGTGTGTTGATGATTGCAACACGTATTGATTGCTTATGCTTAGTAAAAAATAGAAAGGAATATAATTGATGTTAGTGCACAAAACACTAAAAAGATAAAAACTGCCCTAAACAGAATCTCCATCTTGTCCGTCGTGGTATAATCAATTCCATGTAATTCTTGCGGATTCTCCCCGTGGTTGATAATCAGGCTTTTCATACAAACAAATAATTAAAAGGATTAAACAATAAAAATCATTGTGGACTTGGGGTTCCAGAAGATCAACATCCTTTAATGAAATTACAGAAAAAAAGCTAAAATGGACAAATCTTTTTGTTCATTTTAGCTTTTTTTCTGTTCATTTTTATTCCTGTGTTTATCCTTTCTTTTTATGCTTGCCTGCATTTTCATGCGGTAGCTGTAAAACTGCTTTTTTAACAGCAGGTTGCTCATCCGTAGTACTATCTCCTAACTCGCTGGCAGTAACGGTTTCACCACGTTTGTAGTATTCCTTTACGGCCTTCCCCGTTTCCTCATCATACAATTTCCAGACACCATTGCGCACTGAATTTCCTTTACGGATAATTTCTGTAGGTGTTTCTGCATTCGTTACGGGATCAATGATCATAATCGTATCCCGCTGCCCTTCTACCTCAGTAGAAATAAACGCTCCCTCCTCACTCGGCTTTCCATTTGAATAATAGTACTTGCAATAACCATCGAGTACATTATTCTTATACGTCTCTTCCGCTATCAGGTTGCCGATGGAAGTGGTCTTCTTCCATACCCCTTCTTTACGGTCATTCTTATAAGTACCCTCCCAGGTATATCCCGGTTCTCCTCTCACCTCTCCCACTTCCTCCATCCAGTATCCCTGCTTACGATGTTGCTGATCCCGTTGATTGGATTTAACCTGTGCAAAACTGCTGCTGATCATTATAATTTGCAGCAGCATATATAAAAATCCCTTTTGTATCATCTTTGTTTCTTTAGCACAAGTTAAATATTTTATACATATAATTGAAAATCCGGACAGTGATATCTGCTATTAACGCATCACCGTCCGGATTAATTGTTATTTATGCAGTTTGATATCTCCTACCTTCGTGTCTTTACCACGTTCTACTTTCACCCCGGTAATAGTAGTGTCCTTGTAACCATTAGAGGCATTCACAAATATACTCCAGTCGCCTACTTTCAGACCACGCACTTTATAATCCCCATTTCTCCATGGCAACGCATATAAAGTGTCCTTATTGCTGTTGTAAACAGACAGCACAGGATACGCATCCCATGGTGTTACCTTACCAGAAAGACTACCCATTTTCAGAATGGTAAATACATTGATGTAAGGTCTCAGAATGAACTGTCCGTTCCAGGTTCTGATAATAGAACGCTGTATATCAAAGTCTAACCACAATTGCAGATCATCTGTACTCAGCTGGTCCCATTCATTATGACGCACTCTTACAATAATCTTTGACTGACCGGATACGGACTTCAACGGATAAGTAACACCGTCTTTTACCAGTGAGTTCTGGTTACCTACCGTGATACGGATACGTTCCATTGTTCCTTTGTGTACATTACCACCGGCCAGTAAAGTATCTGCTCCGTTACGCAAGGTCAGCAGATCATAAATGCCCGGATGAATACCCAATGAATCCCATAACTGGCAGGTATCAGGTTTGGGGTTCCTGTCGTGATCATGATCCTCATCCCACCAACATCTGTCTTTATCATCCCATCCATCATCATCCGTTTTACCACATGTATCTACCAGCACTTCAACTTTACGGATATCCAGTAATACCTTGTCGAAATAACCCGGATCATCGGAAAGGAAGAGACTTACCTTTTGCTGATTGGGTGGAATATTAGAGACGGAAGCTGAATTATCCTTTTTACAGGCTTCCATCATAGTAAAGGCAACGATTGCTGCCATCACTAAACCAAGCCCCGGCTTACGGAGAAAGTTTTTCATAAATGAATGGTTTTAAGTGTCTAATAAAAGTATGGTTCGATTCGATCTGGCTGAAAGTTCACGTCCTGTATAAAACGCCTTATGCCTGGCATTATTGCTGTTCCGGAACAGTCCGGATAATAGATGGTGCGAATTGCGGAAAGTTTAAAACAAACAAAAAATTAGCCAAAAAAAATGGGCCAGTCTCTGTGAGACCGGCCCTTACCTGGCATTAAACTTTTTCAGCATCGTAAATAGTATACTTGGCTGACCATTGACGGGTAAAGCATTTGCGGAGACAATACCCCACCAAATCGATACCCGATCCTTCAGCAATATTATTGCAGCTTCAATATCGTTGCGCCCAATGGTGGCAAACGCAAAGAAAGCGTATAGTCTCTACCGTTATAGATCTGTTGCGTTGTTTTTAAGATACCTGTGTTCACTACACCACTACCATAATACTTCGGTGCATCACTGTTGAGTACTTCTTCCCACTCTCCTCCTACAGGCAATCCTATCAGGTAATTCTCCCGCACTACCGGCGTCATATTCAACACCACCAGTAATACATCTCCCTGCTCTTTTCCTTTTCGCACATAGGCGATCACACAATTATCATAATCATTCACCGTAATCCACTCAAATCCGGCCGCATCAAATTGCTGCTCGTACAAGGCGGTGGTATTGACATACAACTGATTGAGATCTGTCACAAATGCTTTCAGTCCCTTATGCGTGGTATGTTGCATCAGGTGCCAGTCCAGCTCACCACGGTAATTCCATTCCGAAGTCTGACCAAACTCATCTCCCATAAACAGCAGCTTGRTACCGGGGTGCGTATACATATAACTATACAACAGGCGGAGATTCGCGAATTTCTGCCAGTCATCACCAGGCATTTTATACAACATTGGCGACTTCCCATGCACTACCTCATCATGACTCAGCGGCAGCATAAAGTTCTCGCCAAAGGCATACACCAAACTAAACGTCAGATCATTCTGATACCATTTACGATGTATCGGATCCTTTTTAAAATAGTCCAGCGTATCATTCATCCAGCCCATCATCCATTTCATGCCAAAGCCCAGTCCTCCCATAAACGTAGGCCTGGACACGCCATAATGCGAAGTGGAATCTTCCGCAATGGTCTGAACATCCGGAAACAGGGCATAGATCGTTTCATTCATTTTCTTCAGGAAACTGATGGCTTCCAGATTTTCATTTCCACCCAGTTCATTCGGCACCCAGGCGCCTTTTTCACGGGAATAATCCAGGTGTATCATAGAAGCAATCGCATCTACCCGCAAACCATCTGCATGGAAACGGTCGAACCAGAACACCGCATTACTCAGCAAAAAAGATCTTACCTCGTTACGCGCATAATTAAAAATATAGCTGTTCCAATCCGGATGATAACCCTTACGCATATCCGCATATTCATACACATGCGATCCGTCAAAACGATATAACCCATGCGCATCATACGGAAAATGTGAGGGTACCCAATCCAGTATCACCCCAATATCTGCCAGGTGGAATGCTTCCACCATCTCCATGAAATCCTGTGGTGTACCATGCCTGGAAGTAGGTGCAAAATAACCGGTCAGCTGATAGCCCCAGGAACCATCAAAAGGATGTTCCATTACCGGCATCAGCTCTACATGGGTAAAGCCCATTTCCTTCACGTAAGGCACCAGCATGTCAGCAATCTCCTGGTAAGAATAAACACGCTCCGGATCCGAAGGGTCCGGACGACGCCAGGAGCCCAGATGTACTTCATATACCGCAAAAGGACTGTCCAACGAATTACGCTTTGCCCGCTGACTCATCCACTTCTTGTCATCCCACTCATAATCCAGCGGATATACCACAGAAGCCGTTTTAGGACGCACTTCCCAGTAATTCGCATAAGGATCGCCTTTAATCAGCTCTTCCCCACTATGAGACCTGATAAAATATTTATAGAGAGAACCGGCTTTTACGCCAGGTACAAAACCTTCCCAGATACCGGAGCTATCCCAGCGGGGCAGCAAGGTGTGACTGTAGTGGTCCCACCCGTTAAAATCACCCATCACTGCTACAAATGCAGCATCCGGCGCCCATACGGCGAAATAAGTCCCGTTAGCACCTTCCAATTCCATAGGGTGTGCACCAAACTTTTCGTATAGCCGGTAATGTGATCCGGCCTGAAAGAGGGTAATATCACTGGAAGAAAATAGGGAAAACGGTTCAACATACTGTAAAGCGCGATTAGTATCTCCGATCATAGTAACGTGTGAATTGGGTGTCTAGATAAACAAGGTAGTTAAATTTTGGGAAAATGGCAGATACGGGGAAACAGTTATTTAAAAAGAAAAAAGGCTGCCCGGTACTTTGACAGCCTCTCTAATTGCTCACTGTTCGTGCAGATACGCCCATTTAAATAAATCAAACAAGCCAATGGTCCTTAAAATAAAAAAGCGCCTCAGTATTACTGAGACGCTTTTTTCTATATCGCTACTCCGTTAACCGGATTAGTATTTCTTTTTGTACGGAGGTTTACCACCGCTGCCGAAAGACTCGCGTCTGTCGCCACCACCGGTACGGCTACCGCCTGGACGGCTGCTACCACCTTCAGAGCTCCAGCTTCTTTTACGCGGACCATCTTCTCTGCGTGGACCACGATCTCCACCACCGCCACCAGTGCGTGGGCGTCTGTCGCCATCCTGAGACATTTCTATCCTTACGCTGCGGCCGTTGTATTCCACTTTCTTGAAAGCTTCTGTTACTTTAGGCAATTCTTCGTTCTCTACTTCAAAGAAAGAATAAACTCCTTTCAGATCAATACGACCGATTTTATTACCACGTAAGCCAGTGTTGTCGCACAGGTAACGGAGCATATCGCCACGGTTGAAATCATCTACTGAACCCAGGTTGATGAATAAACGGGTGAATTTGCCATCGCTTCTGCGTGGACCTCTGTCGTCTCCGAGGGTACCTGCACGTCTGTCGTCTTTTGCATTCAGATCAGGTGCGTCCTGGTAATATTCCAGGAACTGGTTGAATTCGAGAGAAGCAAAACGTTTGATCAGATCTTCCTTGGTCATAGACGCAAACTCTTCGTTGATGCGTTCCATGTAAGGTTCAATCTGTTCTTCGTTTACTACTACGTTATGTACTTTATGTACCAGGCCAAACAGTTGTTTTTCACAAACTGCGAAACCATCCGGTACTTCTGCCTTTACAAATTTCTTACCCAGTACTCTCTCGATCTGGCGGATTTTACCGGTATCACGTGCGCTGATGATAGCAATAGAGATACCTGATTTACCTGCTCTACCGGTACGACCACTTCTGTGGGTGTAGTTTTCTACGTCATCCGGTAAATCGTAGTTGATTACGTGTGTAACGTTATCCACGTCAATACCACGGGCTGCCACATCAGTAGCTACCAGCACCTGCAGTGCTCTTTCGCGGAAACGCTTCATTACTTTATCACGTTGCTGCTGCGTCAGGTCACCATGCAATGCATCCGCATTGTAGCCATCCTTAATCAGTGATTCAGCAATTTCCTGTGATTCAATTTTGGTACGGGTAAAGATGATACCAAAAATTTCAGGGTTGAAATCCACGATACGTTTCAGGGCCGCATATTTTTCACGCGGACGAACGATGTAGTATTCGTGTTCTATATTAACGTTACCGCTGTTTTTGCTACCAACAGTCAGTTCAAACGGATCTTCCATGTATTTCTTGGCGATACGACGAACTTCCTGCGGCATTGTTGCAGAAAACAACCAGGTAGTTTTGCTATCCGGTGTGTTAGACAAGATACTGTTGATATCTTCCTGGAATCCCATGTTCAGCATTTCATCTGCTTCATCCAGTATTGCGTAACGCACGTTATCAAAATTAACGGCACCACGTTCTATAATATCCAGTAAACGACCTGGAGTGGCCACTACAACGTGAACACCTCTTTTCAGTTCCCGCAATTGTTGTACAATGCTGGAACCACCATATACCGCTACGATGCTAACATCGCCGAGATATTTACTAAAATTTTTCAGATCACTTGTGATCTGAAGACACAGTTCACGAGTAGGACATAAAATCAGACTCTGTGGTTTATTAATTTTCAGATCCAGTTGCTGCAGCAAAGGCAGGCCAAATGCAGCAGTCTTACCGGTGCCCGTCTGGGCAAGACCTACGAAATCGCGGTCACCTCCTAACAATACTGGTATTGCCTGTTCCTGGATGGGAGTTGGGGAAACGAAGCCCAGGTCCGTAATTCCCTTTAAGATAGGCTCTTGTAAGCCCAGTGATTCAAATGTAGTCATTGATTTGCATTAATCAAGCTCCGTCGGGAGCTGTGGATATAGCTTTTAGCGATTAGCTATCAGCTGTTAGAAATATTATTTACACCAGCTCGCCTTCGAGGTCGTAGTCAAATGCTTTGGTGATACGGACTTCTACTAAATCACCTGGTTTCAGGCGTTTGGTAGTATCGATAATCACTTCGTTATCTACTTCCACCGAATCAAACTCGGTACGGGCTAAATATCTGCCCGCTTCTTTCTTGTCTATTATTACTTTGAAGATCTTTCCTACTTTCTCCTGATTTTTTTCCAGGGAAATTTCCTGTTGAACTTCCATGATTTCCTGCGCTCTTCTCTCTTTTTCTTCTGCCGGAATATTGTCTTCCAGTGCATACGCGCTGGTACCTTCTTCGTGGCTGTAGGTAAACACCCCTACACGATCAAAGCGCATTCTTTCCAGGAAGCCTTTCAGCTCTTCTACATCATCTTCCGTTTCGCCAGGGAAACCTGCAATGAGGGTGGTACGTAAACAGATACCAGGTACTTTAGCCCGGATGTTATGTACCAGCTCTTCTATTTCTTCACGGGTAATCTGACGCTTCATTGCTTTTAACATGGCATTGGAAGCATGTTGCAATGGCATATCAATATAGTTGCAGATATTGGGGAACTCATTCATCACATCCAGAATTTCCATAGGGAACTTCGTTGGATAAGCATAATGGAGACGAATCCACTCCAGCCCTTTTACACCTGCCAGCGCACGCATCAGGTCACCCAGGCGACGTTGTTTGTACAGGTCCAAACCATAATAGGTCAGCTCCTGTGCAATCAGCATGATTTCCTTTACACCTGATTTTACCAGTTTCTCTGCTTCCAGCACCAGATCTTCAATGGGTCTGGAAACGTGTGTACCACGCATCAGCGGAATCGCACAAAAAGAACAGGTACGGTTACAGCCTTCTGCAATTTTCAGGTAAGCATAGTGAGACGGTGTACTCAGTAATCTTTCACCAACCAGTTCTGCTTTATAATCTGCATCAAATTTCTTGAGGATCAGGGGGAGTTCCATGGTACCAAACCAGGCGTCCACACCTTCAATTTCTGATTCCAGGTCGCCACGATAACGCTCGCTCAGACATCCGGTAACATATACTTTATCCAGTTTACCGCGCTGTTTCAGTTCTACCTGCTCCAGAATGGTATTAATCGATTCTTCTTTGGCCTTGTCAATAAAACCACACGTGTTCACCACTACAATATTATGGTCGCGTTTGGCACTTTCATGCACTACATCGATATCATTGGCCACGAGCTGTCCACTCAGCACCTCTGAATCCACCATATTCTTGGAGCAACCAAGCGTAATTATATTAACCTTGTCTTTCTTTAAAGTTTTTGTCTTCAAGCGCGAATTGTTTTAAACAAGCGGTCAAGCATTCTTTGAACCGCTACCGCCACGAAGACACACAGACACTGATTGAATTTAACAGCAGACTTACTGTATGTGACTTGAGTCTTAGTGGGGGTTGAAATAAGGAAGGTGCAAAGGTAGCAAAAAGAATTGACAATTGGAAATTTATGCTAAGTAACTGTTGTTTAGCTACTTAGCATGTACTCATCCTTATATCAGCTCAGTTCCTGCAAGGCCTTGTCTGCACGCGCTCTGGCGAGTCTTCTTTTATAATAGTACCACCATTTGGGGGCCATCTTAATCATCAGGTTATTCATCCCTCTCAGACCAACCAAATGATATAATCCGTTCAATTTACCGAGTAAGGTAGGATCCATTGCCCGTAAACTCATGGCAAACCCGCCATCCAGGTACTCCATATGATGCCAGTAACCTGCCGGCATAAACATGGTATCTCCGTGATTGAGAATAGTGGTATAGCCCCTGGCATGCTTGAGGGCAGGAAACTGTTCAAAGTCCAGGTTCTCGTGCCAGTTGACAAAGTTAGCCGCGCTCTCTACGGTAAAAGGCATGCGGTAAATAAACGGCGCCTGCTTATTTTCCAGTAAAAGCACCCGTTTCCTGCCCAGGAACTGTGTATGAAAGATATGGGACAGGTCAATATCGTAATGCATATGCGCTACTGAACCGGCGCCTCCCACAAACAACATGGGATACTTTTTCAGAAAACCTGTGGACAGCTTATCCGGCCAGGTAAAATCTTCCACCAGCTGAGGTGCGTGCTGAAAAATATTAAAGAGAAAAATGCGGAGGGCTACCGGTCCCCGCTCCACCATAGTAAGGTATTCACCAAAAGAAATGTAATCATCTGCTCCATTAACAAGGGTATTCACGCCGGCGCGCTCATTATTATATACCCCCACTGTCTTGTCTCCCACTATCGATTTGAAATAATCCCACGTCCACTTTGTATAAGCCGGCCAGTTTTTGCTGAGGCCTCCTGCCGAGATGATAACAGGTTTACGTGGATAGTAGTAGTTCTTCTTGAATTCCGCTGGTGTAATATCTTCAACTCGATCTATGTGCTGTACTATCATACTTACGAATTGTTAAAAAGGGTACAAAAAGGGAACAATATTCAAATGTAATAAATGCAGTTTTATTGTATCAAAACAAAGAAACAGGCTGAATGTTGATGAAAACGGCCGGGCTCCGTACAGGGAGCCCGAACAATGATTTTTTATTTAAAGTAAAATATTAAGCAAGCCTTGTGCCAATTACGAAATAACAATTATATTAATCAGATAATCAATCATTTACACTAAAAAGTGAATCTACAAAAGTTTCCTTATTAAACACTTGTAAATCCTCCATTTTTTCACCGATGCCGATGTATTTTACAGGTATTTTGAACTGATTGGCGATGGCCAGTACTACTCCACCTTTAGCAGTGCCATCCAGCTTGGTAATAGCCAGTGCGGTTACTTCTGTGGTAGCGGTAAACTGCTTGGCCTGTTCCAGGGCATTCTGACCGGTAGAGCCATCCAGCACCAGCAATACTTCATGCGGGGCATCCGGAATCACCTTTTTCATCACACGTTTGATTTTGCCCAACTCATCCATCAGATGGAGTTTGTTATGCAAACGGCCTGCCGTATCTATAATAATTACGTCCACATCTTTAGCTGCGCCGCTTTGTACAGTATCGAAGGCCACAGCACCCGGATCGGAACCCATTTGTTGCTTTACAATAGGCACCCCTGCTCTTTCGCTCCAGATAGTCAGCTGATCCACGGCCGCAGCACGGAATGTATCCGCGGCACCCAGCATCACCGATTTACCTGCTTTCTTGAAGTTATATGCCAGTTTCCCGATGGTAGTGGTTTTACCCACACCATTTACACCTACCACCATGATTACATAAGGCTTTTTACCAGCCGGTACATCAAAATCACGGAATCCACTATCCGGTGCGTCTACCAGAATGGCTGCAATCTCTTCCTGCAACATCCTGTTTAATTCGCTGGTTCCCAGATATTTATCCTTCGCCACACGTTGTTCAATCCGATCAATGATTTTTACAGTTGTATCTACGCCTACATCAGCAGAAATAAGGGCATCTTCCAGGTTATCCAATACTTCGGTGTCTACCGTTGACTTCCCTGCAATGGCGCGTCCTATTTTACTCAGGAAGCTCTCTTTGGTTTTTTGTAAACCCTGATCCAGATTTTCCTTCTTCTCCCTGGAAAATAGTTTATTGAAAAAGCTCATAGTTAGTTTAATTGGGTCCGGGTCCTCCCGGTTTATTTGAGTTATCCGGCTGCTTAATCACAGCATCATTACAACAAGTTGCTAAAATACATCTTTTTAGCTTCTAGCCGTTAGCTTTTAGCTTTTAGCAAAATGCAGCGGGCATAAATTATATACCCGCTGCATTTTGCTAAAAGCTAACGGCTAAAAGCTATATCAACACAAAAAGCTGTCCGTTTAACGGGACAGCCTTTCAGTATTATTAGTAAAGCCGAATTACTTTTGTGTCATGTACTCCTGGATCTTGTCCTTGTGTACAATTGCTTCCTTAAAAGTATAAGCACCGGTTTTAGGAGAGCGGATTGCTCTGATCACCTTAGTCCATACTTTTGATTCAGCTGCTGCTTTAGTATCTTTGACTTTCGCGTTCTTTGAAGCTACTTTTGCCATTGTATCTATTGTTTTTATGGTCTAATGGCTAACTGGCTGGTATGCAAATACAGCCATTCACCATCAACAATTACTTATTTAATTTCTTTGTGAACAGTTACTTTCCTTAAGATAGGATTGTACTTTTTCAACTCCAGACGCTCAGGAGTATTCTTCTTATTCTTGTTAGAGATGTAACGGGAAGTTCCGGGTTTGCCAGAAGTCTTATGTTCTGTGCACTCCAGAATTACCTGTACTCTATTGCCTTTTTTTGCCATTGTGTATTACAAATTAAGTGAGTCTTAGAATTAGATTGCCTGACCAGCTGCACGCAATTCCTTCACAACTGCATACAAACCTCTCTTGTTGATGGTTCTGATACCATCAGCAGAAACTTTCAATGATATCCATTTGTCTTCTTCTGCCAGGAAAAAACGCTTCTTTTGCAGGTTAGGAAGAAACCTTCTGTTTGTCTTAATGTTGGAGAAGGAAACATGGTGACCTGTGATCGGCTTCTTTCCTGTCACCTGACATACTCTTGCCATGATCTAAAAATTTAGGAATGCAAAAGTCCAATTTATTTATGGATTTTGCAAATATTATTAAATGAATTTATTCACAAGTACATTTAAAGTCACTTATAAAGCGTCTTTACTTAAGATGTGAACACAATGCAAATTATTGATAATCAAATGATTATCAGACAAATTTTCATCTGTCTTTTATCTAAAAAATAATTTTACAATAATACAACAAGGCTACGTAAAACAGCGCCTAATCTTACCGCTTCCAACACTCTTTGCTGATCCGTACCATGTTTCAACAAGGCTTCTTCGTGGGAAGTAACGCACATTTCGCAACCATTGAGTGCTGATACCACCAGGCTCAACAGCTCAAAAAATTCTTTCCCTAATACCGGGTTGGCCATAATGCTCATCCTGATACCGGCAGGTGTAGTGGTGTAAAATTCCTTATTCACAAAATGCCTGAAACGATAAAACACGTTATTGGCATTCATGAGGGAAGTACAACTAATCACTTCTGCGATATCCTTATCCACTGCACCTTCCTGGACAGCCAGCTTTTCAAAAGCCGCCTGCAGGTCGGTATGCTTCTCATTCACCGCTACCGCCACCCCGATCAGGTAAGCCTCTTTCTTTGTCAGCGTAGCTGCCGCAAGAGAGTTGGATACATTGATCTTCAAATCTTTCAGGTAACGTGCATCCACATTTACCAGTGATTGCAATTTGCCGGATACCTGTTCACTCGTCAAACCCACTGCTTCCAGTAATTGAACTGCGGTATCCTGATTTGTAGTTGCAAACATATAAATATTTTTTTAATTAAAAATTACGAATTAGGAATTACGAATTACGGATTTGTGGGAAGACATACCCGTAATTCGTAATTCGTAATTCGTAATTCAAAATAAATTAAGCAGTCAGCGTAGCTTCGCCTTTAGTCCAGTTGCACGGACACAGCTCATCTGTTTGCAGTGCATCCAGTACACGCAAAACTTCTTTTACGCTACGGCCTACAGACAGGTCGTATAAAGAAACCCAACGTACAATACCCTGAGGATCTACAATGTAAGTAGCACGGTAAGCAACTTTCTCATTTGCTTCCAGGATACCCAGTTCAGTAGCGAGAGATTTGGAAGTGTCAGCCAGCATTGGGAATTGTAATCCACGCAGATCATCATGATCTCTTCTCCATGCAGCATGTACAAATTCACTGTCAGTAGAAGCACCGATCAATACAGCATCACGATCAGCGAAATCCTGTGCATGTTTGTTAAATTCAGCTATTTCAGTAGGACATACGAAAGTAAAGTCTTTAGGCCACCAGAACATCACCATCCATTTGCCGGAGTTCTTCAGTTCTTCAGAAGACAATTCGTAAAATTCTTTACCTTTTTCGATAGAAACAACAGCCGTTTTTTTGAATTCGGGAAACTCTGACCCTACGGATAAGATAACATTTTTCATAATAACTATTCTCTTTTTGATTTACAGACTAATGATTTTTATTCTTTGACGGCGCAAAGATCACATTACATTCATTAGTAATCAAATAGATTTTAAAAATGTGACATTGAGTTTCTCTATATATCACTTTTTTCACCGTGGTAGCAAAGGGAATGGCAACAATCGCCTATATAGTCAAAAAAAATATCCCGGAGTTAACATTTTAATGCTATTTCTGTAACATTTTGGCACGTTATTTAGTTATATAAGTGGACTTTTTTAATACAAATAGCATGGAAATGAAGAAAAAATACTTTTTACTGGTGGTTATAACGATTGGACTTGCTTTGATTCCGTTTATCAAAAACAGCATCATCAAACACGATGAATTTGACGCTACCCGAGATCTGTTCATTTAGTGTTTAGCGGGTCCCATTGACCGTTCCTAAAACTGCCCCAAAGCGGGGTCGGGTTTCCATTGGCTGGCTGGTTCATAGTACTGCCAGAGTGTAAAACCCACCTTCCGCAATAATTGCCATGCCTCATTATCATGGTTCCAACCCTGGTCCTTGTTGTTTTTGGTAATAATACAATACACATAATCACCGTGAGGCGCATTTACCATGATCACCTCCGAACGTGATTCATCCACCGCGCCATTTTTTGACGCGGTGCGAACGTTTGTAGGTACCTGTAGCACCCCTTCCCCATCCCAGTAGTTACGGGTAAGATTCCGGTACATGCGCTCACTTGCGGCAGGGCTAATCACTTCTCCCTTATAAATCATCTCCAGCAACCTGGCCATTTCCCTTGGACTGGTCTGCCCCCATCCGTATTCCTGCCGGTTCGCTTCCCTCCCTTTCGTGCGGGAATTAACCCGCAAATGCTCAAATCCGTGCTCCTGCAACCACTGATTTATTACCAGCCCCCCACCTGCCAGCGACTGCAACCACAAACTGGCAGTATTGTCACTCATTGTCAGCATCAGCATCACTGCCTTATCCAGCGCAATCTGCTCGCTGTCCCGGAAAGACCCCAATATGTCTTCCCCCTTGTATAACAACGAATCCCTGTACACCAGGTTCTGGTGATATTGCAGCTCCCCTTTCGCCAGCTTGTTAAAAATGCCTACCTGTATCGCTGTTTTAATCATACTGGCTGTAGGAAACGTGCTATCGGCATTTATAGCCACTATACGGTCCGTTTTAAGGTGATGCACATAAATACCGGCCTGCCCGTGGAAAGCCTCCAGAAGGGGCGCTAAAATAGCAGTGAGCCGTTTGTCGGTTTTCTGAGCACCGGCAGATAAAGCAACCAGGAGCACGAGTAGTAAGGAGGGTAACTTTTTCATATAACCAAGATAGAAAAATAGCAGGTAAATTTTATATCCCCCACCGAACATCAGATTGAAAAATTGGAGAATATGTTTTCTCAATATGCTCTAAATGCCATCCTCCTCCTGAATTATCTTTATCGGCGCCACTATGGCAGGTTCTGACCTCCGGCCTATCTTCATCATCCCCACCTCAAGTCCACCTCAAGTCCACCTCTACTATAGGTGCATAGCGGGGTTTATGCTTAAACTTACACTATCCACCAAATTTTCAACCTGATCCCAGACAAGCCGGCCACATAACAACAATGCAGCGTACACCGACTGGTATACGCTGCATTTTACTAAAAGCTAATGGCTAAATGCCAACTGCTATATCATCAGGTTGTTTGATTAATCATATCCGCAAAACTCCGCACACCAATCATTTTAGCGGAAGTATATCCCTCAGCATACTCCACCCCTACCATTTTGCCCAGCATTTTGGCACGATACACCACGCTGTCAAAAAAGCCGGAGCCGGAAATATAAGTCTGGGGTTCGTTATCTTTTGGCGCCAGGAACTGAGAGCTGAAGCTTTTGATAGCCTCCAGTTTCCTGTCTATCACTGGTGTAATATCTATAACGAAGTCTGGCTCATGATAACGGTCCTGCAGGAAGTGATATACCTGCTTTGGACGCCAGGCTTCCTGTGGCTGCCCATCTGAAGATGTTTCGATTTTCCTCAAGCCTGCCATGAAACAGCTGTCAGCTATCAGTTTGGCCGCCCGTCCATGATCCGGATGACGGTCATCAATGGCATTTGCCAGTACAATATCCGGGCGGTACTTACGGATAGCCACAATGATCGCCAGTTGTTCCATGGTGTCATTTCTGAAAAAGCCATCAGCCAGACCGAGATTTTCACGTACTTCCAGTCCCATAATCTTTGCTGCTGCTGCTGCTTCCGCTATCCGCAGCTCCGGGGTACCACGGGTACCCAGTTCTCCGCGGGTAAGATCTACCACCCCTACTTTCATTCCCTGTTGCGCATGTACCATCAGTGTGCCTGCACAGCCCAGTTCCACATCGTCCGGGTGCACAGCTATAGCCAGTATATCTAGTTTCATATGCTGTAAATTGAGGTGCAAAGATGGGAAAATATTTAATCTTCTGAGCTGGTAATGACTACGCCTGCCTTCCGGTCCATTACCTGGTACTTATCCTGTACCTCTTTTTCATCAATGATCCTGACAGTGCGAAATGTTTTGCGGTCAACCGTCATTAAACCGGTTTCGTTGGTGGGTGTTACGGGCTTGCCGTTTACGATAAAATAAAAGCTGCTGTCGTTACCGTATTTACGTAACAGGCTGTCGTATGCGGGAGATTGGCTGCTTAACAGTGCATTGACCCTTTTACGGGCAAAGGGTTTGGTTTCTATGTATACAACGCCATTGGCTGCCTGGCTGCCGTATTTCAATACCGCTTTGGAACCTTTGGCAATGGTGATGACACCAATGCGATCCGGTGTTACCTGGCCAATGGCTGTTTGGGTTACTACCACACTGTCCAGCACATACACCGGGTCATCATCTTCTACAGATTGCGCCATAGCGCCTATTGAAATAAACAGTAAGCTGATAAGTAAGATCCTTGCTTTCATAATAGTCCCTTTTTCTTTACAGGCGAATATTACGAAGATAGCAGAATTAATTATAGGCGCGGTAGTGCTGGTACATTTCCAGCTCCTGAACAATTACCTCAATGTCTTTATCTTCCTGCTTGTCATACTCGCTTTTAAGGTTACCACCAAAGAAGAAAGCAACGGTTTGCCATACACGGGCATTAAATCCGCCTTTGAGTTCCTTGATAATTTCAAAGCAATTCTGACCGGTTTCGCGGTCGATTAGTTTCATGAGTACTTTGCCCTGGTATACGGAGAGATTTTCCAGTTTATCGCCAAACTGGGCTTTGAGTTCTTTTTCTTTGGTGGCCAGGAAAGCTTTGCGCTCTCTTTTGTTCATATTAGCCATGCTGGAGTTCACGTCTTTCAGCACTTTTGCGGCAGATCTGGCATAAGGATACGTTACATAAACGGCATTTCGTAAACGACTCCAGCGCTCGCGTTCCTTACGAAGTGCTTTCGGCATTTTTTCTACTACATCGAATATAGCGAGGGTAATAACCGGAATGGTGTCTTTACCCACCACAATTGCATGCAACGGAATAACATCCGCACCATGCGCCTCTTGCGCCATCGCACCTGTGTGACAGAGGGATATGCCCAGTACCAGGAAAACAAAAACGATGATCTGTTTGAAACGAAGACGCATAGATTACTTAACGTTGCTTAAATACGGAATGTTACCACAAGTTAAAAAAGATTTCAGATTTGAAGCCAACTAAATCCTGTTACTGTACCGGGGTCATTTTTAACTTGTTGATAGCGAAGTCACTGATCGCCTTCTCTACCGCCGGCAAATCATGCGAAGTCAGCGACGAACCCATCACGTGTGCACCAGCACCTGGAATGGGGATGGCCTCCTTCTCCATATCAGGGGTACCCAACTCCTCCTGCATCTGTAAAATAGCGCCCACTTTTACAGTGGGGTCCTGGTGTGTTTCATCTTTATAATAATACAGATTCAGTACCGGCTGTTTTATCTTTTCAAATGTTTGTGCAGTCATGGTAGATTCCAGCAGACTTTCTAACTGTACCACCCCTTCCAGGCGATAGTCGGTGTACCAGTATTTCGCCCGTTCCGGGTCTTTATCACTGCCTCGCCTGAAATCCCCCTTGCTAACCGCCCTGGCCAGTTGCAGGCCCCAGGGATTATTGGCCAGGAAGGCAAGGTTATCGTTAATAGCAATATTGGGCGACATATTGATCAGGGCATAAACATCGTCAGGATAAGCAGCAGCCAGTTGCAATGCCAGCGTACCACCGGTAGAAGTGCTCATCAGGATCACCTTTTCGCCCAGTGCCTTGCCTATACTCAATGCTTCTTCTGCATCTTTCCATAAACCCTCGGCGGTCATATGCAACAGCGGATCTGAAGTATCTATTCCATGCCCGTCCAATCTCGATAAATAAAGATTGCAGCCAAAGCGTGCGGCAAAATTGCGGTGTACCGGGTTACCTTCTTCCTGGCTGGCGGAGAAGCCGTGCAGGTATACCACAGCATAAGGTGTTTTGCGATGCAGGGAATCATACCATACAATGCGGGCCTGGTTATCTGGCTTTAAGTGATGCCTTGCTTCCCTGGCATCGATATAGTCATCCAGCGCAGCACCGGCAGCCGGTACGGACGGTAATCCATGATTATATACCGGATCGGCCGGTTTGGGCCCCAGGAGGTATACCACTGAAAGTGTGGCTATAATGATGAGCGCAATACGCAACCACCTACGCATTATAAGGAAATTTAATGACTCTAAATGTAGATAAGAATTCTGAGATGTCGCGCGCACCCTGGTTATTTAATAAAGAAAAAATCCTTCAACAGCGGATGCCATTGAAGGATTTCTACATTTAAAATATTTCTGTTGATTATCTTCTTCTCAATTTCTGATAAATGCTCATCGCAGTACCCAATATAGTAATGAGGATACCCAGCCATAATACGTTGATATATGGGAATATCATGGCTTTCATCACGATATAATCGCTGAAGCCATTGGCTTCTTTTACCTTCAGTTCTATTTTGTTTTCCGCAGGCATAATTTTAGAGAACCTTACATTCAGTCCCAGTGGAGCCAGCGTATCTTCCACACTGTACTGGTAACTGCTGTCGCGGATAAAATAAATCGGCTGTAATTTAAAGTGATCATCTGTTTGCGTATACACTTCCAGTTCAGCACCTACTGCCAGATCTCCGCTCTGTGCAACGTAATTGCGGCTTTCAGGTTTGGTATTCAACCCTTTCAGTACAATGAAGCCTCTGGAGAAAAACACAGAGTCACCTTGTTTCATCAGATGCGTTACATAAGGAGTGGTATCCTGTTTCGCTTCTTCTTCCTTGTTAGGTGCCGCTGATACGTAGGTAAAGATATCCTTGGTCAGATAGTGTCTGGAAGCAGGATTGGAAGAAATCGCGTTCTCTTTCCTGTTCACAAAAGCATCCGGATAAAGGGTAAATTTCTCCACCACATTACCGGTTTCTTTATCTTTTTTCTCGTAGTGTACTTTATAATATGTTTTAGGATCGCCCTGTGCAATGGAGTCACCGCCATAGGTTACATGATAGTCACCCATTTGTACCGGAACATCCTTTGGCAGCATGATGTTTTCGCGTGGATTTTGTTTGCTTTCTTTTCTGAAGAAGCCATCGTTCAGCATTTTCATACGATCCAGTGATATTACTTCCATTTTAGCAGAAGAAATCAGGATGCCCAGCAATACCATTCCAAAACCGATATGTGCTACTGAAGCACCTGCATTCTTCAGTTTACCTTTCAGGCCGATGAATATGTAAGAGATATTGGCAACGACCGCATAGATGCTGGCAAACAACATCAGGTAGATAGCAGTCAGGAAGCCGGCGCCATAATTGTCATAGGTGATAGTACCTTTCCAGGCCACCAGACCAGTTAATAATAAAGCTACCAGTGTGGGCACCGCAAGTTTCTTTGTGATCTCTCCACGTGGGGTATCCTTGTATCTCATGAATTGCACCACTGCTGTTAATACACCCAGTACGATGGCAATCCAGATCTGAATCTTATTGTAGTGGAAAATGCTGTCTGATGGCGGCGCAATGTCGTTCATATTGAACAGTGATTTCAGGCCGGTGAAACTCAGCAATTTATTCCAAACCGGAATAGAGGTGGTAAAGGTAATCTGAATGGCTGCGATGAGCAGTATCAGGGAACCTACAAACAGCCAGAACTCGCGGGAGTAGCTGTTTTCTTCTTTCTTCACTGCCGGAATTTCCTTTCTGCGCATGATCAGCAATGCAATAGATGGTACGGTAAATACCAGCATGGCAAACAGCAGCTGTGCGGTCATTCCCATATCCGTAAAGGAGTGTACAGAAGTATCTCCTAAAACACCACTCTTGGTGAGGAAAGAAGAATAAAGAATCAGTACATAGGAAATAAAGAAGAAGAAGATGGTAGATTTCAGCGAGTGCCCGGTAGATTTATATGCCAGGAGCGTGTGCACACCTGCCACCATGGTGAGCCATGGCACCAGCGATGCATTTTCTACCGGATCCCAGGCCCAGTAACCGCCGAAATTAAGTGATTCGTAAGCCCAGGCAGCTCCCATCATAATACCGGTACCCAGCATCATAATCGCAAACAGGCCCCATGGCTGTACTGGTTTTACCCAGCCGGTATAATCGCGGGTCCAGATACCTGCAAAAGCAAAGGCAAAAGGAATGATCATGGAAGCAAAGCCCAGGAACAGTACCGGCGGGTGGATCACCATCCAGTAGTTCTGCAGGGTTACGTTCAAGCCATTACCGTCGTGGATATGCTGCATATAGTCCGCTGTCTGGAAAATTGGCGCCAGCTGATTTTCAGGTGCCTGTCTCAGCAACATAAACGGATTACTACCTACTTTATAGCCCAGTACAAATATACCCAGCAGCATACTGGCCATAATCAACTGTGCCAGTGAGAAGGTAGTCATCACCGGTGCTTCCCATTTCTTGGAAGTGCGGATCAGGATAATACCTAATATACTGTTCCAGATACTCCAGAGCAGGAAGCTGCCTTCCTGATCGGACCAGAGACTGGATAATAAGTATTGTATTGGCAGGTCGCGGGAAGTATTGCGCCACGCGTATTTATATTCAAAAAAGTGATTATACAGAATATAGTACAGGCAACTGAAAACGCCGATAACAGCGGCTGACTGTATGATGAAAGACCAGCGTGCCAGTCTTTTCCAGGAGTCCTGTAAGGATGGTTCCTTTAATTTAACTACATTATAATAAGCTACAGTGGCTACTATAGATGCTACAAATGCCAGTATGGCAAAGAAGTGGCCTATTTGGCCCGGCAGTAAATGTTCCCCTACAAACTTCATAAAATTCCTCTAGAGATGTGAATATTCCGGCACCTGACGATTTTGATATAGCCGTTTACTACCAGTCGCCCGGGAATAAATGATCAAATATCAAAATGTTCAAATAATTATATTAAAGTTGTTTGTTGCTGATAGCCACCTG
This sequence comes from Chitinophaga sp. 01L420, assembly GCF_056399985.1. Classification (NCBI taxonomy): domain Bacteria; kingdom Pseudomonadati; phylum Bacteroidota; class Chitinophagia; order Chitinophagales; family Chitinophagaceae; genus Chitinophaga; species Chitinophaga sp. 01L420. The sequence goes on from NZ_JBFTSK010000018.1 coordinate 53,193, forward strand.
GTCGTCCTTATATTTAGACGGGCATTTCATCAGTATTTTGCTGCAATGAAATTCGCCTTTTTCCATTTTACCTGTGAGTACAATAGATTCGGCTTTTTCAAAATCGGTAGGTTTGGCGCCGTAGAATACCACTTTATGTGATTCACCGGTTTTATCGTGGACGTAGAAGCTGAATAAGTTAGCATCTTTCATCGGGTCGTAATTCATCGCCTTTAAAGTGTCCAGTTTCCCGATGACATGGAATTCTTTTCCCTCCTTTTCACGGGCTGTTGCGAAAGTTTCATAGGTACTGAAATCTCCCACCATTGTTACTATCACTCCAATTGCTACCGCAATTACCACCAGCAGAATAATATTTGTTTTTTTCATATGAAAATTATCTTCCCTATTGATTTGATACAAGCTGCAAAACCCTTTACCAGTGCGCCCTTAACGATCCCTGCTTTTTGCCGTACTTTATTTGTTTCCGATTAATCGGCAAAATTAAGTCAAAATGACCTTCTTCGGACAATTTTTATATAAAAGGCAATTCTTTTTATGAGAAGGACGGCTGTAAGTAAACATAATCCTATCTTTGCGCGGAATTTAGAAAAGTACGATTTTATCATGGCAGATTTATCTCAATTTGACCCTAACTCAGTTGGCCTGCTGTCCAACAACGTTTTTGGCTTACCTTTTTCTGAGGAAGAAGCCCGGCTGGTATTGTTACCTGTGCCCTGGGAAGTAACGGTATCCTATAATAATGGTACCGCCCGTGGACCGGAACGTATATTCAGAGCGTCCTTCCAGATCGACCTTTACGATGCGGATGTGAAAGATGGCTGGAAACAGGGGTTTTACATGCGTGAACCAGATAAGCACCTTTTACTGCGCAGCGATTACCTGCGCAAGGAAGCGGAGCTATACCTGAAATTCCTGACTGAAGGGGGAGATATTTCCGAAAATGAATTCCTGAAGAAAACACTGGTAGACGTAAGCAACGGCACCAGGGCCATGAATGAGTGGGTATATACCCAAACCAAGGCGCTGCTGGAAAAAGGCAAGCTGGTAGGACTGGTAGGTGGTGATCACAGCACCCCACTGGGCTTCTTTAAGGCAATTGGTGAACACAAAGGCGACTTTGGTATCCTGCAGATAGATGCACATTGTGATTTACGTGATGCCTACGAAGGATTCAAATACTCACATGCCTCTATTATGTACAATGCCCTGGCAGAAGTACCTCAGCTGTCAAAGCTGGTACAGGTGGGTATCCGCGACTACTGCGAAGAAGAAGTGGATTATATCAACAACAGCGAAGGCCGTGTAGTGACCTTTTTTGATAAGCAAATCAAAGAAAGACAATTCGAAGGGGAAACCTGGAAAGCAATCTGCGACAGCATTGTTGAAACTTTGCCGCAACAGGTATACATTAGTTTTGATATAGACGGACTGGATCCAAAATTATGTCCGCATACCGGTACCCCGGTAGCTGGCGGTTTTGAAGTAGAGCAGATTTATTATCTCTTCAAACGCGTACTGGCCAGTGGTCGTAAGCTGATAGGATTTGACCTGAATGAAGTAAGCACTTCACACGATGAGTGGGATGCCAACGTAGGCGCCCGTGTGTTGTTCAAGCTTTGCAATCTGTTGATCAGTTCTAATTCCTAATCTTACATTTCGGTTCATGCATAGTTTGCGCATCCTGCATCCTAATACCAGTAGCAGAATCCGGTTATTACCGGTTATGCATGGTCTTACGGGCATACTGTTTCTGATAAATGCGATCGGTGTATACCGTAGTCCGCAGCCTAACTGGTTCCTGGTGGTCTTTTTCCTGGTGGTAGGACTGATGGCAATTGCGTTTCCGTTTACTATGAAGCGGTTTAAGCAATTCAGTGAAGCAAATACGGTAGCACGTATGATAGAGGCGCTCATCTGCTTTACCGGCAGTTTATACTTCCTGTCGCACCTGCAGCCGCTGACCAGTTTGCTGTTGTTCCTGACAGGGAGCGGGCTGGCATATGTAGGCTGGATGGAATACAAGATTTTCCAGCCATCGTATGTAAAGATGGACATCACCGGTATTACGCTGCCTACCACCTTTTCTAAAAGGCTGGTTGGCTGGAACGAACTGAATAACGTAATTTTGCGGAACGACCTTCTGACAATAGACTTTAAGAATAACAAGATTCTGCAGCTGGAAATACTGGATGAACCTGGAAAAGAGCAGAGAGAAGTATTAAATACCTTCTTTCAGACCAGGGTTCAATAAGTATTCATCCCAACAGATCATAAAATCACAAAATGTTAAAACAAACACCTTACATATTATATTCTGACGGTGAGGGGAATATTTTTGAAGATACCAGCATGCACGTAACTGGCCGCAGTGGCTGGGATGCGTGGCCGGTAGACGTAGAGGAGTGGATCGAATTACCGGAAGGAGGCAATTTGTATGAGTTGCCAGGTCGCCGTGGTATTGGCATCAACGCCACCACTGGTGATATGCAGCTTTGTGATAAAGGATGGGCTGTAGCTGCCTTCATTCCGCCGGCACATACCGGTTTTTACCTGGCAGCTTACGAAACCATGCCGGATGCGCCTACCCTGCCGCTGTTTTGCTATACTGCAGTGGGTTGGCTGGATGGTRAGTTTTATGTTCCCGCCACCCGTATTGAAGCCGATATCCGCCAGGAATGCGCCGGCTTTGACGACAAAAAAGTGAAACAAGGCGTAAAAACGTTGGTAGAAGCATATCCGCATAACAGGCTGGTACAACACCTGGCAGAAAATTGCGCCTTGACCTACGAATGCCCTGCTGCACGTAATTATTTTATGGGAAGATGGGAATGCCCTATTCCTTCCTCTCCTGCGTGCAACGCCAACTGCGTAGGGTGCATCTCCTTCCAGCCGGAAGAAGAAAGCATTGTTTCTACGCAGGATCGTTTACGTTTTAAACCAACTGCAGCGGAAATCGTAGAATATACTGTACCACATCTCGAAGAAGCCCCCTTCCCTATTGTGAGCTTCGGCCAGGGTTGTGAAGGCGAGCCTTTACTGATGTGGGAAACCATTCGCGAATCCATCATTGAAATACGTAAACATACACCTAAAGGCAGCATCAATATCAACACCAATGGTAGCAAGCCCGATGCGGTAAGAGCCTTGTGTGAAGCTGGATTGAACAGTATCCGCGTAAGTTTGAATTCTGCCCAGGAAAAATATTATACACCGTATTACCGTCCTAACAATTATACTTTTGACGACATCGTTGAAAGTCTGAAAGTAGTACGTGAATTTGGTGGCTGGACTTCTATCAACTACTTCGTATTTCCGGGTATGACGGATAGTGCAGATGAGTATGAAGCACTGCGCAAACTGATCAGGGAAACCGGGCTGAATATGATTCAGTGGCGTAATTTTAATATTGATCCTGACTGGTACCTGGGTAAACTGGGAGTCACTGAAACCGGAGAATGCTTAGGCGTGAAACAGTTACAGGAACTGATACAGGAGGAATTCCCGGATCTTAAATTCGGTTATTTCAATCCACCAATAGAACGTATCACCGGTGATTATATGAGCGACTTCGCCCATTAATACAGGCCGAAAGCATAAAGCAAAAAGCTATTAAAGCGAATGACCAAAGCGAGGAATCAATATCCGCTTTGGTCATTCGCTTTAATAGCTTTTTGCTTTATGCTTCTTCAAAACGATATTGCTTTGCATACGCAGATGGCGCCATCCCCGTTACCTTTCTAAACACCCGGTTAAACGTAATAGGGTTATTATAACCGGTAGCATAAGCTACTGCAGCAATGCTATCAAAATCGCCATTGATAATCTTCTTGCAGGCAACATTAATCCTGATTTCATTCAGAAACTCCAGGTATGTTTTACGGGTATGTTTCTTAAAGTATTTACAAAATGCGTAGGTCGTCAGGTGGGCTACCGCAGCAATTTGTCCGAGGGAAATATTTTCTGCATAATGCTCCAGTGTATACTGGTAAATATCATTCATCCGCAGTCCTTCCGACTCACTGTAAGAGTGCCTGGAGAAGCCTGTGGATAATGACTTCCATTCCTTCACCTGTTTCGAAAAAAAGACCAGCATTCCTACAAATGCCAGCAATCGCTCTGCACCGCTGAGACGGGAGATCTTTAATATGTCTGTTGCAATTTTTTCTGCATGTTCTGACGGTAGTTGCAGACTGTTGGCGGTGAGTTGTAAAAACTTCCTGACCGTTTCCATTTCCTTCAATGAAAATAATCCCTGCAACGCCTGTTCATGATCGAAGAAAATATGGATCGCGTGAATATTCTTCTCCTGTATATTTTCAAAATACCGGGCATCCCCTTTAAACATATGGGGCTGATTAGCACCAATCACATAAATTTCCCCTGCCTTAAATGGCTGGGTATAATTACCGGCAATCAGGGTGCCTTCTCCCTTAATGATGAGTGTTACCTGTGCCTCTTTATGCCTGTGCAGGTAATTATAGAAGTATGGGAGGATGTCTTCCTGTATAACTACAGCTCCTTCATCGGCAACAGGAACAGTAAATTGAATTACTTTCATTAACCAATTTTACTAATTTTTACTCGAAATTAGCATTTTGGAGACAATATTTGTAAAGTCTTTAACAATTTTGAATATGACGGGTGAGCTTCTTTACTGCTTCCATTCCGCCTACGCCAGCTCTGATACGGATCTTGTTGCTTTGCTCGCTGCTATTTTTTTCTGCAACCACCAGAAACCACTCCCTGATATAATACAGCCTACCGCAGTAATAGCCCACCAGGGCTTAAATCCCAGGTGCTGTACCACAAAGGCGCCGGTAGTCGGAGACACAATACTGGCCAATGAATAAGAGATCGTGTACAATGCCGCATACTGCCCACGGTTATGGTCCTTGCTCCGGCCAATCCAGAAACTATTCATGAAAGGCAGACAAAACATCTCCCCGAAAGTGATAATCAGCATAAATAAAGCCGCTACTGCCCATAATGGTGGCAGGAAAGAAAGCAGCAGATAGGAAGAACAGACCATCAACGCGCCGCGCGCCACAAACACCAGGTTAGGCCGGGTGCCATCCAAACGGTATACCATTACCATCTCCACCACTGCGATCAGGATGCCATTGATAGACATGTTCAGCCCAATGAGCCATTCTTCCATGTGCATCACCTCTTTAAAATACAAAGGCACAATACTGGAAAACTGGAACAGGCAGATAGCATTTAAAGTGGCAAAAGCCAGGAACCACAGGTAGATACTATCTTTCCATACCTTATCTTCCTTTATTACCGCTGTTTTGGTCTCCTTTACCGGTGCCTTTACCGGCGGCAGGAAAATCCGCATTAATATCGCTGCAGCCATACAGGTAAACCCATCTACCCAGAAAAGTAACTGGTAGCTGAAGCTGGCCAGGATTCCTCCTACAGCCGGTCCTACCGACCAGCCCAGGTTCACGGCCAGGCGGTTCAGGGCATAGGAACGGGTGCGGTTTTCCGGGGCGCTGTAAGCCGCAATAGCAATACTATTGGCCGGCCGGAAAGCATCCCCTACGGAACTCATCACAAATACACAGACACATATTTGCTCAAAGGTTCGCATCTGTCCCAATAAAATGAATAATAAACCGTTAGAGAAAAGACTCCAGAACTGTACCTGGTAGAAACCAATTTTATCAGATAGCCATCCACCCAGCAATGCGCCCACAATAGCGCCGCTTCCAAAGCAGGCCATTACCAAACCTGCCTGGGCAATGCTGAAGTGCAGATGTTGTGTGAGGTACACCGTCATAAAAGGAATCACCATGGTACCACTCCGGTTGATCAGCAACACGAGTGATAACCACCAGGTGGCAGGTGAAAGACCTGTATAGGCATTCTGATAAAGGCGAATAGTTTGTCTGACGAGGTTCATAAAAAATTGGCGAAAATAAATTCCTTAAAATCGGATTAACAGCACAGTTTTTGCAAAGATCCGGAATTCATCTTTTGATGAGTGATTATTTTTTCTGGATCAAAACATTAACTTTGGTCTAAACAGGCGCTCAATAAGGTTATCATGGAGGAAAAAAACGGTAAAAAAAATATTCAGGCATTAGGCATTACCATCGGCGTTCATGCGTTGCTGTTAGTTGCCCTTGTATTTACCGGATTCTCTGCTCCACCGCCCCTGCCCGACCAGGATCTGGGGATGGAAGTTAACCTCGGCACTTCTGACGATGGTATGGGTGATGAGCAACCACTCAACCCCAATCCACCCAGTGCCGCTGCCTCAGAGCCCGCACCGGCAGAAAGTCCGGCTACCGCCGCTCAAGACAATAGTGAACCACAACAAGACATTGCTACACAGGATGAAGAGGATGCTCCGGAAATAAAAAAACCGGAAAAACCTGTGGAGAAACCGAAAGAGATTCCTAAAAAACTGGAACCTAAACCTGTCAAGCCAGTAAAAAAACCAACAGAAGCGCCACCTAAACCAGCCCCCCCTGCTCCCAAGCCCAAAGCCGTATTTTCCGGTGGTACCGGCAACAATGCCAACAGTGGTAACAATGCCAATGGTTCCAATAATGCTACCGGAGAAGGTAATACCGGCAAGCCCGGAGATCGTGGACAACTGGGAGGTAACCCTAACGGTGGAGGATATACGGGTGGAGGACTGGGCGGAGGCCGTTCCGACTTTCACCTCAATGGCAGAAACCTGATAGGAAGACCACAGGTAACCTACGATGGTACTGAAACAGGCTATGTGGCCATCAATATAAAAGTAGACCAACAAGGCAATGTGACGTCAGCCACCTTCAGTATGAAAGGGTCTACTATCAGCAATTCACAACTGATCGAGATAGCAAAGAAGGCAGCGAGAAGCGGACAACTGAAATATAATGCTAACCCGGATGCTCCTGAAGAACAATTCGGGACCATACGTTTCTATTTCAAAGCAGAGTAACAACAATACAATAACCGGCGTTTTGAAGTGGCGAGTGCAAGATAATTTATCCTGCCCCTGCCTGCCTTAGAAAACCGGACCAGGAATTCCTACATCTCTACCTATGACTTCAAGAGCATATAAGCACGATTTTGTGTCATTTCGAGAAACCTATTTTTTATCGCCAACGATGATTGTAAGACTTAACCGTATCTTTTTCAGCACATCAGTACTGCTACTACTGACGTATGCCGCTATGGCACAAACTTTCCCGGGTTACAACAACAGTAACTATGCAGGTATTTATGGCGTATTTTCCAACCCTGCCAGTGCAGCCGGTTATCGTTATAAATGGGATGTGAATATTATTGGCGCAGATATCAATGCCGGCAATACTTACGTAAGTGTTCCCAAATCATTGCTGTTTAGCGTGCCGGATACCCTACGACGTAACAAGGATTACTTTCTCGATGAAGGCGCCAACAGAAAACAGAATGGATGGGAAATGGCCGAAATAGTATTGCCTTCTGTATTGTATGCCATTGATGAAAAGCAATCGCTTTCCTTTGTATGGCGTATGCGGAGCAGCAGTAATGGTGGAAACGTAACCACTCCTATCGCCAATTTCTTTGGCGTAGATTTCCCAAATACGGGATATAAGAACGTTAACTTAAGTATTCCCCAGGCAGGTGTTACCTCTCACATATGGCATGAGCTGGGGCTCAGCTATGCGCGGGTAATAAAAGAAAGCTATGACAGCCGTTTGAAAGCGGGTATTACGCTGAAACTCTTAAGTGGTGTGGCCGCAGGCTATGCTTCCGTAAAAAATGCCGACTTCCGCCTGAATAATTCCCGCGATGCCAGCATCACCAGCGGCACGCTGCAGTATGGCTATAGTAAAGAGCTGGATGACTGGCAATCACCTGCGCAAAAAAATCTGAAACTGTTTAATAACAATGGCATTGGAATCGACATCGGGATGATTTATGAATACCGCCCTGACAATGGCGGCTTCGGTGCTTACGAAGGTTCTGATGCAGATGATTATAAATTCCGTATAGGCGCTTCCATTACTGATATCGGTAAAATCAAATACACCAAAGGCGCCAACAATACAGATCTCAGCCTGGTGAAAGATCATGTGGTACCTAATGATATCCAGTACAGGAAAAATGAAAGCCTGCAGCAATATGCACGCCGGCTGAATAGATATTTCACGCCACTGGCCACCGATGATTCTACGTTTAACATGACCTTACCTACTGCCCTGAACCTGATGGGTGATTACAATATAGATGGTCGTTTTTTCGTGAGTACCAATGCGGTAATTGCCTTAACAGCGGGTCACAGGGATATCACCAAAACCAATGCGCTGACGCAGTTCAATATTACGCCCCGGTATGAAACACGCGTGTTTGGTGCTTACCTGCCGCTGACCATTAATCATAACGGTCAGGCAGATGTGGGTGCCGGTATTCGCATAGGGCCATTGCTGATAGGCTCAAGTACAATTTTTACCAACCTTTTTGAAAGACGTATCGATCATGCGGGGGCTTTCGTAGCTTTGCGCTTAAATTCAAGCATGTTCGAACGGGGCGATGGCAATGGTGGTGGCATCTTCCGGATGCGTAAGCGCCAGCTGGGCTGCCCGGTTAATTATTAAGAAATTACGAATTACAAATTACGAATTACGGATTTATGGGTAGATGATCCGCTATTACCCACCCACAAATCCGTAATTCGTAATTCGTAATTCGTAATTGTAATTTACAATTATGGCCTCTTACAAAGAAACGCTGGACTATCTTTATGCACAGCTACCCATGTTTACCAAAGTGGGTGCCAGTGCTTTTAAAACAGATCTGCATAATACTATTGCATTGCTGGATTTACTGGAACAACCGCAGCATGCTTTTAAAACCATACACGTTGCCGGCACCAATGGGAAAGGCTCTTCCAGTCATATGCTGGCCGCCATTTTCCAGCAGGCAGGTTACAAAACGGGATTGTATACTTCTCCTCACCTTCTTGATTTCCGGGAACGTATCCGCATAAACGGACAGGTGGTGTCGGAAGATTTTGTCATCCGTTTTACGGAGCAGATGCGTCCGCACATCGCCGCCATACAGCCTTCCTTTTTTGAACTCACGGTAGCCATGGCCTTCCGCTATTTCCAGGAGGAAGCAGTAGATATTGCCATCATTGAGGTGGGACTGGGCGGGCGTCTGGACAGTACCAACGTAATTACTCCCGAGCTTTCGTTGATTACCAATATCAGCTTTGATCATAAAAATATGCTGGGAGATACGCTCCCTTTGATTGCCGGAGAAAAAGCGGGCATTATCAAAGCCGGCGTACCGGTGGTGATCAGTGAAACGCAATCAGAAGTACAGGATGTTTTTATTGATAAAGCCACCTCACTGAACGCTCCCATTCACTTCGCAGATCAGGAATGGATGGAGTCATCCAGCGCTATTGAAGGCAGTCATCTGAATATAACGTTACTGGATACACGCCAACAACAAATGCGGCGTTTACAACTGGACCTGAATGGACAATACCAGGAAAAAAATGTGATGGGCGTATTATCTGCGGTCAAAGTATTACAGCAAAACGGATGGCATATTACCTGGGAACATATCAGCGGAGCACTATCACATGTAAAAAAGCTCACCGGCTTAAGAGGCCGCTGGGAAGTGATTCAGCAACATCCGCTCACCGTACTGGATGTTGGTCATAATGAAGCCGGCATCCGTGAAGTGATGGAGCAACTGGGTCATGTAAACTATCAGCAACTACATATTGTAGTGGGATTTGTAAAAGATAAAGAAGTAGAAAAAGTACTGCCTTTATTCCCGCCCACCGCGCATTATTATTTTTGCAAAGCACAAATTCCGCGTGCCATGGATGAAGTAGCACTGGCGGAAATGGGTGCAGCCAGCGGCTTACAGGGTCACGCGCATGCATCCGTACAAGCGGCGCTGCAAGCGGCCAGGCAACATGCCCAGCCAGATGATATGATTCTTGTTTGTGGTAGCTTTTTTGTGGTAGCAGAGGTGATGTAAACTACTTCATCCCCATTTTGCCAAGGTGCAGCAACGCGTAGAAGATACAGGTGGTATGCAGACTGTGTACAATCTTATTATCAAGTACGAGTTGCTGCAGTTCTTCCAGCGGCATAATCACCACTTCAATTTCTTCATTATGATCCAGTTGCTGCTCCTGCACTTTTACGCCGCCGGTAGCCAGGAACATATATGTATAGTTATTGCTGGAAGCAGTATTAGGCGCAATTTTACCCAACGGAATCCACTCTTTAAATTCGTAGCCGGTTTCTTCCAACATTTCCCGTTGCATAGCAAATAAAGGAGAAGGATCAGTTGGATCCATAGTACCACCGGGAATTTCCAGCAATGTTCTGCCAATACCCTGCCGGTACTGACGTATCATAATCACCTGACCGTCTTCCCGCAACGCCACACCGTTTACCCAGTTATTATATTCCAGTACATAATAAGGTTCCACTATTTTCCCGGCAGGCGTTTCACACTTGTCGGCGCGCGCAGTTAACCAGGCGTCTTTAAACAGGTATTCCGAAGACAGTAATTTCCAATCCATATTCATAATATCAATGCTTTACCAATCCATCCTTTCTTTAAGGCGCAGGATATGCTCCAGATGGTGTTTGCCATGCCAGGCATAATTAGCAGCATGGGTTTTCAGATTATGTTGTGTACCGTTGGCGGGATGTATAAAAGTACGTTCCCAGTCAGCGGCAGTTAAATGTTCCATCAGGCTGGTCCAGCGGGTATGCAGGGCATGTAATAGGGTAATAGACACATTGATGGGGATGAATTTCACATCCGGCAGTTTTGCCCACTCGCCTTCCTCATATGGTTTTATAATGGGTTGTTCTTCTGTGAGGGCGAGTTTCATGCGGATATATCCGTTCATGTGGCTGTCTGCCAGGTGATGCACTACCTGTGCTACCGTCCAGCCATCCGGCCGGTAGGGCGTTTGCAGTTGGTATTCATCCAGTTGCTGCACCGCTATTTCCACCAGTTGGGGTAAATAGTGAATGTCTTGGATGAATCCCTGCAGCATGGTGGGAGTATACTCCGGTAATGCTGTAAAGCGGCCAATAGGATATTTAAGTGCTTCCATCCGGTTTATTTATTCTTCCCGTAGATCTTTACCAGTGAGATGAATGAATACATCTTCCAGGTTTGCTTTCTTCACTTCTTTTGCTCTTTCAAAGCCTGAGGATACCAGTTGATCGATCAGTGTATCAGGAGAGTCGATGGCAATGATACGGCCACTATCTACAATTGCACAGCGGTCGCACAGGAACTCTGCTTCATCCATATAGTGAGTGGTGATCACCACGGTAGTACCCTGGCTGCGTACCTGCAGGATCAGATCCCAGAGGTTGCGTCTTGCCTGAGGATCCAGTCCGGTGGTAGGTTCATCCAGGAATATGATCTGTGGTTTGTTGATGAGCGTGGTAGCAATGGAAAAACGCTGTTTCTGACCGCCGGAAAGCTCTTTGAACTTTGCTTTGGCTTTATCTTCCAGGTTAAACATACCCAGGAGTTTCATCGGTGATACCGGTTGATTATACAGTCCACCAAACATTTCGATGAGCTCTATCAGGTTCAGTCCCGGATAATAACCGGAGCTTTGCAATTGTACACCGATAATCTTCTTTATATCATTAGGATCTTTGTCGAGGTCGTAGCCGCCCACTGTCACTTTCCCTTCCGTTTTATCCCGGAGCGTTTCAATGATTTCCAGGGTCGTTGATTTGCCTGCACCATTAGGGCCTAACAGGCCAAAGATCTCACCTTCATACACCTCAAAGCTGATCCCTTTTACCGCGGTAAATTCCCCGTATTTTTTAACCAGGTTATTTACCTCAATGATCTTTTTCTTTTCCATGGGGCCAAATTAGTAAAAGAATTACGAATTATGAATTACGAATTACGGATTTGTGTGGAGATGATAAACGCGAATATTAACCTTCGCTCTTATCTCCACACAAATCCGTAATTCGTAATTCATAATTCGTAATTCCTAATTCTATTGCTTAATAAACACCTGCGTAAAGAAAGTGATCCTGCCCTTGCCAGCCGTACCAATACCGATCAGGGTGTAATCACCGAGCATGTTTTTACGGTGTCCGGGGCTTTTGATCCAGCCATTTACCACTGCTTCGGCATCCAGGGTACCATAGGCTACATTTTCCGCAGCACCTGCCACGCGGCCCATTTTCTTGGAAACGTAGGCTACGCGCTCTTCAAATCCTTCGTGTCCAAAGCCGGTGCTGCCATTAGCCATATCGCGGCTATGGCTGCGGGCCTGCTGGCTGATGGTGGCATCCAGCTGCAATGGCTTCAGTCCCTTGGACTGACGGAACTTATTGGTGTAGTAAAGGATCTGTTCATCCATACTACCACCGGTGTTACCGCCATCTGCCTGACGGGTGGTGGCATGTGAACATGCACTCACCTGGAAGAAGGCAAAAACAGCTACCAATACCGCAAAGATCCGTTGGTTCTTCAAAATCAACATAGAATTAAAATGGTTAATAATTAGAAATAAATAATAATGAATAACAATTAGACTATTAAATACACTATAGGTTTAGCAACTGTTATACCAGAAATTAAAAACGGTGTATAGTGGATATTTTGTATCCCCAATACACCGTTTTTAGTAATATATTTTTCTTTCTTAATCGTTCATAATATGCTGCCAGGTTTCCATCATGTTCTTTGAACCAATGAAAATAGGCATCCGCTGGTGCAGTTGTACCGGTTTCAGCTCCAGCAGCCGCTGTTTGCCATTGGCCATTGCCACGCCACCAGCCTTTTCCATGATAAAAGACATCGGGTTACATTCATAACAAAGCCTTAACCGGCCGGATGAATATTTCCCGAAAGCAGGATACATGAAAATACCGCCCTGAATTAAAGTACGGTGTATTTCGGCAACCATACAGCCAACAAAACGATGGCGGTAGATCCGGTCGTTTTCATTTCTGGCCATAAAATGGTCAACAGACTTGCGGATCTTTTCCTCATATAAGTGATAATAGCCCATATTGATAGAGAAGATATCACTGTCTGGCGGACATTTCAGGTTAGGGTGCGACAAACAGAACTCACCGATAGACGGGTCCAGGGTAAAGCCCTGCACACTGCGACGGGTAGCATATACCATCATGGTAGAAGAGCCATAGATAATATAACCAGCCGCAATCTGACGGGTGCCAGGCTGCAGGAAGTCCTCCAGCTCACACTCCGTACCTTCCGGTGTAAGACGGCGGTACACAGAGAAAATCGTTCCGATAGATACATTCACATCTATATTGCTCGAACCATCCAATGGGTCCATCAGTACCACGTACTTCGATTTTTTGGAATGCTCATCATGAAAAGGAATGAAATGTTCATTTTCCTCTGAAGCTACCCCACAGCAATAAATACTGGTTTCCAGGGAGTTGATGAATTGCTCGTTGGCAAATTCATCGAGTTTCTTTACGGATTCACCCTGCACGTTGGTCTTGCCGGCTTCTCCCAGGATGTCAGCAATACCTGCCTTATTCACTTCCACATTTACCCTTTTAGCTGCCAGACCCATATCACGGAGTAAACCGGATAGCTGACCGGTTGCCCCCGGGTAATTCCGCAACTCCTGAATGGTGAATTCATCCAGGGTCATTACTTTTTGCTTAAGATTCATAACGTTAGGTTGTACGAACGAAATTAAAGGAATTGAAACTATTTTAAGGGAACTGTCATTTATCTATAAACAGATTTTAAAACAATTCTAAACTTGTCTTACTTTGCCAAATAATTTTTTAAAAGAAGATAAACTATCATATGAAGGTTTTCAAGTTTGGTGGCGCAAGTTTAGAAAGTGTTGAACGTATCCGGCAGGTGGCGCAGATAGTGCAGTCATTTCCGGACGAAAAACTCCTCATTGTTATTTCTGCCATGGCAAAAACTACCAATGAGCTGGAAAAGGTAGCAGAAAGCTTTTTTCTCCGGAAACGGGAAATTGCCTCACAATTGCTGTTCAACATTGAGCAACATCACATCAATGTAGCTGAATCACTGCTGGGTACCCGTGAACACCCATTGTTTACCCAACTCCAGCAATTCTTTACCGAAGCCGAATGGACGCTGGGCGAAAAGCCACTGCGCACCTATGATTATTATTATGATCAGCTGGTGGGCCTGGGTGAATTGCTGAGCACCGCCATTGTAAGTGCTTTCTTTAACAGCATCGGCCTGAATAATACCTGGCTGGATGTCCGGGATGTTTTCCGTACAGATGACAACTTCCGGGATGCTAATATTGACTGGATATATACCCAGAGACAGGTAACTGAAAAGGTGGCTCCCCTCTTTGAAAAAACCAGCATCGTGATTACACAGGGCTTCATTGGCGCTACCGATCAAAACGAAAGCGTTACCCTGGGCAGGGAAGGTAGTGATTATTCCGCCGCCGTTTTTGCCAATATGCTCGATGCAGAAAGCCAGACGATCTGGAAAGACGTGGAAGGCCTGAAGAATGCCGACCCTAAATTGTTTCCCAATACCGTAAATATACCGGAGATCAGTTATGGAGAAGTAATTGAAATGGCCTATTACGGCGCCCAGGTCATACACCCCAAAACCATTAAACCACTGCAGAACAAACAGATACCACTGCTGGTAAAATGCTTTCTGGATAAAAACCTGCCCGGCACTGTGATTAAGGAAACCGCAGATGTAAGACAGCTACCTCCCATTATTGTGCTGAAAAAGAACCAGGTACTGCTGAATATCACCTCCAAGGACTATTCCTTTATTACAGAAGACAAGATCAGCGATATTTACGAGATCTTCCACGCACTGAAGGTGAAAATTAACCTGATGCAGAACGGAGCAATCAATTTTTCCTGCTGTATAGATAATAACCCGGAAAAGATAGAACTCCTGATCAAGACCCTGCACCAGCAGTTCAAAATCGTATATAATGAAGGACTGGAGCTCCTCACCGTACGTTATTACCAGACCAACCTGCTGGAAGAACTCAGTGATGGGCATACCATACTTTTAGAACAACGTTCTCCCGCTACCATACAACGTCTCTGGAAAAAATAAATTTATCCAGCAAAATAATTTGACTCCCCCGTGCAACTTTTTTTGTACCCGTTCGTCTTTAGTAAAAATGCGGTATGAAAAAAGTTGCTATCGTTTTGTGCCTGAGTAYCTTTCTAATGCTTATTTTAGTATTGGGAGGAAAAATGGCAAGCCATGGCCACCTTTCGGCCAAAAACCCGGATGAACTGCCTATATATCTGATTACGCTCGGAAATTTCCGGGAAACACCTGCCGTTCCTGCTACCCAGTCATGTATTGCGAATGAGACAGAAAAAGTACCCCTGGAAACAGCAAAAGACGTCATGAACCTGGCTTTTAAATACATCCAGGATAATTATAGGAAGAAATAATAGTACGGCCCCCTACATATTTATTGGTTATAGCTTTTGAGAACTTATACAACGGAAACGATAGTATGAAAACGATCATCGTAGCCCTGGGAATGCTTTTTTGTTGCACCCTTACGGCGTTTGCACAACAACCCAACTCCTCAGGAAAAATTACACTAACAGTTACAGACAATGCGGGTAAGCCCCTCCCCTTTACCAGCATTATGCTGCGGAAGGTAAAAGACTCCACACTCGTAAAAGGCGAAATGAGCACCGAAAATGGCGGCTGTGCCTTTGATGGCATTGCTAACGGACACTATTTCATACAGGCGTCGCAAATGGGATACACCACCTCCTATAGTACCGCGTTCCAGGTAGATGCCGGCCACAAAACCATTGCCCTGGGTAGTATGAAACTGCCACCACTGGGCAAAAACCTGCAGGCAGTGAATGTAACCGCCCAAAAGCCTTATATCGAAAGCTCCGCTGGTAAAACAGTGATGAATATAGAAAACAGCGTAAGTGCAGCAGGTAATACCGCCCTGGACCTGCTCCGAAGAGCTCCCGGCGTACAGGTAGACAACAACGAAAATGTTACCCTGAAAGGACAAAGTGTTACCGTGATGATAGATGGTAAACTGACCTATTTAAGCGGTGAACAGCTCACCAATCTCCTGAAAACCACACCAGGAGAAAGTATTGCCTCTATAGAAATACTGACCAGCCCTTCTGCCAAATATGATGCTTCCGGTAATGGCGGTATCATCAATATAAAAACTAAAAAAGGGAAAATGACAGGCGTAAACGGTAACGTCAATGCTACCCTTACCCAGTCGAAATACGGTCGCTATGGCATATCCGGCAACATTAACTGGAGAACCGAGAAGTTCAACCTGTTCGGCAACTTCGACCAGGGCGATTATCCCCGGCAGGTGACCCGCGACTATAGCCGCTCTGTAAAAGAAAGCGATGGCAGCACCACTTTCATGCAACAGGACGTGTTCCAGCGTAACCGTTTCAAAAACAACTACCTCAAAGTGGGTATGGATTACTTTATCAACGATAAACATACCATCGGGGTACTGGCCAACGGCTTTAAAAACGCCTTCAGCAACCAGATCTATAGCGCCACCCACCTGGGCAAACCCAACATGCCGCCGGATTCTGTTGTCAACTCCCTCACCGTTAATGACAATAAATTTGACAATATTGCCCTTAACCTGAACTATAAAGGCATCATTGACACCGCCGGAGGCCGCGAAATCAGCTTCGATGCAGATTATGCCCAATTCAATAATCACCGCTTCATGCAACTGAACGACAGTCTGTATGATCCACATTCAAAACTTAGCCGGAATCCTAACAGTATCCGCACGACCGGTGGTACTCAGGTGCTCATTAAAAGCCTGAAGGCCGATCTAAGCTGGCCACTTGGTAAAGAAAGCAAACTGGAAGCAGGTGCCAAAGCAAGTTTTGTCACCACTACCAACGTATTACAGTTCGATTCTCTCTATAAAGGTATTTATCGACCATCACCAACGTTGAGTGACCGGTTTAATTACCAGGAAGATGTATACGCCGCCTATGCCACCTATAAAAAACAAATAAACAAAACGGCCCTGCAATTGGGCTTAAGGGTAGAGAATACCACATCTACCGGGCATTCGTTTACAACGGACACTTATGTAAAACGTTCCTACACCGACTTCTTCCCGAATATCAATGTGGAACAAAAAATAAATGATAAGAATAAGGTGAGCCTGGCGATGTCACGCAGAATAGAAAGACCGCAGTACGGACAGCTAAATCCTTTTATGTTTTACCTCGACAAATACACGTATTTCAAAGGTAATCCTTACCTGAAACCACAATACAGCAATATTGCAGAAGTCTCGTATACCTTTAAGGATAAGTATATTGCTACCCTGCGATACAGTCGTATAAAAGATATGATGGAAGAATTTATAACACAGGATGACAGTACCAAAGCTTCTATCAGCACAGAACGCAACTACGACAAAACGGACATCTATAGCCTGCTGCTAACCTTGCCTATACAAGTCACCAAGTGGTGGAGCAGCGATAACAATGTGGATCTTTCCTACAATAAATACAAATTTGAGGACCCCACCACCAACGAGCCCTATAGCCGTTACAACGTTAATTACTATATCAGCAGTACCAACACGATCACACTGCCCAAAGATGTTAAACTGGAGGTAATGGGGTATTATAATTCTCCCTTTGTTTTCGGTATTTTCAGGGGCTACAGTCAATATAACCTGAACCTGGGCATTCAGAAGATGTTCATGGATAAGAATGCTACTGTGAAACTGAGCGTTAATAATATACTGCGTAATGAAAGCTACCGCGGGGCCGCAGAATTTGCGAACCTGAACATGAGTATTTTTAATACCTGGCAGTTCAGGACCGTGAATCTTTCTTTCAGTTATAAATTCGGCAGCGCCAGCATCAAAGCCGCCAGGGAAAGAAAAACAGGCACCAGCGATGAGCAGAACAGAGCAGGTTGATAGTTAAATCAGTATCCGCATCATTTGTTGTATCAGCTGCATCATAGCAGTAGGATACACACCCAGCCCTATTAACAGTATGGTTAAAATAACCAGGGTGATATTACCGGCCATGGGCAGGGCCGGCACCACCATTGTTTGCTCTCCCTGCGCAGGTACTGTAAACATGGCCGCCACCAGGCGGATATAATAGTATAATCCAATTACACTGTTGATCACCAGCATAAACAACAGGAACCACTGATGCCCGTTTACGCCCGCCATCACCACATAAAACTTACCAATAAATCCGGCAGTGAGTGGTATGCCTGCGAGGGATAGCAGCATAGCGGTAAACACCGTGGCTACCCAGGGATAGCGCCAGAACAACCCTTTATAATCGGCGATCGTTTCTGCATCCTGCAAACTACTCGACATCACAATCACCACACCGAACGCACCGATGCTGGTAATAAAATAGGCTACCAGGTAAAAGGCCAATGCTTCCAGCCCTGTTTGTACACCCGATAAAAAAGCTACCAGGATATATCCCATATGAGCAATGGACGAATAGGCCAGTATGCGTTTAATATTTTGTTGGGTCAGTGCCAGCCAATTGCCCGCAAACATAGAGGCCACCGCAATAATGGCTACAATCCACCATAACATCGGATAGTCGTTACCGTGAATGTCCTGGTAAAAACGGATCAGCAACACCAGCATGGCGCCTTTTGAAACAGTAGCAATGAAGGCGGCCACCGGCAATGGCGCTCCTTCATAAATATCCGGCGCCCACATATGGAAAGGTACAATACCGAGTTTAAAGCCCACCCCGATCAACATCAATCCGAAACCTGCCATCACACTTACCGGCAAATAACCAGCCTGCCRCAAAGCCACCCCAATACCAGGAAAATCCATATGTCCTGTAAAAGCATATACCAGCGCCATACCAAACAGCAGGAAGGCAGATGACAACGCCGCCAGCATCAGGTATTTGATCCCTGCTTCATCGGAACGCTCACGGGCACGCAGGTACGCAATTAATCCGTATAAGCTGATGCTCAGTATTTCCAATCCAAGGAACAATGCCATAAAATGCCGGCTCACCACCAACACCAATGCGCCGATGGTAGCCAATATCAGCAGGATATAATATTCTTCCTTACGTTCCTCTCTTTCTTCAAAATAGTTAAACGACAACAACAGGATAATGAAGCCCGCTATCAGAATAAGCCCTGTATTAAACAGGGAAAATTCATCTATCACCAGTAGCGGAGGATAAGCATGTGGAATATATTTTATGGCCGGTATCACTGCCATCATCGACATAATAAAAGCGATGAGGGTGAAGCTGTATACAATACGGTGATTACGCCATATCGCTATCAGCAACATAGCCCCCACTGCCGCAGCACATAGGGTAATCAACGGTCCAAGGCTTAAAAAATCAGCGAACGACATAGTCTATAATTTGGGAAGTGTTGAGTACCGGTTGCGGATGAAATCCCAACCAGCAAATGACGATAACCAGGGCCACTATAATCACCAGTTCGCGCCCGTTGAGATCCTTCATAGTATATTGCCGGTCGCAGGGCCCGAAAAAAACTTTCTGCATAATGCGCAAAGAATAGGCGGTAGCCACCACCAAACCAATCGTAGCCAATACCGTTAACAGATGATTGGCCTGCCAGCTTCCCAGCAGCACCAGGAATTCTGCCACAAAATTGCCCAATCCAGGCAATCCCAGCGAAGCCATCACAAAAATCATAGCAGCACTACCCATGAGTGGTAAACGCAGCCAGAGGCCGCCCATTTGCCGTATGTTGCGGGTATGGATACGCTCGTACAAAGCACCGGCAATGATGAACAGGGCACCGGTGCTGATGCCATGCGTAATCATCTGCATCACCACGCCCTGGTAAGCAATTTCATTAAATGCAAAAGCCCCCAGTAATACAAAGCCCATATGACTTACACTCGTATAAGCAATCAATCTCTTAAGATCCGTTTGTGCATATGCCAGCATTCCTCCATAAAGAATACCCACTACACCCAGCAACATAGCTATCGGCGCAATATCTGCTGCAGCGGCAGGGAAGAGCGGCAATACAAAACGAAGAATACCATACGCCCCCGTTTTCAGCAACAGTCCGGCCAGCACTACGCTACCTGCAGTAGGCGCTTCTGTATGTRCATCCGGCAACCAGGTATGGAAAGGTACGGCCGGCAATTTTACCAGGAAGGCCACCAGGAAACCCAGCATCAGCCAACGTTCGGTAGACGGCGTCATCGGGGTATTTAACAGATCAAAGTAATCAAACGTATATACGTGTGTGTTAGCTTCATGTACAAAGTAAAGACCCAATATGGCCAGCAGCATCAATAAACCTCCTGCCTGTGTAAACAGGAAGAACTTATTGGCCGCATATTCCCGGTGCTCATGGCCCCAGATACCAATCAGGAAGTACATCGGTATCAGCATCATCTCCCAGAAAAAATAAAATAAAAACAGGTCCATGGTCAGAAAAACACCAGTGATCCCACAAAGCACGAACAACAGATTGAAATGAAAGAAGCCTACCCGGCTATTGATTTCTTTCCAGGAAATCAATACCGACAACGCCCCCAGAAAAAAAGTAAGCGCCAGCATCAGCAGGCTTAAACCATCCATGGCCAAATGCAGACTGATACCGAAATGCGGTATCCAGTCTATCCGGTACTGATACCACCAGCGATCTCCCCCAGCAGGATGATTTATCCAGATACTGATCACAATACCCAGGTTCAGCAACAAACTACAGAGGGCGATCCAGCGGCTCCCTGCATGGCTTTTCGCACCTACTATCCACGATAGCAGCGCCGCAGCGAAAAGGATCAACAATAGTACCAGCAGGATCATATTATTTCGTTTATACGTTTAAGTTATATGTATATTCTCCAGATGAGTACAGACAATATTGCTACTGCACCCAGTACTACACCCAATATATACCACCGCAGCAACCCACTCTGTGTACGTGCCAGCATATTATGACACCACTCCATGGCTGCTGCGAGATGAGTATACATTTTGTCTATCAGATCTTTCTTATTCATGCGTGACAGGTATACATAGGGATATACCAACAGTATATTATATAATTTATCGAAGTCCCATCCCCTGCTCCAAAAACCGCGCAACCAAATAATGGCAGGCATTTCCAGGAAGTCAGACATCCCTTTCGGATGCAACACTACCCATGCATAGGCGAGCCCTATACCGCTCAGCGCAAGTACGGCAGATAATGCCTGGGAAGTCCATTCCAGGGAAACACTCTCCTGCAACACCGTAACCGCCGGYAATACCGGCAGCAACCAGTTACTGAAAAGCGTTACATGCCCTAATGTATGCGGCAGTTCTATAAATCCGGCAATAGTAGATAATACTGCCAGGATATAGAGTGGGATCATCATGCTTTTACCAGGATGATGATGCACCTCCGTTTTAATGTCTCCATAAAACACCAGGAAAAACATCCGGAAGGTGTACATGCCCGTAAGTAATGCGCCCAGCAAGGCAGCCAGCCAGAAACCCATATGTCCGCCTGCGGCAGACCAGGACAACCAGATAATCTGATCTTTACTGTAAAAGCCGGCTGTTACAAAAGGAATAGCCGCCAGAGAAGCACAGCCTATCAGGAAAACCCAGTATACGCCCTTCAACTGTTTTTTCAGTCCACCCATTTTAAACAGGTCCTGCTCATGATGCAGCGCCACAATGATAGCGCCGGCAGCCATAAATAGCAGGGCTTTAAAAAATGCATGTGTGACAAAATGAAATACCGCTGCCGACCAGGCGCCGCAGCCCAATGCCAGGAACATATAGCCGATCTGGCTGATGGTAGAATAAGCCAGCACTCTTTTAATATCTGTTTGCACCAATGCGCTAAAACCCGCCAGCACCAGCGTAATAGCACCTATTACGGCAGTAGTGGTTTGTGCATCAGGCGCCAGTTCAAACAAAGTATGTGTGCGTGCGATGAGATATACGCCTGCTGTTACCATGGTAGCCGCATGGATCAGCGCACTCACCGGCGTAGGGCCGGCCATCGCATCCGGCAGCCAGGTCTGTAGAGGTAGCTGCGCCGACTTACCTACAGCGCCACCCAGCAACAGCAATGCAATCCAGGTAATCACCGGATCGCCTTTGGTCCACAGGTGCGTGCTGCTTTCCAGTATCTCCGGGATACGCAATGTACCGGTATGCTGAAACAACATAAACAACGCAATGGCCATAGCAGTATCGCCTACACGCGTAACAATAAATGCTTTGCGTGCAGCATAACCATTGGCCGGATCTTTATACCAAAAGCCAATCAACAGATAGCTGCAGAGCCCTACTCCTTCCCAGCCCAAATAAAGCAGCAATAAATTATCTGCCATCACCAGGGTGAGCATTGCCCCTACAAATAAATTCATGCAGGCGAAGAAGCGGGCGTAGTCGGGCTCTTCGTGCATATAACCGGAAGCATATACATGTATCAGGAAACCTACTATCGTAATCACCCCTACAAATACTACAGACAACGCATCCATCCGGAGATCAAAGCCTATCTTAAATCCACCCACTTCCAGCCAGTTAGCTGCATGCTGTACAATGGCCTGTTCACCATTGCCGGCAAATTGTATGGCTATCAGTACGGCTACTATAGCGGCCAGACCAATACTGCCGCAGCCAATTACAGTAACGGCTATACGGCTCATACGTTTCCAGCCCAGCATGAGCAGGAAGGCACTTGCAAAAGGAATGAGCGGTATGAGTGCAGGGAACATAGTTATAAAGATTTTTTATCCATTCATTTTTGCGGCTTCATCACTATCCAGTGTTTTGAGCTGATGGTATAACTGTAGTATCAGTGCCAGGCCAACCGAGACTTCTGCTGCTGCCATTGCCAGTATGAAGATGAACATCACCTGTCCATCCGCCGTACCCCAGTGGGAAGACGCGACCACAAAGGCCAGTCCCGCAGCATTGAGCATCACTTCTACTGACAACAACATAAAAATAATGTCGCGGCGTACCAGTATACTGATCAGCCCCAGCACAAATAAAACGCCGGCGAGCAACATACCCGCGGTAGTAGGATGCACGTTCATAGTTCATTATTTTCAAGGAACCGGTGTAGTGTTTTTTCTTTCTGACGCCCCAGGTGATAGGCACCCACAATACCCGCCATCAGCAACATACCTGTAAGTTCTACCGCGAGGATGTATGGCCCGAACAACGCCATTCCTACGGCTTTGGGATCCACTATCTGTATTTCTGCGGCAGGCTGACGATTCTGTAAAACAAGAAACACCAGTTCTCCCAACAGGATGATGCAAAGCAAAGAAGGAAAGATCCATATACGGGGCTTCAGCCATAGCTTCTCCTGCGCCGCAGATTCTTTGCCGAGATTCAGCATCATCACAAAGAATATCAGCAGTACCATAATAGCGCCGGCATAAACAATCACCTCCAATGCTGCCATAAAAGGCGCACCATAGAGATACAATACTACTGCCACCGCCAGTAAGGATACTACCAGGTATAACAGCGCATGCATAATGTTATAGCGTGTAATCACCATAATAGTGGCTAAGATGGCAATAGCTGCAGCGATATAGAATGCGGGTCCGATCATGGCATTAAACTTTTTACATCTACTGGTGGTTCCTCCTGCTGGGCATCTCCTTTATCTTTACCACGTATAGCCATGCCCGCTACATTGTAATAATTATATCCGGGATACTTTCCCTGACTATTGATCAGCAGATCTTCCTTTTCATACACCAGGTTTTGCCGGTTGTACTCCGCCATTTCATAATCGGGTAATAGCTGTATCGCGTAAGTGGGACAAGCTTCTTCACAGAAACCACAAAAAATACAACGGGAGAAATTGATACGGAAAAATTCAGGGTATCTTCTGCCGGATTCATCTTCCGTGGCCTGTAATGAAATACAATCCACCGGGCAGGCGGCTGCACAGAGGTAACAACCCACACAACGCTCGCCTCCGTCCGGATCACGGGTGAGTGCTATGCGGCCACGCCAGCGGGCTGGCAACGGCGCTTTCTGCTCCGGATACTGAAAGGTTTCCCGCTTATGGAACATATGCAGGAAAATCAGCCACATACTTCTTACCAGACTAAGCATTATTTTGAGTTTTAAGTATTTAACCAAAGTTTGATCGCCGCCGTTACCATCAGATTTAATATCGATAACGGAAATAATACCTTCCATCCATACTCCATCAGCTGATCATACCTGGGCCGCGGCATAGACGCCCGGAACAGGATGAATAGCATAATGAAGGCAAAAGTTTTTATAACGAACCATATTACCGGCGGCAGGAAAGCAGGTCCCAGCCAGCCACCGAAATACAGGGTGACCAGCATACCGGAAATAAGGGTGATACCCAGGTATTCTCCTATAAAAAACATCCCGAATTTCATCCCGGAATATTCCGAGTGAAAACCCGCTACCAGCTCACTTTCTGCCTCTGGTATATCGAACGGCAGCCGATGTGTTTCCGCCACTCCTGCTACCAGGAAGATGAGAAATCCGATGAACTGCGGTACAATAAACCATACCGTTCTTTGTGCTTCTACTATTTCGCGCAGGTTAAAAGAGCCGCTCAATACCACAACTCCCATCAACGCAAGCCCCATAAATACCTCGTAGCTGATCATCTGAGAAGCCCCGCGCATAGCGCCCAGCAGCGCATATTTGTTATTGGAAGCCCAACCGCCCAGCACCACGCTGTACACACCTAATGACGACATGGCCAGGAAAAATAGCAAGCCAATATTCAAGTCTGCCACAATAATATTAGGTGCAAAAGGCATCACCACAAAGCTCATGAGTACACTGAGCATGACCACTGCCGGCGCAAATACAAACACTACTTTATCTGCAAAAGGAGGAATCCAGTCTTCTTTAAAAAACAATTTAATCGTATCCGCCAGCACCACAAGCAGCCCGAAAGGTCCGGCCCTGTTAGGTCCGTAGCGATCCTGCCACAGCGCCAGCATCCGGCGCTCTACCCAGATAAGACCGGCCGCCGTATTTAACAGTGCAAACAGCACCCCTCCTATGATCCACCAGAAGTTTGTCATATCGTTATACTTTTATCAGTTGTGGCGCTTCTGCAATCTGTATGCCCGGCAGGCCTACAGGTATACCAGCTACCCCTTGCTGCAATGTATCATTGATGATCACCGGTAACGTATAGTTGTGACCGTTATCTTTAAAATGCAACATATACCCTGCTGCTACCTGCAGCCTTTTCGCATCTTCACTGTGCAGCATAATATAGGGTGCAGGAATACGCTCTGCCACCCCGGGCGTATGCACACTCAGTTCTTCTGATCCGTAAATATGATAAAGTGGTACCAGCAGTAAGTGTTCCGTCATCGCCAGATAGGGTTCAGGCACCTCCGTATAAAACGGCGTGTGTCCGTTAGAGTGAGGAGCAATTAAACGCTTTCCTCCGTTGCCGTCATGCAGGGGACCACCGGTTTCTACCTGGTACTTATTCACGGACTGTACAGAGTTCCATCCCGGCGCCCAGAAGAAAGGAATCATGGAGGAAGGTGGTTCTCCCCGGTATCCTTCCATGGTAAAAGAGAGGGCGGTATCGGTATCTTCCGGCGGTTTGGGTTCACTCACCTGCAGGTTCGCCTGCATAGCCGTGCGGCCACTGTAACGATGCGGTTCTCTCGGTACTTTCTGACCGGCAATACGAAAATCCGCATGCGGAGCCAGTGTATCTATGCCTTCAAAAACCGGCCATGTGGCAGCAACATGACTTACCACGTCATCCAGGTGTTGCAGCTCAGACAGTGTGGCATGCCCGTTACCGGCGGCTATTTGTAACAGCCATCGCCAGCTCTCCTGCACAGCGGTCGTCGCCGAAAATACCTGGAAAAAACGTTGGGCGCGTCCCTCGTTGTTCACCAGTGTGCCATCAGATTCTGCAAAGGTGCCGGCAGGCAATATAATAGTTGCTTTTTCTGCAGTAGCGTTATAGAGATGATCCAGTAAAATCACATCATGTACCTTGCTGAAAAAAAGATCGGCCCTATGCTGATTTAACCGACGATACAGATCGTTTTCGAGAATAATCACCGTATCTGCTTCATTATTCAGGGCGCGGTCTACCGCAGATTCCAGGCGATGACCACCTAACATTTCCAGTCCCATACTATTACATTCAGGAACGGTAAAGGTGAGCATCGCATCGATGCCCAGATCATGCAGTGCCCAGGCTACATTGGCAGCTGATTTGATCACGGCTTCGCTGCCACTGCCATAGCCGGCAATGATAAGCGGATTTTTTGCCGTCTTTAATACGTTGGCAATTTCTACCGCAATAGCTTTACCCTGTTCCGACATGCCGTTGACTACCGGCATTTTATCGCTCAGCAGGTGGCTAACGCCAAAGCCTATACGTGCAATATTATCAGGAGCAGTATGCCAGGCACCTGCTGCCAGTTCGTCGAGTTTTGTTTCCTGTACATTCAGGATATACAGCGGGCCTTTGCTATCCTGTACGGCCTCGCGCACCGCGGCATCCTGCCAGGCGGGCATGTGTACACTGTTGATTACTTCGTTTACCGGAATACGGCGTATGGCCTGTCGTACAGACAGGGCCAGCATAGGCGCCGTGTTGGTCACATCTTCTCCCAGGATCAGCACCACATCTGCTCCTGCCGCTTCCTGCAGCGATGCGGCGCGTACCGGGCCTTGTTGAAGTATTCTGAGGGAAAGGGATACCAGGTCATGATCTGCGGCGGAAACGCCCAGGTAAAAATTGTCTGCTCCTACCAGTTCTTTTAATACCGCATTGGATTCCAATGAAGCACGCGGAGAACCGATACCTATTGTTTTACCGGGTTTCATCCGGTGATGAATATGCTGCAATATCGGGATACCATTTGCCTGTTCGGCAGGGCCGTGATATACCATCGGTGTTTTAATGCGTTGTTCACTATTCACAAATTCATAGCCGTAGCGGCCACGGTCACAAAGAAAATATCCATTTACGGCGCCATTAAAACGATTGGTAATCTGCCGGATGGCGCCATATCTTTCGCCGGCCAGGATGTTGCAGCCAAGGCCACAGCCCTGGCATACAGAAGCGGCTGAAGTAAGATCCCATTTGCGGGTATAATGCTGTTTGAGGGTTTTATCTGTAAATACGCCGGTAGGGCAAATCTCTGCCAGGTTGCCACTGAACTCACTTTCCAGGGTACCATCCTGCTGACGTCCGAAATACACGTGGTTATGCGCAGCAAATACATCGAGGTCTTTACCACCTGCAAAGTCTTTATAAAAACGCACACAACGATAGCATTGTATGCAGCGATTCATTTCGTGATTAAGGAATGGTCCGAGGTATTGGTTATTATGCGTTCTTTTAGTGAAATGATAATCGCGGTAGGAATGCCCGGTCATCACTGTCATATCCTGCAGGTGGCAGGCGCCGCCTTCATCGCATACTGCACAATCGTGCGGGTGATTGGTCATCAGCCAGCCGATCACATGTTCACGAAAATCCTTTGCGTCTTTATCGTCAATGGATAAACGCAGCTGATCTTTTACAGGCTCCATGCAGGACATCACGATTCTTCCTTTGGTATCCTCTTCGTCTTTGAAAACTTTCACTGCACATTGCCGGCAGGCACCCACTGACCCCAGGGCCGGGTGCCAGCAAAAGTAAGGAAGGTTTAAACCAAGYGACAGGCAAGCTTCCAGCAGGTTCTTGCCCTCCTTTACTTCATAGGTTTTATTATCGATGTTAATGATGGGCATATGGGCATTTTTTATCTTTGATGTGTTGCTCAAAATCTTCCCGGAAATATTTCAGTGCACTCTGCAAAGGTTCCATGGCACCAGGTGCCAGCGCACAAAAGGTATTGCCGGGGCCAAGCAGTTTCGTATGCATTTCCAGTTGTTCCAGATCTGCATACGTTCCGTGTCCCTGTTCCAAAGCATATAGTATTTTTTCTGTCCAGGGCAGTCCTTCGCGGCAGGGCGTACAGAAGCCGCATGATTCCTGTGCGAAGAAATGTTCCAGGTTATGTACAAAACCAACCGGGCAGGTACGATCGTCTAATACGACCATAGTGCCGGTACCCAGGCGGCTTCCTGCGGCCGCTACTCCTGCGAAATCCATTTTCACATCCAGATGGGCATCGGTTAGGAAATCAGTTGAAGCGCCACCGGGCAGTGCACCGCGAAAGCGATAACCGGCTTTCATGCCTCCCGCGTGTTCTTCCAGCAATTCCCGCATAGTAACCCCCATAGGTAGTTCCCAGGCACCGGGCTTGTTAACCTTTCCGCTTACACCGTATATTTTCGTACCCCCGTCGGCGGTATGGCTCAGTGATTTAAACCAATCGCCTCCGTTATTCATGATATGCGGTATGTAAGACAATGTTTCTACATTGTTCACAATGGTAGGTTTACCGAATAATCCACTTACCTGTGGAAAGGGCGGCTTGGCGCGGGGTACGGCGCGTTTACCTTCCAGTGAGTTGAGCAGGGCTGTTTCTTCCCCGCACATATATCTGCCTACGCCTGTATGCAACTGCATTTCCAGGCTGTAATTTTTACCGAGTATATTTTTACCGAGATAGCCTGCGGCATAAGCATCTGCAATGGCCTGACGCATGATGTGCGCAGCTTCTTTATATGCCCAGCGCATAAATACAAACGCCTGTGTGGCCTGTATCGCATAAGAAGAAATGATCATCCCTTCCAGCAGCTGATGTGGGTTACCTTCCAGCAGCCACCGGTCTTTGAATGTACCGGGTTCCATTTCATCGGCATTGGCAACGAGGTATTTGGGGCCGGTCACATTCATGGGAACAAAACTCCACTTCATACCGGTGCTGAAACCTGCGCCTCCTCTCCCTTTGAGATTCGCCTCTTTTACCTTTCCGGTTACTTCCTGCGGCGTAAGCTCCTGCAATACCTTGCGCAGTGCGGAGTACCCGCCCACTGCTTCGTACTCCTTCAGATGAAGTGCAGCGCCCGAAGCGGGAATATGTTGTGTGAGCGGACGTTCCATATTCATAAATATTGATCCAGTATTTGTGAAAGATCTTCTTCTTTCAGATCTCTGTAGAGGTCATTATCAATCATCAGTGCCGGTGCATGATCGCAGGTACCGAGGCATGCATTGGGCAGCAGGGTAAAGCGTTCATCGGGTGTTGTTTGTCCATATTTTATCTGCAGCAGATCCATCAGTTTCTGCTTTATTTCCGTATAGCCCATCACGTAGCAACTGATACTGTCGCAGAGCAGAATGACATGGCGACCTACGGGATGTCTGAAAATCAGGTTATAGAAAGTGGCCACGCTGTCTACTTCTGCGGTGCTCATTTCCAGCAGCTGGGCAATATCGGCCACACTGTCGTCAGATACCCAGCGGCGTTGCTGTTGTACAATTTTCAGGGCTTCAATACAGGCGGCCTTTTTTACCGGCACCTGTTGCAGCTCATGTGTGATTTGTTCTATTTCGATAGCAGAAAGCATATGTTATCAGGTTATCTGTCAATATCTGCAAGTACATAATCCATTCCTCCGAGTATAGAAAGCAGATCTGCCACTGTATAACCGCGGCTGATCAGCGGAATCATTTGCATGTGCGGGAACGAGGGCGTTCGTACCCTTACCCGGTAGGCAGAAGTATTGCCATCGCTGACCAGGTAATAGCTGTTCCATCCTTTGGTGGCCTCTGTGACCACCATGGCTTCACCGGCAGGAATAACGGGGCCCCAGCTTACGTTGAGGAAATGATGTATGAGTGTTTCTATGTCCTGCATGGTGCGTGCTTTTACCGGAGGAGTAGCCAGCGGGTGGTGCGACTTATAATCGCCGGATGGCATGTAAGCCACACATTGTTCGATGATGCGGAGGCTCTGTCGCATTTCTTCTACCCGTACTACTGCGCGGTCGTAACAATCTCCGTTGTGAGCAACCGGGATCTCGAAAGCAAAGTTCTCGTAACCTCCGTAGGGCCTTTTCTTGCGCATGTCCCACTCCATGCCGCAGGCACGGAGGCCGGGGCCGGTAACGCCCCAGTCAATGGCTTCTTCCAGGGTATAAATGCCTATTCCTTTGGTGCGGGCTTTAAACAGGTAATTTTTCATCACCATGTTATCGTATTCTTTGAGCTGTTTCGGGAAATAGCTGACGAAGTTTTTCACCAATGGTTCCCAGCCGTTGGGCAGATCCTGGGCTACGCCACCTATGCGGAACCAGTTGGGATGCATACGGCCGCCGCAAATGGCTTCAATGATTTCGAAGATCCGTTCACGGTCAGTGAACATATAGAATACGGGAGATAGCTGCCCGAGATCCTGGGCAAAGGTGCCATACCATACCAGGTGACTGGCAATGCGGAACAGTTCGCAGAGCATAATACGGATTACCTGGGCCCGGAGCGGTACATCAATACCTCCCAGTTGTTCTACCGACAGCAGATAGGCCAGGTTGTTATTCACACCACCGAGGTAGTCAATACGATCGGTATAGGGAATATAGGTATGCCAGGATTGCCGTTCTCCCATTTTTTCGGCGCCACGGTGGTGAAAACCGATGTCAGGTACGGCATCTACAATATCTTCTCCGTTCAGTTGCAGGATAATGCGTAATACGCCATGGGTGCCGGGGTGTTGAGGACCTATGTTGAGGAACATGAAGTCAGCATCTTCGCTATGGCGTTTTAAGCCCCATTCTTCGGGTTTAAACCGCAGGGCCTCCTGCTCCCTGTCCTGCTTCTCGTCATAGAGCTTAAACGGCCCCATTTCAGTAGCGCGTGCCGGGTGCTCCTTGCGGAGCGGATGCCCCTCCCAGGTGGAGGGCATAAGAATGCGTTTTAGCAGGGGGTGACCATTGAACCGGATGCCGAACATATCATATACTTCGCGTTCGTACCAGTTGGCGGAAGTCCAGATGGGTGTAATACTGTCCAGCGCAGGGTATTCGCCGTGGAGACCGGCTTTGATACGCAGGAATTCGTTTCTGTCGAAGGAAAAAAGTGTGTAAACAACGGTAAAATCATAGGGTTTGTGCCCGTTCTGTTGCCGTTTATACGCACGCTCATCAATGGCCGTGAGGTCATAGAGCATGCGATAAGGCATTTGTATTTCAGATTTAAGAAACTGTAGTACGGTCACAATATTCTCCTGTGGCGTCCAGAAGGTAGGCGTCCCATCCCGTGTAGCTTGTGGCTGAAAGGTGATATCACCGAAACGGGAGCTTAATTCCGCTGCAATGCGCTCGGGCATAGAATGGATTTTAGCTGTTAGCTTTTAGCAGGTAGCCGTTAGATTTTAGCGATAGTCTTTGATTATTAGCTTTCGCTACTAATCTAAAAGCTAATGGCTAAAAGCTAAAAGCTATTATATTTCGTCAGGTGTTTTAAATTCCGTCATTTGCTGTCGTTTTTCACGCAGGGTATCTTTCATGGAAATTTTCTCGGGTCTGATCACG
This sequence comes from Chitinophaga sp. 01L420, assembly GCF_056399985.1. Lineage (NCBI taxonomy): Bacteria > Pseudomonadati > Bacteroidota > Chitinophagia > Chitinophagales > Chitinophagaceae > Chitinophaga > Chitinophaga sp. 01L420. The sequence goes on from NZ_JBFTSK010000018.1 coordinate 84,635, forward strand.
CCTTGTTCTCCGATCACCCAGCTGAGTGGTCGTTTCTCTTTACCTACGGTGTCGCGCAGCATCACGAGGCCCTGCATAAATGCGTCCGGGCGCGGGGGGCAACCGGGTACATATACATCTACCGGTAAAAATTTATCTACTCCCTGTACCACACTGTAGATGTCGTACATACCGCCGGAATTGGCGCAGGAGCCCATAGATATTACCCATCGGGGTTCCATCATCTGTTCATACAAACGCTGTATGACAGGCGCCATTTTGATGAACACTGTACCGGCAATGATCATCACATCTGCTTCACGGGGAGTACCTCTGATTACTTCTGCACCGAACCGGGCTACATCATACTTAGGGGTCATAGCAGTTGCCATCTCTACAAAACAACAGGAAAGGCCGAAGTGGAAAGGCCAAAGCGAGTTTTTGCGTCCCCAGGCAAGGAGACTTTCTACAGAAGTAAGCATCACACTTTGCTGGATTACTTCTTCCATAGAAGTATTGCCGGAAACTTTGCCCGATGCATCATTTGCGTTGGTCAGCCACCATTTCATAAAAGAGTTGATTTACGTTATGCGTGAATCATAAAATCAACATGCTACTGTTACGTAAGTGCCTGTGGTGTTGGAGTCTTAATGTCCGTGTAACTGTTAACGTTAGCGGATTTTTTCTTCCGCATTTTTTTGTATGCGCGTAATATTTTCTTCCCATCAGGACCGAAGTCCAATGCGCCGTTACGCCATTCGTAAATAAGTACAGCCAATAAAATGAAGATAAAAATGGAAACGCCGAGAAAGCCAGTCCAGCCTACTTCTTTGTAGGCAATTGCCCAGGAAATAATCAATACTGTTTCAATGTCAAAGATGACGAACAGCATTGCTACCAGGTAAAACTGAGAAGGGAACCTAAGTCGGGCGGAGCCGGTGGAGATAATACCGGACTCATATGCCTCGCCTGTTGCGCGGTCTTTATGGCGTTGGCCTAATACATAAGAAAGGCCCAGTATGATACCGATGAGTATCACAACAATAGCACCATATGCTAAAAATGGCCAAATGGGGGTGATGTCAGAAACAGCGCTTTTCAAAGTGTTCGCCCTCCGAGCGATTTACTTAAAAGTCCGTTATGCCAGTCTTTAGGAAAAACCAGTAGTATGCTTTCCAATCTACTGTAACAAATCTGTTAAACATTAATATACGTCTGTAAACCGCTTAATTCAAAGAGGGAACCAGATATGGATCTGATTTCATAACGTTTCATTCGCTGCATTACGGTAAAGACTATATGAAATTGAAGTTACAAAAATTAGTACGAATCTGCAAAACTGTTTCTACTGCGAAAATCAGGTATGCGTGCCAGTTATATAACATTCCAGACTGGTAATGATATAACGTTGGTCATCTATAATAAATTTCACCACGTCCCCAATAGAAATCAAACCGATCAACCTGTTTTGTCCATCTATTACAGGCAGGTGACGGATTCTTTTATCCGTCATCAGTCCCATACAGTCTTCAATGGAATCTTCTTCAGTAACTGTAATAGGGCGTTCTGTCATGATTTCGCGGATCAGGGTTTCTTTGGAAGCACGTCCCTTGAGGATCACTCTGCGGGCATAGTCACGTTCTGAAAAAATTCCAAGGAAGTGATCTTGACTGTCGACTACCGTCAGGGCTCCTACGTTATGATCGACCAACATTTGAAGGGCTTCAAAGACAGTGTTGTCAGGGTTTATGGAGTATACTGCATGACCCTTAGCCTGCAGGATATTGCGTACCTTTCCCATGGCATGCATTTTAAGAAAGTAAATAAATGAAAAACCACCATTCCTAAGTTAGCAATTTTCGTTGTTAAAAGCAAGGCAGTGAGAAATATTTGTTAGTGTACAAAGTACACAATGGGTGGATGCAGAAAGCGGAAGGCAAAAAGCAAAAAGCTATTGAAGCAAATGCTACACGCGGATTTTACCTTCGCTAATAACATTTGCTTCAATAGCTTTTTGCTTTCTGCTTTAAGCTTTCCGCTATTTACAACGTTGCCGCTCCCGATACCGGTGCTGCTGCTTCCTGGTGTAAATCAAACACTACGATTTCATTAGCGCCTTTCTTCAGCCACGGAGCAGGACAATACAATCTTTTCTGTGGCCCTATTTCCCAATAGCGGCCCAGATTATGACCATTTACCCAAACAATACCCTTTTTGTATGCGGACATATCAATATAGGTATCACCGGTTTTATCAAGGTTAAAAGTTGCTTTAAAGAATTGTCCTGGTTTAGTTGCATTTGTAGCAGAAGCGCTGAGGTCCTGTACAAATTTCTCTGTCATTGGCAAACCATATACTTCCCAGTTCATCAGTGTCATACCATTCAGGACTACACGATCCGTGATTCCTTTACGATCAATGAGTGCATCTGCAAAGTTGATACGGCCCATTCCTTCTACCAGGATCTCCAGTACAGGATTTTGTACATCGCTTACCGGAATGTCAATTGTTTTTTCACCGAGGCGACGGTCAATTTTACCAATGTATTTTCCATTGAGAAATACAGTGGCATAATCATGCAGGTCTTTCACCGACAGCTTACCGCTCTTGTGGCCAATCAGCGTGGTTTTATACAGCATAAAGCCGTAGTCCTGCCCAAAGGCTTCAAATGGTTTAGGTTGCGGAGTATGCATCGCCGTTGGCAGATGATCCCATACAGAAGTAAATGCATTGAGCTTAAACTCCGGGATGGTAATTGTGGGGATGGGTGCCGGAACAGCCGGTAATTTTTTGCCCTTCGGGAGATAACTACCTAACAGTTGACGCAGGGCCTGGTACTTAGGCGTAGCGCTTCCCTGCTCGTTAATAGGTGCATCATAGTCGTAACTGGTTACATCTGGCTCATAACCACCTTTACCGCCTGAATTGGCGCCGGCAGTATAACCGAAATTCGTTCCACCATGAATGACGTACAAGTTAAAAGAGCGTTTGGTATCCATCAGGAATTTTACTTCTTTGGAGATGCCATCAATGCCCGGACGTTGCCATTGTTCGCCCCAGTGTGTTAACCAACCCGGATATGATTCGCTGCTGAACGCAGGTACATTCGGGTTTTGTTTTTTTGCAGCGGCAAAATCAGCTTCAGAGCCTCCGGAATCCAGTCCAATGGCAGCTCCTTCTACTCCACCTGCTTCCAGCATATAGGCAGTAGCACCGTCGGCGGTGTAGAATGGAACATTGATACCATTCTTCACCCACATGTCTTTCAGTGTATTTAAATATTCTTTATCGTTACCGTAACTGCCATATTCATTTTCTATCTGCACCATCACCACCGGACCACCATTGGTAACCAGCAAAGGTTTTACTTCTGCCGCGAGGTGTTCCACATAAGTGGTAACAGCCTGTATATAGCGCGGATCCATACAACGCACTTTGATATCCGGCGTTTGCAACAGGTAAGGTGGTAAACCACCGAATTCCCATTCTGCACACACATAAGGACCCGGGCGCAGCAATACCCACATACCTTCTTCCTGTGCTATTTTGATAAATTCTGCAATGTTGTGATTGCCGTTGCTGAAATCAAACTGTCCCTTTACCGTTTCATGATAGTTCCAGAAAATATAAGCCGCAATGGTATTACAGCCCATCGCTTTCGCCATCTGGATACGATGACGCCAGTATTCATGCGGAATACGGGCCGGATGCATTTCACCACTGATCATCTGGAAAGGCTTACCATCCAGCATGAAATCAGTTTTACTCAAGGCAAAGGAATGTTTGTTTTGTGCCTGCACTGCCTGCCCCATCCAACAGGATAGCGCCAGCATGCCGCTTAGGATTACTTTTTTCATTGTTCAAATAAGTTGCAGATAAGCGTACAAAATACGTTAAATATTAAGAATTACGAATTTCAAATTACGAATTACGGATTTGTGGGTAGATAAACAAATGTTCTTCTACCCACAAATCCGTAATTCGTAATTTGAAATTCGTAATTCCTAATTCCTAAATATTCCCTTTTTTAAGTTCATTAACGGCATGATCACATGCTCTGGCAGTAAGCGCCATATAGGTGATAGAGGGATTCACACAAGAAGAGGAAGCCATGCAGGCGCCATCGGTTACAAATACATTCTTTGCAGCATGTACCTGGTTAAAACCGTTGAGTACAGATGTTTTGGGATCTTTACCCATACGGGCCGTTCCCATTTCATGAATACAATGCCCCGGAGGAGGTGCACTATCATAGCCACCCACATTCTTCAGTCCTGCTGCTTCCAGCATTTCTATGGCACTGGCCTGCATATCCTTGCGCATGGCCTTTTCGTTGTCTTTAAACTCACAGTCGATGTCCAATGTTGGCAGTCCGTACTTATCCTTCTTCGTTTTATTCATCGTTACCTTATTCTCAAAATAAGGCAGATGTTCTCCCCATGAGCCCACGCCCATATTCCATTTACCGGGTTCGGTCTGTGCTTCTTTCAACTGTACACCAATACCTTCCCAGCTGGTACCTCTGTCTCTGCCGGCACCGCCCTGGTAACCAAATCCACGTACATAATCCTTTTGCATGGTTTTGTCGTTGGTATTGCGGAAACGGGGAATGTAAATGCCGTTAGGCCGGCGGCCACTGTTGTAATACTGGTCTTCAAAACCTTCAAACTCGCCACCGGCACCTACGCCAAAGTGGTGGTCCATGAGGTTATGTCCCAGTTGCCCGCTGTCGTTACCAAAACCATTCGGGAAACGGTCAGATACAGAATTCATCATGATCCAGCTGGTACCCAGTGTAGAGCCATTCAGGAAAATGATATCTGCATAGTATTCTACTGTTTGTAAAGTATGAGAATCCATTACCCTTACACCGGTCGCCTTGCTTTTGTCTTTATCGTATAATACTTCCAGCACTATTGAATCAGGACGCAGCGTCATATTGCCGGTAGCAGCTGCTGCAGGCAGGGTAACACCGTTGCTGCTGAAATAGCCGGTATACGGGCAACCACGGGCACACAGGTTACGGTACTGGCAGGGACCGCGATCTTTCAATCCTTTGGTCAGGTGCGCCACACGGCCGATGGTGATGATACGGTCGTTATATTTTTCCTTTACGCGGGCCGCCACATGTTTTTCCAGGCAATTCATTTCCATGGGGGGCAGAAAAACGCCATCCGGCAGCTGGGGCAATCCTTCGGCCTGCCCGCTTACGCCAATGTATCTTTCTACATATTCATACCAGGGAGCAATGTCCTTATAACGGATAGGCCAGTCTACACCGTGCCCGTCCTTTGCATTGGCTTCAAAATCGAGGTCACTCCAGCGATACACCTGTCGTCCCCACATCAGGGAGCGTCCGCCTACATGATATCCACGCAGCCAGTTAAAGGGTTTTACTTCGTTGTAAGGATTCTCTTTATCATCTACCCAGTACTGTTGTGTTGCTTCGTCAAAAGCATAGCAGCGGCTCTGGATAGGATGTTTCTCCCTCATTTCATTAGTGGTGTTGAGGTGATGCGCAAATTCCCAGGGCGCTTTCATGGCGGTGGTGTAGTCCTTGATATGTTCTACATTACGGCCTCTTTCCAGCACCAGTGTTTTCAGACCTTTTTCACTCAGCTCTTTCGCAGCCCAGCCACCGCTGATGCCGGACCCCACCACGATGGCATCGTAGGTATTTTCTTTTTGTGCCTTTATATTAAGATTCATATCATCGCGTGTTAAAAGTATTTAGCGGCCAGGGCATCACCCTTTGTTAAAGGTGTTATTCCCTGACCGCTAAGTACTATAGTTTTAGATATTGCCTTTCTTTAATTCTTTTACTGCATAATCCACTGCACGGGCTGTCATAGCCATGTAGGTGAGGGAAGGATTTACGCAGGAAGCGGATGTCATGAAAGAACCATCTGTTACGAATACGTTCTTCACCGCATGCATCTGGTTGAAGCCGTTGAGCATCGACGTTTTCGGATCGCGGCCCATACGTGCGGTACCCATTTCATGGATAGCCATACCCGGGTAAGAACCGTTGTCGTATGTTTTCACGTTTTTCATACCTGCTGCTTCCAGCATTTCTGCGGCATCATTCATCATGTCTACGCGCATCTTCTTCTCGTTCTCCTTAAATTCTGCATCGAATTTCAGGACAGGCTGGCCCCATGCATCTTTCACGGAGCTATCGAGCGTTACCTTATTCTCTTCATATGGTAAGCATTCGCCGAAGCCGCCTAAACCGATACTCCATTGGCCCGGTTCAGTGAGCATTTCCTTGAAGTCTTTACCCACACCCATTTCAGCAATACCGCGACTCCATCCGGAGCGGCTGGCGCCACCCTGGTAACCAAATCCGCGGATATAATCGCGTTTGTCGTTGCCAATGTTGCGGTAGCGTGGTACATAGATACCGTTTGCACGGCGACCGAAATAGTATTTGTCTTCATACCCTTCTGCAGTACCAGAAGCACCGGTGCGGAAGTGGTGATCCATCAGGTTTTTACCGAGCACACCACTATCGTTACCCAACCCATTCGGGAAGCGGGAAGAGATGGAGTTCATCATCACAAAAGTAGATCCCAGGGTAGAACCGTTAATGAAGATGATTTTAGCGTAGTATTCTACCGTTGCCTTGGTATGTTTATCTATCACTTTTACACCGGTAGCTTTGCCTAATTTTTCATCGTAGATCACTGAGTTTACGATGGAGTCAGGACGGAGCGTGAGGTTACCGGTAGCCCGCGCTGCCGGCAAAGTAGAGGATTGTGTACTGAAATAAGCGCCAAACGGACATCCGCGGCTACAAAGATTACGATATTGGCATTTCTCACGGCCAGGAAGGGGCTGCGTAATATTCGCCACACGTCCCATGGTGATGATACGGCCCTTGAATTTGTCTTCTACACTTTTCTTTACATCTTTTTCCACACAGTTCATTTCCATCGCTGGCATAAACTGACCATCGGGCAGTTGAGGCAGGCCTTCTTTTGAACCGCTGATACCGGCAAATTTCTCCACATAGTCATACCAGGGAGCAATGTCTTTGTAACGGATAGGCCAGTCTACCGCAATGCCATCTTTCAGGTTGGCTTCAAAGTCAATATCGCTCAGGCGGTAAGACTGACGGCCCCACATGATGGACTTACCACCTACGATATCGGGACGATACCAATCGAAGCGTTTTACTTCGTTATATGGACTTTCGGAGTCGTTGATCCAGTATTTTTCGTTGTGTTCACTGTAAGGATAATCGCGGCTCAGTTTAGGATGTGTTTCGCGCTGATCTACGGTAATGCGGCCACGGTGTTTGAATTCCCATGGATCTTTGGTAGCAGTATCGTAGTCTTTTACGTGCTCCAGTGGCTTACCACGGTCGAGCATGAGTACTTTTAGTCCTTTTTCGGTTAATTCTTTGGCTGCCCAGCCACCACTGATACCAGAGCCAATCACGATGGCATCATAGGTATGCTCTTCCTGTGCTTTTATATTCAGGTTCATGTATGATCAGATTTAAAGAATAAAAAGAAGTTTTATACTGCCCAGGCTTTCTCTCCTTTGGTATAAGGGATACAGCCTTCGAACTTACCCGGTACCGGCACATAACGCAACGCTTTGGTCGCACCTTGCTCTGAAGTAAAGTAGCCCAGCAGGGTTAATTCTTTCAGGTACTGGAAGTAATGGGTAGGATCTCCTTCTTTCTTATCTTTACGCTTGTTGTAGTTTACGCGCTCCTCTTCAATGGTAGTGAGCAGTTTGGTGCGTTGTTCCGGAGTAATGTCCATGAAGCCTTTTTTGAATTCCTTGTTACTGGCAGCATCAATTTTCGACAATCCATCCAGGAACACCTGTTGGTCTTCTTTCTTGTAGCAATCGTTCATCATCACAATGATGAATTCTTCTACTTTGGCATCTTTAGCACCGGGAGTGCTGGTTCTGGGTATGATGGTTTCAGCTACTTCTGCCAGGAAGGCTTTCGTTTCCGGCTTTTGCAAATCATAGTTTTTCGGAGCGGAACCTGTACAGCTTTCTAAGGCTGATAACGTGGAAGCGGAAATGGCGGTGCCCAACAAAATCGCCACATTCCTTATTGCGTCTCTTCTGTGCATATTGGTAAATTGATTTGACCTTCGAACAAGTTGGAAAAAAAAACGCTAAAAACCAAATTAAAGTGTGTAAAAAGTACATAAAGAGAAAAGCCTAAAGCAAAAAGCTATTAAGGAGAATGACCAAAGCGAAGATTATCCGCCCTGTTCATTCTCCTTAATAGCTTTTTGCTTTAGGCTTTATGCCTTACGCTTACATAATATATTTCCCCTTGTCGTCTACCAGTACTACCGGCAGGCGATGGTGTTTTTCAAAATAATCGTACGCCCCTCTCAGTTCTGTCCAGAATTGCTTGGAAGAGCCATCTGTCAGTGTAAAAGTACCGAGATAGTTCATGGAACCGGTATTACCGAATTTTACTGGGAAAACATGTACCGGGATAAAATCCTGTCCGGCGTTTTTAGCGTTTACAGCCATGATGTATACCTCGTCAATGAATTCATCTGTCAAAGGAATACAACCCACTGTGATGCAGTTGCCGTGAATATAAATTTCACCACCCGGATTTTTGGCATCGCTCAGGATGCGATCGGAAAAATTGGGATAGTTGATACCGAGTGACAGGTGATAATTACTGTTTGGATTAAAATCGTTGATATAGTAGAAGCCTTCCGGTACTTGTCTGTCGCCTTCCTTGCGTTTTGGCCCCATTTTACCTGATAAGGTGCATACACGGTAGGATTTAAACAAGCGGAAAGTATCCGATGCATTGTTTTTTACCCATATTTCCATCTCACTGTCGAGCTTGAAAGAACGAATGAACATATACTTTGCAGGATAAGTCAACCCTTTCTTTTCGAACTCTTTTTTCAGCAACTCTTCCTTCTCACGGTATGCCTCCCCTACTTTGGGAAACATTTTCTGGTTGTCGAGGAAAGATTGCTGGGCAAATATTTTGCCTGCACCCAACAAAATCAAGACGATTACTACTAGTCGCTTCATATACTAATTCAACAAAATTTTAATGTTTAAACCAGGTTTACGTAAGCAAGATAAAACAATAACAGGGCAATAATAAAATATATTACCATGCTTACTTTCTTGCTGGCAATCTTTAAAATATAGTGCTTGTGCCCCTGATAGATCAATATAGCCGTAAAAGCCTGGAAAATCCCACCTAACAAAAACAATACACCAAACAGTGTTTGCATCCTCATAAAAACGGAACAGTTATTTTAATATTGTAAAGTTAAGTGATTATTGCTTTACTGTAGCTTTATCCATTCCAGTTTTACCACTGCAGCATCCATTCCGGATGTATAAGTACCGCGTACAGGGTATTTACCACCGTTATAGGCATACGAATAGGTACTGGTTACCACGCGGGAAGAATTAACGCTGCTGATATTTTCTGTCAGGATATTGTGTGCAGACAAGTTAGCGGCGCTGAGATCCATCAGGTTGGCCAGTTCCGGTTGTTGTTGCTGAGGATTCTGCTGTTTGTCGTAGGTGTAGCCTATCGCCGATGTATGCAGGAATTTGGAGTATCCTGGTTGTTTACCAAAATTATCGATCTGCGTTACATTTCCTTCTCCGTCCCAGGTAAATTGCTGGTAGCCGGTATTTTCCCAGGTGCCTTTAGCCGGATTCTTTCCAAACTGGTACCGGGTAGCGAGTTTACCGGTTTCGTTATACACCAGTGAATCGTAGGTATACACCGCATTGTCGCGGTAGTAGCTGATCTTAGCCACTTTGTCTCCTGCGTAATCATAGGAAGTATAAAGATCTCCGGTGGTGGCGGCTTCGTTGTCCGCAAAAAGACTTTTCACCAGGCGGCCATTTTCATAAATAGGGAGCTGTACATCACTGTAAGCTGCATTTTCCGTTTTATGAAACTGTACAATTTTCCTGATGGTCTTATCCGCATTGTATTCCAGCACGGTTTGTCCTGCCGGAGAAGATATTTTATGCAGATAAGTACTTTGTTGTGAATTCCGGTCTGAACGGAAGGCCGAAAAAACAACGACAGATGCCATAAGCATGGCCAGGCTAACCCTTTGGGTGGCAGATTTGTTGAGCATAGGTTACAAATATTAAAAATTTTGCATTATATAAAGACGGCATAAAAATATGGCTAATTAAATGGGAAACAAGGAAGATATGGTTATTAAGTTGTTAATAACAAAGGTTTTCATAAAAACAGGCCCTTCCAATCATTTCCATCATATAAATTAAATATACGCATTAAAAATAATAAATATCTATTAAAATAAAAATAAAAAAGCCCGCCGTGGAAACCAGGCGGGCTCTGCATTTAAATTGTTGTAACCATCATAAGGCGGCCTAAAGAACTCCCATCGGGAGTGTAACTAAAGAAAGCATAGGAAACTATAAGTTACCGCGCAATGCCTGTTCTCTTTCTATAGATTCAAACAGGGCTTTGAAGTTGCCTTTACCAAAAGACTGTGCTCCTTTACGCTGAATAATTTCAAAAAATACGGTAGGTCTGTCCTGCAGTGGCTTGGTGAAGATCTGCAACAGGTACCCTTCATCGTCTCTGTCGACCAGGATGCCTAATTCCTTTAACGGGGCGATAGACTCATCAATCTTCCCTACCCTGTCCAGCAATGTTTCATAGTATACCTCCGGCACCTTCAGGAACTCCACGCCCCTGCGCTGCAATTCAGACACTGTTTTCACAATATCATTGGTAGCAATGGCCACGTGCTGTACACCCGGTCCACCGTAGTAATCCAGGTATTCTTCGATCTGGGATTTCTTTTTGCCTTCGGCTGGTTCGTTGATCGGGAATTTCACACGTCCATTACCGTTACTCATCACTTTACTCATCAGGGCAGAGTACTCGGTAGAAATATCGCTGTCATCAAAAGAGATGAGGTTTTTGAATCCCATTACACGTTCGTAAAATCCTACCCAGGTATTCATCTCGTTCCAGCCCACATTACCTACGCAATGATCTACATATAGCAGGCCCGTATCAGCCGGGTTATAGTCTGATTTCCATTCTTTGAAACCAGGGAGAAACAGTCCGTTGTAATTTTTACGTTCTACAAACACGTGAACCGTATCGCCATAAGTATGAATCCCACTGCGCACCACTTCGCCAAATTCATCTTTCTCTACGGTAGGCTCCATATAAGGTGTAGCACCGCGTTTCACGGTTTCCTCATAAGCAGAACGGGCATCTTCTACCCATAGTGCCAGTACTTTTACACCATCACCATGTTTAGCCACGTGACGGGAAATATCTGTATCGGGAAACAGGGAGGTAGTCAGCACAAAGCGTAATTTATTCTGCACTAACAGGTAAGATACCCTGTCTTTGACACCGGTTTCCGGACCGGCATACGCCACTGATTGAAAACCGAAAGCTGTTTTGTAGTAAATAGCGGCCTGTTTGGCATTGCCCACATAAAACTCAACATAGTCTGTGCCGTTGAGGGGTAAAAAGTCCTGCTGACCGGTTAAGTTGTCTGCATTCATTAATGCTGTTTCCATAACATTCAATTGTTTTGGTTTTATAAGTCGTTGGTTGCTGTTATTAATAATTATTCTGCCCAGCTCATTACATAGCTGCCATCTTCAATACCCAATGCTTCTTCCGTGATTTGCAGCGGATGAAAGGTATCTACCATTACTGCCAGTTCTTTTGTTTCCTTTGCGCCGATACTTTTTTCCACGGCTCCGGGATGTGGTCCATGCGGAATGCCTGCAGGATGCAGGGTAATCATGCCGCGCACTACATGTTTACGGCTCATAAAGTCACCATCTACATAATATAATACCTCATCACTGTCGATATTACTATGATTATACGGGGCAGGAATTGCCTGCGGATGGTAATCAAATAAGCGGGGACAGAAAGAGCATACTACGAAGTTGGTTCCTTCAAACGTTTGATGCACCGGAGGTGGCTGATGCACACGACCAGTGATGGGCTCAAAATCGTGAATGGAAAAAGCAAACGGATACTCGCATCCATCCCACCCTACCACATCAAACGGATGATGCTTATAGTGGATCGGATATATTACGCCTTTCTTTTTAATGCGGATCAGGAAATCCCCGGCCTCATCAATAGTTTCCAGGTTTTGCGGCTGCCGGATATCTCTTTCGCAGTATGGTGAATGTTCGAGCAGCTGTCCGTATTTACTCAGGTATCTTTTCGGATAACGGATAGGACTAAACGACTCTACAATAAACAGGCGGTTATCTGCGCTGTTGAACGAGATCTGGTAAATAGTGCCGCGTGGTATTACCAGGTAATCGCCATAACCGAATTCCAGTTGACCGTACTGCGTTTTCAGCACACCGCTGCCTTCGTGTACAAAGATCATTTCATCTGCATCCGCATTTTTATAGAAATAACCTTCCATACTTTTACGGGGGGAAGCGAGTACAATGTGCAGATCACTATTAACCAACACCGCTTTACGGCTCTGCAGAAAATCATCTTCCGGCTTTATATTGAAGCCCATAAAACTGCGGTGTTTCAGCATCTTTTCTTCCGCCACTTTAGGCGCAACGGAGTAAGGTTCATCTACTTTTACAATTTCAGTAGGTGGGTGGCAGTGATACAATAAGCTGGAATGAGAGGAGAATCCTTCAGTAGAAAACAACTGTTCCGAATACAACTGGCCATCCGGTTTGCGGAACTGGGTATGGCGCTTATGCGGTATTTGTCCTAGTTTATAATAATGTGGCATATCAGGTGAATTGAATAAAATTGTTTTGGTGTACAATTAACGATTGAACGGGTGTATGATTCGTACTGGTGTATGATCGAAATGATATATCAATGCGCAACCGGTGAATGGTAATAAATAATGAGATACACATGCACGGGAATAGCAGAAAATTACTATTACAAAGTTACGGTATATAAACACGAAGAATGGCCGGTAGTGGCCGTTGGGAAAGGTTATGCCAAAGTCGAATCCATGGCAAGTGTGGCCATGAGAAAGTAGTAGTTAAGCTGACTGTTGCTTGTATATTTCAGTGAAATGGACAAGTGGCGATTGTTTAGGCAACTAAGTTAAGGATATAATTCTATATTAACCAAAATAAGTAGGCACCTGGAAGGGGCATAGTGCGGTGAAAGAGTAGTGAAAGAGTAGTAAGAGTGTAGTAAGAGAGTAATATAACAGCAGTAAGAGTGCAATGGAACAGTAATAGCAATATAGGGGGAATGTAATAGATAGACGAATCCTAAGTACCGGAGAAGTATTGGAGAAGTATTGGTAGTGTAGTAACAACATGAAGACGGAGCAGTTGAAATTCGCTAATACGTCACAATATTGTCACGAAAACAACATTTTCATTACTTATTGGAATAACAAAAACATACCAACAGCGGCCATTTATTAAATAATAATCACCAAAAATGCATAAAAACAATACAACAACAACGAACAAGCCCATTTTTTAAAATATTTCTAAATATCGCCACTGCACTTTTATTTACCGGTGTAATTATAGACTTTTGTTACACAATCGTCATATTTAAAATAGTGATACCGTTTTACACATATCAATTCTCTGTTAATCCTGCCTCTCAGCCGGACACGGACACTATGGCGACAACGTCCACATTTATTACAACCCCACTGCGGGGTTAGTTTTCACATATTATCCAACGACCACAAAGTGGTACACAACCGGGAGGACCCGGAGTTAACTACGTATAAATTTTCCATATGCAAGTATTAAAATTTGGCGGCACTTCTGTAGGAAGCGCCAAAGCAATAGAACAGGTTTGCAACATCCTCAAAAAATATAAACCTGCCGGACAATATGCTATCGTTGTATCTGCACTGGGTGGAGTAACGGACAAGCTTATACGCTGCGGACAACTCGCAGAGCAAGGCGAGGAAGAATACAAAAATGTATTACAGGAAATTGAAGCCCGACACCTGGATACGATCCGTGAGTTATTCCCCATTACCGCACAAAGCGGACAGATTAGCCAACTGAAGAAAAAATTAAATGCCCTCGAAAACCTCTGCGACGGCATCTTCCAGGTAGCGGAACTCAGCCCCCGCACCCTGGATAAAATTATGAGCTACGGAGAACTGATGTCCTGTACCATCGTAGCGGAGAAACTCAAACAACAAGGCTTCTCTGCCGCCTGTAAAGACAGCCGAGAGCTGATTGTAACAGATAATAACTTTGGCCACGGCGCCGTGAATTTTGTTGCCACCAATCACCATATTACCCAGTACTTTGCACAGTCCACTGTTGACTATGTAGTATTACCGGGCTTTGTAGCTGCTACCGCCGAAGGAGAAACCACTACCCTGGGCCGCGGCGGATCCGACTATACTGCGGCTATTGTGGCCGCTGCTGTTAACGCCGACGTACTGGATATCTGGACAGATGTTAGCGGCATGATGACCGCAGATCCCCGCATCGTATCACAGGCAATTCCTATTTCACATATCTCTTATGTGGAAGCCATGGAACTCTCCCACTTCGGCGCCAAAGTAATTTATCCGCCTACTATCCAGCCGGTCATGAGTAAACACATTCCTATCTGGATCAAAAACACCTTTGCACCGGAAGATCATGGCACCCTTATCCAGGACAGCGCTGACCGCAGTTTCCCCGTAACCGGTATCTCCGGCATACAACATATTGCACTGCTCACCCTGGAAGGCAGCGGCATGGTGGGCATCCCCGGCTTCTCCAAGAGATTGTTTGAATCGCTCTTACGGGAACGGATCAACGTGATCCTCATTACACAGAGTTCTTCCGAACACTCCATTACTGTAGGCATACATGAAACGGATATGCTGAAAGCCAAAACTACCGTTGACAGCGAGTTTGGTCAGGAAATACTGGATAAACGCATCGAACCCCTGCACGTAGAAAAAGATCTCTGCATTGTAGCCGTAGTAGGTGATAAAATGAAAAACCATCACGGCACCAGCGGCAAACTGTTTGGCACCTTAGGCCGCAACGGTATCAACGTAAGGGCCATTGCACAGGGATCTACAGAGAAAAACATCTCCGCTGTCATTAATAAGGCAGATATCAAAAAAGCCCTGAACGTGATGCACGAAACCTTCTTCGAAATACCGCTGAAACAGGTCAACCTGTTTATTGCGGGTGTAGGTAACGTGGGCAGCAAACTACTGGAACAGCTGCAGCAACAACAACAGTACCTCCGGGATGAGCTGGGACTACAGGTAAGAGTGATTGGCCTTGCCAACAGTAAACATACCCTGGTAATGGACGGTGGCATTCCTTTGGATAACTGGCGCGAACAGCTGGAGCAGGGCGACCGTGTAAGTACCACCGATTTTGTACAACAGATTAAATCACTGAACCTCCGCAACAGTGTATTCGTGGATAATACCGCCAGCAGCGACATTGCGGCTGTGTATCATGAATTTCTGCAACATGGTATTTCGGTGGTCACCTGCAATAAAATTGCCTGTTCTTCCGAATATATCTATTACAAGCAACTGAAAGACCTTGCCAGAAAATACAATGCGTCTTTCCTTTTCGAAACCAATGTTGGCGCAGGATTACCGGTTATCAACACCTTGAATGACCTGATCAGAAGCGGTGACAAAGTACATAGTATAGAAGCCGTTTTATCCGGCAGCCTCAATTTTGTGTTCAATCATTTTGTTAACGGCTCCAGCTTCCGGGAAGTGGTGAAAGCCGCACAGGATGAGGGATACACAGAACCAGATCCACGCATTGACCTAAGCGGTAAAGATGTAATGAGAAAGATACTGATCCTTGCCCGGGAAAGTGGTGCGGCCATAGAAATGGACGAAATCACCAACTACTCTTTCCTGCCGGTAGCCTGCCTGGATGCGCCTTCCGTACCTGCTTTCTACGAAGAACTGGACGTACATGCCGGACATTTTCAGGGGCTCCGCGAAACCGCTGCCGCCGAAGGTAAACGCCTGAAATTTGTAGCCCGCTATGAAGATGGCAAAGCCTCTGTAGGATTACAAAGTGTAGCGCCRGATCATCCGTTCTTTAAGCTGGAAGGCAAGGATAATATTGTGCTGTATACTACCAGTCGCTATAAAGACCAGCCACTGATCGTGAAAGGCGCCGGTGCAGGTGCAGATGTAACAGCTTCCGGCATCTTTGCTGATATTATCCGCAGTGCCAGATTATAAACTTTACATTAATGTTTGCCGCATCCTTGCAAACCTTGGAATCAATTATTAAATTAAACTTACTTAAACGGTTATATGGATAGTATAAAAGTATTTGCGCCAGGAACTGTTGCCAATGTGGCCTGTGGCTTTGATGTGATAGGACTTGCACTGGATGCGCCGGGAGATGAAATGATCCTTCGCAGGTCCGGCGAGCCGGGCATTCGCATTACTGCCATCCATGGCGCAGACCTCCCGCTGGATCCCGCCCGTAATGTGGCCGGTGTGGCGGTGCAGGCCCTCTTACAGAAATACGAACAACCGGATATCGGGATTGAAATAGAGATCTTCAAAAAAATCCATCCGGGTAGTGGCATTGGTTCCAGTGCTGCCAGTAGCGCCGGTGCGGTAGTAGGCGTTAACCACTTGCTGGGAGAGCCTTTCACAAAAAAACAACTGGTGCGCTTTGCCATGGAAGGAGAAAGACTTGCCTGTGGCTCTGCACATGCCGACAACGTGGCGCCGGCCATCCTGGGCGGTTTTACGCTGGTAAGAAGTTATCGCCCGCTCGACATCACCACACTGCATACCCCTGAACATTTATGGGTGACCGTTATACATCCGCAGATAGAAGTAAAGACTTCTGATGCCCGCGAAATACTGAAGCAGAAAGTACTGATGACCGATGCCATCCGGCAGTGGGGCAACGTAGGCGCACTCGTGGCCGGCTTATACCAGGAAGATTATGAACTCATCAGCCGCTCCCTGGAAGATGTGATCGTAGAACCGGTAAGGGCCATCCTCATCCCTGCCTTCCATGAACTCAAACTGAAATGTAAGGAAGCCGGCGCCCTGGGCGGAGGTATTTCCGGTTCCGGTCCTTCTGTATTTATGCTTAGCAAAGGAGAAGAAAATGCCCGCAAAGTTGCGGCTACTATGGATAGCGTTTACGCACCACTGGGAGTAGATTATAAAATCTATGTTTCCCAAATTAACACCGCCGGTGTAAAAGTGATTGACTAACCAAAACAAACGTATTATCCATGCAGTATTTCAGCTTACAAAACAAGCAGCACCAGGTAAATTTCGAAACAGCAGTTGTACAAGGATTAGCACCAGACAGAGGTTTATATTTTCCGGAACAGATACCAACACTGGACAAAGACTTCCTTACTCACCTGCACGACTATACGGATCATGAAATCGGACTAAAAGTTATCCGCCCATTTGTAGGAGACGAAATACCCGAAGAAGCATTAAAAAAGATAGTTACAGACACGTTACATTTTCCTTTCCCGGTGCAAAAAGTCACCGGTCATACTTATGCCCTCGAATTATTTCATGGCCCCACGCTTGCCTTCAAAGATGTAGGCGCCCGTTTTATGGCCGGATGCCTGGGTTATTTCCGCCGCAACAGTACAGAGCCGGTAACCGTACTGGTGGCCACATCCGGTGATACCGGCGGTGCTGTAGCCAGTGGATTCTATAATGTTCCCGGTGTAGAAGTAGTGATCCTTTACCCCTCTCAGAAAGTAAGCGTTCTGCAGGAAAAACAACTGACTACCCTGGGTAAAAACATCCATGCACTGGAGATACAAGGTACTTTTGACGACTGCCAGCAGCTGGTAAAAACGGCTTTCCTGGATAAAGAACTGCAGGCCCACCGCCCGCTTACCAGCGCCAACTCTATCAACGTAGCCCGCTGGTTGCCGCAGATGTTCTATTATTTCCTGGCCTACAAGCAAATGAAAGCAGCACATCCCCAGCTGGTATTTTCTGTACCCAGCGGTAATTTTGGTAACATTTGCGCGGGGCTGATGGCCACCGCCATGGGATTACCTGTATCACATTTTGTAGCCGCCACCAATATTAATGATACGGTACCAAGGTTTATGGCCAGCGGTAAATATGAACCCGGCAAAGCATTCCCTACGCTCTCCAATGCCATGGATGTGGCAGATCCCAGCAATTTCGTACGGATATTGGAGTTATTTGGCAATAGTCTGCCTTCTCTCGCTGAAAAGCTGACGGCTTACAGTTTTAATGATAAAGACACTGCCCGTACCATGGAACAGGTATGGAAAGAAAATCACTATATGCTGGACCCGCATGGGGCAGTAGGTTTCATGGGGCTGCAACGTTACCTGGAACATTCTCCTGAGCTGACCGGTGTTTTCCTGGAAACCGCACATCCGGTGAAATTTGAAGACACGGCGCCTAAGTCTATCCGCGAAGAAATATATACACCAGCGAAGGTGATGTCTTTATACGGTAAAGAAAAAGAAGCCACCTTACTGGCGGCAGATTATACTGTGTTCAAAAACTGGTTAATGCGATAAGGATTCTGTAGTTTTGGCGTCTGTATGAAGTATTTATCTATCCTCCTGTTATTAGTGGGTGCCCTGGCATGTAACAATGCCGGCACCCGGCAGCCAGCAGCTGCAGGCAATGCAGACACCGTACTACAAAGTGATATTATCCGGCCGGTAACGGACTCCATCCGGCAGTTTCCGGATAATCCGGAATTGTATTACCGCCGCGCATTATTGCTCTTTAATACCAATCCCGCTTTTGCGCAGGCTGATTTTGAAAAAGCTGCGAAATTGATGCCTGCCAACACCGACTACTGGGCAGGCGCCGGAGAAGCGGCCCTCATCGTAAACGATTACAAAAAGGCAGCTGGTTACTTTCAGCAGGCCCTCACCACCGCTCCCGGCTACACCTACCTGGAGTACCGGCTGGCGACTGCGCTCATAGAAAATAAATCATATGCTGCTGCCGACAGTATCGCTAATGTGCTCGCACAAACGAATGAAGGGCGCGACAAAGCTTTTTACCTGAAAGCCCGTATGGCAGAAGATAAACAAGATACCGTTACTGCCATCCGGCATCTTACCTCCGCTATTCACGCCGCCGGCGCACAACCCGAATTTGAAGCCGTGATGGAACTGGGTGACCTGCTGCGCAGCCGCAAAGCTCCGGCCGCGCTGACCTATTATACACAGGCATGGCGACTCGATACCACCAATGCCCACCCTTTATATGAAGCGGCACAATTCCAGGAAGAACTGGGAGATGAACCGGCAGCACTCCTCACCTACCGGAAATGCATCATTGCTGATCCGGGATTTGAAAAAGCCTACCTGGCACTGGGAAAAATTTACAGTAACAAAAAAGCCTGGAAAGAAGCATATACCTATTATAACATGGCCGCTAAATCAGCACCTACAGATGCCTGGGCCTATTATTACCGCGCGCAGACACAGGAACAACTGGGCAATAAAACATTGGCGATAGAAGATTATACGAAGGCTTCTTCATTTAAAAAAGATTTCAGCGAAGCTAAAGCAGCCTTGCAAAGACTGAAGCCTTAATTACTTAAATTTACATGACTCAAAAATACTGCATTTGGAAAAACATCCTGTTTTAGTGGCGCCATCTTTACTGGCAGCGAATTTCCTGGAGCTGGGAAAGGATATAGATATGGTGAACCGTAGTGAAGCAGACTGGTTTCATCTGGATGTAATGGATGGCAGATTTGTACCTAACATCAGTTATGGCCTGCCTGTTATTGCCCAGATAAAGAAAAGAGCCAACAAGCCCTGTGATGTTCACTTAATGATCGAAGAACCGGAAAAGTATGCGGCAGACTTCAAAAAAGCCGGGGCAGATATCTTAACCGTGCACCTCGAAGCCTGCATTCATCTTCACCGTAATATTCAACAGATAAAAGGACTTGGCATGAAAGCCGGTGTGGCACTGAACCCACATACACCTGTAAGCATGCTGGAAAATGTAATCAGGGATATTGATGTAGTGCTGATCATGAGTGTAAATCCGGGATTTGGTGGTCAAACCTTTATTGAGCAAACCTATCATAAAATCCGGCAACTGAGAAAGCTGATCACCGATACCCATTCACATGCGTTGATTGAAGTAGACGGAGGCATAGGAACGGAAAATGCAGGACAGCTTATTGATGCAGGCGCCAATGTACTGGTGGCAGGCAGCGCGGTGTTTTCTTCCGCAGATCCTGAAAAGACCATTCATGCACTTAAGACAAGTGCGAAATAATTTCTTTTGATAATGGCTTGGTGAGATAGCCTGTTACGAAATCGTAAGCGCTTACCCGCTCTCTGTCCTTTTCATCGATAGAAGAGGTGAGCACAAATATCCTGATGTTCTTAGGCAGCTCATCGCAAAATGCGGCGTACTCCTCCAGGAACTCCCAGCCATCCATCACCGGCATATTGAGATCCAGTAAAATAAGATCGGGCAGGGCATGCGTATCTGCTGCGTTTTCACGGAGATAGTCCAGCACGTCCTGTGCATCGGAAAATACACGGATATTATTGCTGATTGCCTGACGTTCGATCATGATTTTAGCAATCTGCTGGTGTATAGGATCATCATCTACAATAAAAATCGTATCGATCAACTTCATAAAGGGGGTTTATTCTGATCTAAATGTAATAATAAATTTCGTTCCCTCTCCAGGATGGCTTTCTGCCCTTATATTTCCACCCATTGCTTCTACCTGGGTTTTAGTAATGAACAGGCCTATTCCTTTAGCGTCTTTATTCTTATGAAATGTTTTGCGGAACCCAAATAATTTGCTGCCGAAGCGTTCCATATCTATCCCTACGCCGTTATCCTCCACACTTAATATGATGTTTTCATTTTCCTTCCAGGTCTGTAAATGTACAGCTGGCGTGCGTTCTGAAGAACGATAACGGATGGCATTGGTAATAAAGTTCTGTAAGATACTATCCAGGTATACCCTTGGATACTCAATCACCGGCTCTGCTCCAAAGTTATAGGTAATCTGAATATTACTGGTTTCAATGTCTACCAGGAGTACATCCCTTACTTTTTGTAACCGCTCTGCAAACTGTAATTTTTCTTTCTCTACATTCACATCTTTCCGGATCTGTACTACTTCTACCAGGTCGTTCAGGGTTTCATCAATCTTTTTAATCACCTCATGTACCATTCCCAGGTACAGGTCTCTTTCCTGCTGAGCCACCGCCTCGTTATGCATTTGCATCAGCGCCTTCAGATTGGCAATAGGCGCCCGGAGGTTATGGGAGGTTATATGGGCAAAGTCTTCCAGCTGCTTGTTCTGGTTGATGAGGTTTTTATTAAGATTCGATAGCTGGTCATTGGCCTTTCTCAGCTCCTTCTGCATTTTCCGGCTATCTGTTATATCCCGCATGAACACGGAAATACCGCCATCCTGCATAGGTGTAAGCAGGAAATCATACCACTTGTCTACTCCCGGAAAGTAAATACCAAAAGATTGAGAAGTTTGCTGCAGAATACATTCCTGCAGCCGCGCATAAAATACAGTACCACTAAGCCGGGGGAACTCTTCAAAGATGTTACTGCCCATGGCTACCGGGTGTCCGATCATTTTCTCTGCCTTCCGGTTGAGGAAGTTCACGTTCCCGTTTTTTTCCATGGCCGCATAGCCCATATCGATGGTATCGAAGAAAAGGCGCATCAGCTCAGTGTTCCGTGTGAGTGCGTCTCTTATTTCGAGTTGTTCTGTAATATCCTGTATTACTCCGTACATCCTTACCAGGCGCCCATCTACATAGCCGGGCTGCCCGATGGAGCGGACCCTTTTCAGCTGTTGCTTTGCGGATACAATCGTTAGTTGTGCATCAAAAGGTTTACCGGTATCTATACATTGCTGAATGAGTGCCTGCAGGCTTTCCCTTGCTTCCGGGGTGTAGAAGGCCATTGCCTTCTCAAAGTTTATTTCCGTATCAACGGGGCAGTCGTGGATATAATAGGATTGATCTGTCCAGCGTACCTGCTGATTGTCGATATCCATTTCCCACCCGCCTATTTTGCCTATACTGCCGGTTTGCTGGAGGAATTCCTGGTTTTTCCTGTTTTCCAGTTCCTGCATTTTTTTGTCCGTAATATCATTCACCAGCGCCACCACAATCATTTCCTTGTCTATCGGTTCTATTACCGGGAAAACGGTCAGGTCGAGATATACTTCACGGCCAACGGTTGTCCAACGTTTATCCTGGGAGAAGTCGATCCTTTTTTCCACCCGCAGGGATTTGTTTTCTTCCAGTGCCTGAATAAACAGTTTATCCAATTCAAACATGGTGGACAGGTCGTCGTTCATGACATTGAAAGGCTGCCGTACAGCGGGATATGGCGAATTAAAGAAGAAGCGTTGGGTTTGATTGATGCGGCGTATAAAGCCGAAATTATCAAACTGAATATATCCTATGGGCAGGTTTTCGATGATATTGTCGAGGAGTCTTTCACTTTTTTGCAGGCTTAGTTCAGAGAGTTTTTTCTCTGTAATATCATCCAGTATCAGGAAGATATTGACCATATTCCGCTGCTGATCGGTGAGCGGAAATATCGTGGCTTCAAAGTAAACCGGGTAAAGCCGGGTAACGTTCTCGTTTCTTTTTTCGCGGTAGCTGAGTAATATTTCGCGTTTCAGTGTTTTTCGGGTGCTGAGGGCTTCCTCAAACATTTCAGAGAGTCCATTGAGGCGATAGAACGGGTCCTGCAGCCATTTATAGGCTTGTTTTGTAAAAAACGGATGGGCCTCGCCCCATATTTCCCTTTGGCGGCTGTTCATATCCATGCTATTGCCATCGGGTGAAAACTGTTGCAGACCCAGGGGGAGGTTTTCCAGTACCTGGCTGTAATAGATTTCATTTTGTTCGCGTTTTATTTCATCGAGTTTACGGGAGGTGATGTCTATACCAATGAGTATGCAATGTTCCATGGTGCCGTCCTCGTTCATGAGGGGGCTGATACCGGCTTCCAGCCAGAGCGGGGTGTCTTCCTGTTTAAGAAAACAGCATTGTTCCTGCACGGGATTGCCGGTCAGTAAGGTGGTCCATATTTTTTGCCACCGGTCCGTATCTGCGGGTCGGAGGATATTAGTGAGCGGTTGACCGATAAGTAGGTCGGATGATTGCTGCAATGCGGCTACCACCTGCGTATTTACCGCAGTTACCATCCCCTCGGCATCTATTGTGACAGAGAGTGCACAGGCATTAATAGCGGCTTCAAGATGCTGTAAGTGCCGGTAGTGCTGTTCCAGCATAACTACATTCATATGATAGCAGAATCTAAGATCGTTGTGTCAGGAAATACCCAAAGTAGGCATTATATAATAAAAAACACTATTGTGCTGGTAAAAGTAATAAAATGTTGGATAAAGGTCAATTCCTTTACAAATGCGCCTTCAACGGGCGGATGAGTGGTTATAAGGTATCATTTATCCACGTGTTGTGGATTTTCAGTTTTCTGAAATTGTTAAACGATCAATATCTTTGGGCTGTCTATATAAATTATCATTTTTTAAAATACTATTTGAGATGAAAGTTTTGATTATCATGGGTTCCGAGAGTGACAAGCCTGTAATGGAAGAATCACAGAAACACCTCCAACATTTTGGGATTGAAAATGAGATGGTGGTAGCCTCTGCACATCGTAATCCGGATAAAGTACGTGAATTGTGTATCACCGCTCAGGAGAAGGGATTTGGCGTAATTATTGCCGCAGCGGGCATGGCAGCAGCCTTACCGGGAGTTGTATCAGCTTACACTTCGCTGCCTGTTCTGGGAGTTCCTTTAGAAGGTGGTTTACCTGGCGGTATTGACGCATTGTATTCAATTGTACAGATGCCTGCAGGCTTACCTGTTGGTACATTGGCAGTAGGAAAAGCAGGAGCGCGCAATGCAGCAATTCTGGCCGCCCGTATCATTGCTTTGAGCAACAAGGATATCGCCGCTAAAGTGGAAGCCTTCAAACAGAACGGGTACAGAATTTAGTGATAGCTTAACAATTGCGTCTTCCAGGTTGTACAAGATTTAAATATATTCGGATTGAAAAATACCGATCATTTCCTGGACAATTAAATCAAGAATCATTGACTGAATCCATTATCAATTTAGACAGTATTAATCCCATTGAGTTTTTCGGAGTTAATAACGGAAAACTAGATCTGCTGAAAAAGAAATTCCCATTGCTTAAGATCCTGTCCAGGGGCACCCAGTTAAAATTGAGTGGGGCACCGGAAGAAGTGGCTACAGCGGAGGAAAAAATCGGTCAGATCGTTAAGTACCTGGAACGAAACGGTAATTTGACGGAGAACTATTTTGAACAGATTCTGGGAGATGAGGAAGGCACAAAAGTCGATAATTTCAGTGAGCGTAACCCCAATGAAGTATTGGTATTTGGTCCTAACGGTCGTACGGTAAGAGCACGTACATCCAACCAGAAAAAGATGGTAGCCCTGGCGGAGAAAAATGACATTATCTTCGCGATAGGTCCTGCCGGTACCGGTAAAACCTATACTGCTGTAGCTTTAGCGGTACGTGCGCTCAAAAACAAAGCTGTTAAAAAGATTATCCTGACACGTCCTGCGGTAGAAGCGGGTGAAAGTCTTGGTTTTCTGCCGGGAGATTTAAAAGAAAAGATTGATCCATATCTGCGGCCATTGTATGATGCGCTGGATGATATGATCCCTGCGGAAAAACTGAGTTATTACATGACCAACCGCGTAATTGAGATTGCACCACTGGCGTATATGCGTGGTCGTACCCTTGATAATTCGTTCATTATCCTGGATGAGGCACAAAACGCCACTGATCTGCAGATCAAAATGTTTCTAACCCGTATTGGAGCATCTGCCCAGGCCATTATTACCGGTGACCTTACGCAGATAGATTTACCTAAAAATCAGCAATCCGGTCTGGAAAGGGCTTCGCGCATCCTTCGTAACATTGAAGGCATTGCTCATGTGGAACTTGATGAAGAAGATGTTGTAAGACATCGACTGGTGAAAGCCATCATCAGGGCATATGAAGCCAATAAGGACAAATAGACCATTTTATCGTTTGGCTATTTTGTTATTTTGATGTTTTTTCAATGGCAGTAGCCATTCCGGGAGAAATATCTATATAACAAAATAGCCAAATGATGAAATATTAACTCTTTGTTAACGGCGATTGCTGTAAGTTCACCTGTTTTTATCCAAGGGAGATATTCAGTCCGAAAGCCTGTGAATGAGCCACACCATAGTTGATGACTTTGCAGAATTGAAGTTTACCCCTATTTTTGTTGTGATATATAATAATTTATCGACCGCATGACCAATTTTTTTCGAATCATGACACTGGCATTGACTACAACTTTGCTGTTGGGCAGTTGTAAGAAAAGGGCTTCCCCCGAAGAGGTAGCGCTGGCGTTTATGCATGCGATTCAGGATTCGAACTACGACCAGGCAAGGGACTATGCCACCAAAGAATCTCAGCAGGTAATACAGATCTATGCTATTTTTGACGGCCGCCGCAGTGGCCCGGAAAGGGAAAAGATTAAAAATGCAAGGATAGAGGTAGTCAACATTGAAGAAAATGGCGATAAAGCCGCTGTAACTATCCTGAACTCCTCCGCACACCAGAAAGAAATCCTCCAGATGGTGAAGGAAAACGGACAGTGGAAAATTTCCCTGACATTCGACAGCATTATTCCCAACTACGCACCRCAAACGGGTAACGCATTTGATTCTACCGGGGTTTTACCTACAGATACTACTTCTGCCACCGGTATTGTCATGCCGGAAACTAAATAAATTTTCCCCCTTTTTGTCTTTTTACAAAAAGGAAGGGATAATTTTTAGCTATTAACGGGTAGTTCCCTTAATTTTGCCACGCATTAATGATCCGAATGTGTGGCGCATTTCCTGTTTATTTACCGGAAACCTAACCATATCTTCATGAAAAGTGAGGTGAGTACTTTATTCACTTTTCTACATTAAGCCAATATTGAACAATAAACCTTAAAGTAAAGTAGATTATTATGATGACAAATCCCTGGCACAGTGTGAGTCCCGGCTCTGAAGTGCCAAATGTTGTAAATGCAATTATAGAGATTCCAAAGGGATGCCGTGCCAAATATGAACTGGATAAAGAAAGCGGTTTGCTGAAACTGGACCGGGTTTTATATTCTTCTGTATACTATCCTGCCAACTACGGTTTTATTCCACAGTCTTACTGCGATGACCATGATCCATTGGATATCCTGGTATTATCTCAGATTGAATGTGTACCTATGTGCATCATCGAGGCTAAAATCATTGGCGTAATGCAAATGATTGATGGTGGTGAAGCAGATGATAAAATCATTGCAGTAGCAGCCAACGATATGAGCGTAAACCACATCAACGATATTTCTGAACTGCCTCCTCATTTCATCGATGAAATGCGTCATTTCTTCGAAGAATACAAAAAGCTGGAAAAGAAAACCGTTGTGGTAGAAGAATTCCAGAATAAGGCCAAAGCAGAAAAAATTATTATGCAGAGCTTTGAAGATTATCGCAAGATTTTCAAACAAAGCTGATACAGCTTTTAGCCATTAGCTTTTAGCTTTTAGAAGAAATGCAGCGGAGATACTTCGCTGCATTTCTTTTCTACAAAAAGGCTAAAAAAATCTTCTTATAATGCGCAGCTGATGTGTGCGAAGCCCCGTTTCTGCATTGATAATACCCTGGTTGTCGATCGGATCAATACGAACCTTCCCCGAAGCATGGATAATTTCGTGATCGTTCAGCAATATCCCAACATGCGTAATCCTACCCTCTTCATTATCGAAGAAGGCCAGATCACCCAGCCGCGCTTCCTGTAAAAAATCGACAAGATGTCCCTGTGTGGCCTGCTGATACGCATCCCGCCACAGGGAAATACCGGATAACTTAAAAACATTTTGTGTAAAACCAGAACAATCGACCCCGAAAACACTGGAACCACCCCAGAGATAACCCGTATTTAAAAACTGCCCTGCAGCGTTCTTTAAAGCCGTTATATCGATTGCAGCAGTATTAGTTAAGGGAAGTGGCTTATCTTCGAATTTTACGACCATATTTCCCCATTGCGTGGAAGTATCGTTATTGCTCTTCACCAGGCATCCAAAAGGTACCAGCATCAGCTGATCATTCATGGTAACCCGGTTCACCCAACCAGGTAAATACCAGGCAGCCGGTGCCAGGAACAATGTTTCATCAATGGGTTCCAGGTGAGCAGCAGTGGCCCAGCCTGTATATTCGTCGTATTGATTTTTTATTTGTACCCAGCCGCCGGGAGCTGTTTCCGTAATTTCAACACAAGCTCCCCATAGTAACTGGGAAATCATTTCACTCTTGTGTGAGGCAGTTCCCCTTAATGGCGCAACTGGCACAATAACAATGGCGTATGGCATATTAATTGTATAAATCCATTTTATTATTCAATAATCTTATGCGCTAAATGAACTTTTTCCGCTTTTGTACGTAAATATAAAGTAATAAGTTTATGCAACAACAGTTAACCAATTTATCCGACAAAGAGCTGATATCCCGCGCCAGGAAACAGAACGACCGCGAGGCAGAAGGCGTATTGATGGACAGGTACAGTCATTTACTGGTAGCTGTTACCATTCCCCATTTGAGTAATAATTCCAACCTGGACCCCAATGTTGTATTTCCCGCCCTGCTACAGAGATTAAGTGCCAGTCTTAAAACGCAGACCATCTACAAAGCCAATGAATGGATCTTACATATACAGAAAGGATACCTGGGTAAACCGGAAAAAAATACTCCTTTTTATCCATCACGCGATGGAAGAGATTTGTTACATATCGAAAACACAGTGGACAAAGCCGCTACCAATATCATTGACCGGCAGGATCTGATTGTCCGGCTGGAACAGGCCTTACAACGGCTACAGGCAGACGACAAAGCCATTATTACACAGTTTTATCTTGAGAATAAATCTTTTGCAGACCTTTCAGCATCCACCGGATTATCACGGGAAAAGTTGAGATCCCAACTGAAAGCAGCCAAAGGAAAACTTGCCAAGCTATTTATGAACCAGGGATATGTTAAGTAGTAAACCGAATAATGATAAAGTACTGAAGATTTTTTCCGCTATCCGTTGCCTCAGCAGAGATCAGCTACCCCGCTATCTGGATGGGAGGCTCACAGACGTGGAAAGACATCTGGTAGAACAGCATCTCACCGATTGTGATCTGTGTTATGATGCCCTGCAGGCATTGGAGAAAGAAGGGAATACTGAAAATTACCAGGATCTGACCAACAAACTGCAACGCTATGTACACAATAGTGTGCAGCCGGTTTCACATGGACATAAAGTAGCGCAATACACCCGCAAGGAAAAGAATAAGGAGCATATGCTGACTTATTTCTGGGTAGTAGCCTTTATTGGCTTAGGTATTGGCAGCATATATGTTTTACGTGGTCACATGCGGAACCAGCCCCCGGTAAGAATAATGGCCGCCAGTTTGCCTGCAAAGGATTCTGCCCAAACCAGTGCTGTAACAACCGGCCCGGTGGTATCTCCTGTCAGCAATGACCCGATAGTAGCACCACCGCCCGTTACTCATAAAACAGAAACACCCGGTAAGCCCGTGATAGCAGTAGCCGCCAATGCTACCCACCCGGATTCCATCGCCCTGAAAAAAGCGGCTGCATTGAAAGCATTGCAAAGGAAAGCAGCTGCAGACAGCGTAAAACGACAGGCACTTTTGCTGAAGCAGGCCGATTCTCTGAAAAAAGCTGCGGCTGATAAAGCCAAAGAAAAAGAAGAGGATAAAAAGCCTGATCCAAAACCAGATAATAAACCAGCACCCAAAGAAGATAAGCCTGATCCAAAACCGGATCCCCCTAAAAAAGAAGCACCGGTAACGGCTGTCAACAGCGATGAGTACCTCTATAAAGCAGCGATGGTATACCAGCAACAGGGTAACCTGGGTGAAGCAATAGACCGGTACAGAAGAATTGAATCTGTCAGCTCCGGCAAATATGTAGAGATGGCGCGTTATCAACTGGCCATCTGCTATCGCAGCAAAGGACAAATGGGTAAAGCCCGCCGTATGTTCCGGGAAGTAGTACGCATGGATGGTTCTATGAAAAGTGCAGCCCAACAAGCATTAG
Organism: Chitinophaga sp. 01L420; assembly: GCF_056399985.1. Lineage (NCBI taxonomy): Bacteria > Pseudomonadati > Bacteroidota > Chitinophagia > Chitinophagales > Chitinophagaceae > Chitinophaga > Chitinophaga sp. 01L420. The sequence continues at coordinate 113,768 of NZ_JBFTSK010000018.1, forward strand.
ATAGCATGTAATAAAAAAATATCAAAAATATTATGGACTTTTGCGAATGCTGCATCTCATATGCAGCATTCCATTTATTAGCCTGTGAATAATCCAGACATACAACAACTAACAGACCAGGAGCTACTGCAACGGTTCAAAGCTGATAACAACAGTGATTGGATAGGTGTGCTGTTTGACCGATATGCCTTGCTATTGCTCGGTATGTGCATGAAATACCTGAAGAATGAAGAAGATGCACGCGACGCCGTGCAGCAAATCTTTCTCAAGATGTTATCCGACATCAATAAACATGAGATACAGTTTTTCCGGGCCTGGATTTACCAGGTAACCAAAAATTACTGCCTGATGCAGTTGCGGCAAAAACATATGAAATACAAGGAAGAAATTTCTGACAAACATATGAGTGCCATCGCAGCTGAAGAGGAAGATAAGCGGGTATACCAGGAAAAGGATATCTTGCTGGAAAATATGGAACAGGCCATGAACCTGCTAGTTCCTGAACAGAAAGTTTGTGTACAGCTGTTTTACCTGCAAAAGAAATCATACCAGGAAATTGCTGATCAAACCGGATATAGCCTGCTACAAGTAAAGAGTTATATCCAGAATGGCAAAAGGAACCTGAAACTTTTACTGGAAAAACAACAACGCGCAAACAAAAGTTAATTTGCATTAATAGTGATATGAACGAGCATTTCAACGATATCTTTGTAACTACAGGCTGTCCTACACAACAGCAGCTGCTGGACTATGTGCAGGGTAAGCTGACTGCTGAAGAACAACATGAGGTAGAAATGCACCTGTCCGACTGCGAGCTTTGTAGTGATGCACTGGAAGGTCTGGCTGCTATAAAAGATAAGGAAAAGATACCCGGATGGATCATTGAGATGAAATGGGATCTTCTTAAAAAACTACGTAAACGTTACCGCACCAGGAGAAAATCAGATAATAATATCTACCTCACCGTTATCATTCTCATTATCCTGTTTCTACTGCTGGCCCTATTCTGGATATATCACTTTGCAGCTATTAGGCATTAGAAACAGCTGTTAGCTGTTAGCTGTTAGTAAATGCAGCGGAGATAAATATATGATGTTATTCGCTGCATTTACTAACAGCTAAAAGCTAATAGCTGTTTCTAATATAACGTTCTGTCTCCCCGTTCTTTCCAATCACGGAAAACTTCCAAAGCTGCTTTATCTGGCATCGCAATCAGCGGAATTTTTTTATGGGCATGGTCTTCTGCTATTTCCCTGTAAATAAATGAATCATCAAAATCAATAGCCGCCGCATCTTCCTTGGTATTGGCGTAGTAAACACGCAATGGCCTGGCCCAGTAGATAGCTCCTAAACACATAGGGCAGGGTTCACAGGAAGTATAGATTTCACAATCCTGTAACTGGAAAGTACCTAGCTTTTTGCAGGCCTGTCGTATCGCCACCACTTCTGCATGTGCTGTGGGATCTGTATCGGCAAGTACCTGGTTCCAGCCTTCTCCTACAATCTCCTCTCCTCTTACTACAATAGCTCCAAAAGGTCCGCCTTCGCCATTTTCCATGCCCTTACGGGATAAAGCAATGGCATGCTGCATAAATCTTCTTTCTCTTTCTCCCGGCATACAATGACTATTTTGATTCATTCAAATTTAGGAAAAGCTATCGACAATACCTGCAGCCAGGCACTGCGAAAACAATGCATAAAAAAAGCCCCGCGAAGAATCGCGGGGCTTATCGTTAACTATGTATCGTCGTATTTAGAATTAATTGTTTCTGATTACTACTACGCCATCAAACACATCTATCAGCACTGGTTTGGATTTATCAATATCACCTCCAAGAATCTTCTTACTTAAGAGGTTAATGATTTCCTTCTGGATCAGGCGTTTCAATGGTCTTGCACCAAACTGCGGGTCATAACCCTGAACGGAAAGGTATTCGAGCGCATAATCTGAAAATTCCAATATCATGCCATTTTTCGCTACCATGTCCTTCAGTTGTTGTAACTGAATGTTAATTATTCCCTTAATTTCATTTCTCATCAACGGCTGGAACATAATTACCTCATCTATCCTGTTCAGGAACTCCGGACGGATGGTTTGTTTCAGCAGGGTCATTACTTCCTCTTTTGTCTTATCTACTATCTCTTCCCTGTTGGCATCGTTGATGTTTTCAAAGTTTTCCTGGATAATATGACTACCCATGTTGCTGGTCATGATGATGATGGTGTTCTTAAAATTCACCACCCGACCCTTGTTATCCGTTAAGCGTCCATCGTCTAATACCTGCAACAAAATGTTAAAGGTATCCGGATGTGCTTTTTCTATTTCATCCAGCAGGATCACGGAATAAGGTTTACGGCGTACGGCTTCTGTGAGTTGTCCGCCTTCATCATATCCCACATATCCCGGAGGTGCACCTACCAGGCGGCTCACAGAGTGTTTTTCCTGGTACTCACTCATGTCTATACGGGTCATCATGTTTTCATCGTCAAACAGGTATTCTGCCAATGCTTTGGCCAGCTCTGTTTTACCCACCCCGGTAGTACCGAGGAAAATGAAGGACCCTATAGGCCGGCGTGGATCCTGCAGTCCTGCGCGGCTGCGGCGTATCGCATCAGACACCGCGATAATTGCTTCGTCCTGACCTATTACCCGCTGATGCAGCTCATCTTCCAGGTGCAGTAATTTATCCTTTTCACTCTGCATCATTTTAGATACCGGGATACCGGTAGCCTTGGCTACGTTTTCCGCGATGTCTTCTGCGTCCACTTCTTCTTTAAGAAGACGTTTATGATTAGCAGATATTTTATTCAATTCTTCTGTCAGATCGATGACCAGTTTTTCCTGCTCTTTCACCTTACCATACCGGATTTCGGCTACGCGGCCAAAGTCGCCGTTACGCTCTGCCTGTTCGGCTTCCAGCTTCAGGTTTTCAATCGCTGATTTAGCATTCTGGATCTGGTCCACTACTTCTTTCTCTGCCTGCCATTTTGCTTTGAAGGTGTTACGTTCTTCACTCAATCTCGCTATTTCTTCTTTCAGCTCACGCAACTTATCTTCATCGTTTTCCCGCTTGATGGCTTCTCTTTCAATTTCCAGTTGCCTGATTCTTCTTTCCAGTTCATCCAGCTCTTCCGGCATAGAATTCATTTCCAACCTGAGCTTCGCTGCACTTTCATCAATGAGGTCAATCGCCTTGTCCGGTAAAAAACGGTCGGTGATATAGCGATGTGATAACTCTACCGCTGCAATGATCGCTTCATCTTTGATCAGTACATGGTGATGACTTTCATATTTTTCCTTCAGTCCACGTAAAATGGAGATGGCATCTTCCACGGAAGGTTCGTCTACCAGTACTTTCTGGAAGCGTCTTTCGAGGGCTTTATCTTTCTCAAAATATTTCTGGTATTCATTGAGGGTGGTGGCACCGATAGCGCGGAGTTCTCCTCTTGCCAGCGCGGGCTTCAGGATGTTAGCAGCATCCATGGCGCCTTCCATGGCACCGGCACCTATCAGGGTGTGGATTTCATCTATGAAGAGAATGATTTCTCCATTGCTTTCTGCGACTTCTTTTACCACACCTTTCAGTCTTTCTTCAAACTCACCGCGGTACTTGGCACCTGCCATTAACGCACCCATATCGAGGGCATAAATGATTTTTGATTTCAGGTTTTCCGGTACATCGCCATTGATGATACGATGGCCCAGTCCTTCCACGATAGCGGTTTTACCAACACCGGGTTCACCCACCAGGATAGGATTGTTTTTAGATCTGCGGGAAAGGATGTGCAAGGTTCTGCGGATTTCCTCATCACGACCAATTACCGGGTCGAGCTTGCCTTCGCGGGCCATTTCGTTGAGGTTCTTCGCATACTTTTGCAGGGTATTATATTGATTACCGCCACTTTGTGAGTTAACGGTATCGCCTTTACGCAGTTCTTTGATCGCTGTTTTAAGTCCTTTCTCTGTGAGACCGGCATCTTTTAACAGTTTAGCGGTATCATCATTACCACCGAGAATGCCCAGCAGCAAATGTTCCACGCTTACAAATTCATCTTTAAATTCCTTGATGGCCGCGCCTGCCCGTAATATTACGTTGTTGGCGTCCCGGCTCAGAGATTGGCCGCCTTCGCCGGCAGCCATGCGGGGGTATTTATTTATCTGTTCATTGAGCTTACTGTTAACAAAAGTAGTGTTGACATCATTCTTCTTCAGTAAGTATTCAATGGGACTGTCTTCGTCATTTAATAAGGCTTTTAGAAGGTGTCCTGTTTCAATAGACTGGTTTTGATTATTAAAAGCCAGTTGTTGTGCCTGTTGCAGTATTTCCTGCGATTTTATAGTGAAATTATTCAAGTTCATATCTGCTTGTTTTGCTCCTTTTTTTGATGTTCTCAAACGTGCTTAGGTAACAACAAACCGTGATCCAATGTTCTATAACCGGTAATTATGACATATAAAACAAAGTATTACTGCATTTTTAGCAGAAAAGTAGCCTGGTAACTGCTATTTTTTCACGAGCACAAAGCAGCAGGCAAAAAGCAAAAAGCTATAGTAGCGGATCATCAACTGCTACTATAGCTTTTTGCCTGCTGCTTTCTATTTTGAATTAATTCCAGCTTTTCACCAGCTCCTGGTTATTCTTCATCCATTCCTTCACTGCGGCTTCTTCACTACCATCGACATCTGCCATAGCGCCCATCAGGGAGCCTAGTTGCTCACTGTTCAGCTGAAACTTACGGAAGAAATTAACGGCTACGGTGTCGGATATACTGAATTCGTTATTGGCGATAGTTTGAATTTTTTCTGTTTCTCCAAATACCTGTTTCGGGTCTTCCAGGAAACGGAGTTTATAGCGGGAAAACATCCAGTGTGGCGCCCACCCGGTTACCACTACCGGTTGTTTTTCATCGATACTTTTTTTCAGGGTGGCCATCATGGCGGCTTCACTGGAAGACTGCAACTGATAATCCAGTGCGTAGGCCTTCACGGCGTCTTCTGCTTTGCCCATAATACCTGCGCCGGCATCGATGCCCACGATGTGGCCCTCGAACTTATCTTTTGCAGCATTGAGTTCATCGATGCTTTTAATAGCCACATAGTCCGGTACTACCAGGCCTATCTTAGCGCCTTCGAAATTGGTATTCAGTACCGTTACTTTCTGGCCGAAATTTTCCATATAGTTATGGTGCGTCACGGGCATCCAGGTATCCAGGAATACATCCGCATCCCCTCCTGCCACCGCAGCAAATACAGGCGCCACATCTGCATTCTTCAGGGTTACGTGGTAGCCTTTCTGTTCCAGTATGCTTTTAGCCAGTTGTGTCATTGCCACACCTTCAGCCCAGTTTACATAGGCGATGGTAATCTTTTTATCTCCGTTCTGCGCACCGGAATTGCAGGCAGTAATGACTGTTACCAGGGCAGCCAGTGCGAATAATAATATCTTTTTCATATCAGCTGGTTTTAGTTGTTAGCGCGTTGTTTTCTTTTTCCGAATGATTGCGTGATGCGATCCAGGATGATGGCCAGGATCACTACGGCAATACCACCTTCAAAGCCCAGTCCTATTTTCAACTGGGTGATGCCTTTCAGTACCACTTCTCCGAGTCCGCCGGCGGCAATCATGGCGGAGATCACCACCATGGACAATGCCATCATAATGGTTTGGTTTACGCCTGCCAGCAACGTAGGCATGGCCAGTGGTAATTCTACCTTAAAGAGCAGTTGCCTGGAAGTGGCGCCAAAAGAGCGGGTAGCTTCCACAATATCTTCCGGTACCTGTTTGATCCCGAGTGTGGTTAAGCGTACCGCCGGTGGCATCGCAAAGATGATGGTGGCAAATACGCCCGGTACTTTTCCCAATCCGAAAAATAATACTGCGGGGATCAGGTATACGAAAGCCGGCATGGTTTGCATGAAGTCCATCAGCGGGCGCATAATTTTACCGGCAGTTTTATTTTTAGCAGCCCAGATCCCTAATGGAATACCTATTAATAAGGCAATTACAGCCGATACAAGGATCAATGCGAGTGTTTCCATGGTTTGCCCCCAGTAACCCATACCATAGATCAAACCAAGACCCAGAAGGGTCATTACGCCTACTCCCCAGCCGGCACGTCTCCATGCGAGGATGGTGAGTAAAGCAATCACTACATAAAAGGGGGTAAAAGTGAGCAGCCATTGCACACTGTTGACCATCGCCTCCACGCCTACTTTGACCGTTTTAAAGAAGGGGCCGCAGTTGTGGGTAAGCCAGTTGATGAATTGTTCTATATATTTTCCTATTTTAATCATATCTTATTTTCGTTTATTCGTAGGGGTTATACAGGCTGATTACCTGTGGTTTCAATAATCAGGGATGTTTGTGAGATGAGGCCCAGCAATTTATTATTCTGCGGATCTACTACTGCCACCGGTTTATCTGTTTCGGCAATAAAAGGCAACATCTGTTCTACCGTTGTATCGGGGTAAGCCACCGGCACATCGCGGTGAATGACTGCTTCAATTGTTTTATCGCCCCGCTTTTTCACTTCCAGTATTTCACGGAGATATACAAAGCCCAGGAAGTGCTTATCTACGGTCACGGCAGGCAGGATATCGAGGCCGGTAGCGCGCATTTTACGCAGACTACCTTCCGGTCCGTCTTTCCGAAATACTGCCATGGTAGGTTTGGTATCCATCATAGAAGAGGCGGTGATAATGGTTTTACGGTCAACTTTTTCCACGAAAGAAGACACATAATCATTTGCCGGCGCCGTCAGAATTTCTTCGGGGGTACCGATTTGTATGACTTCTCCATCTTTCATGATCGCGATGCGGTCACCGAGACGGATCGCTTCATCGAGGTCGTGTGTAATGAAGATGATGGTTTTGTGCATTTTCTCCTGCAGATCCAGCAGCTCATCCTGCATCTGAGTGCGGATCAGCGGATCCAGCGCAGAAAAGGCTTCATCCATGAGCAGTACTTCCGGATCGTTGGCCAGTGCGCGGGCAAGCCCTACACGTTGCTGCATCCCACCGGATAGTTCTGATGGCAGCATCTGTTCATATCCTTTAAGTCCCACGAGCTCCACTACACCAACGGCTTTAGCCGTTCTTTCCGGCAGGGGCATGCCCTGCAGTTCAAGGCCGAAAGCAATATTTTCCAGCACAGTACGGTGCGGCAGGAGACCGAACTTCTGGAACACCATGGAGATTTCCTTTCGGCGTGTTTGCTGCAATGCCGCTTCATTCAGTTCGGTAATGTTGGTACCGTTGAATAAAATATCACCATCTGTAGGTTCTATCAGGCGGTTTAAGCAACGCAGCAGGCTTGACTTACCGCTACCAGAGAGGCCCATGATCACAAAAAATTCTCCTTTCTCAATCTGGAAAGAGGCGTTTTTTACGGCCACGGTGCAGCCGGTAGCTTCCAGTATGTCGGCTTTGCTTTTACCTTCCTTCAGCAGTTGCAGCGCCGTGTTACGTTCGCGGCCAAAGATGAGGGTCAGATTATCGATTTGAAGTTTAGGCATCGTTGAATAGTTTTAGCTGTTAACCGGCTAAGGCTTTTGTTAAAAATAGTAGCCAATATTTATGTTGAATCGACTGTGCCATTTGGCTTGGCTATCACCGGCCGCAAGGGCATCTGTCCATACGGGACCCAGCCAGGGCTGGTTCTTTCCGGCTGCCCAGTCGATATAAGTAAAGATGTGTCCCGCTGTTATCATACAGCCGAGTACATTCATTTGTGTGTCTGCAAAACCAGTTTCCGGTTTATGCATATAAGAGTAATCATTATAAAAGGTGAGTGCGCTGATAGGACCCCAGTTCACCGGCTGTGTATATGCCAGTGAAGCGGTATGCAGAAAACTGCGGGCAGCCACCTGGTAAGCGGCACCATAGGCAGCCATATCCACCACTTTTTCAAACTGCGTAGAGTCGGCCACGTTATACTGATAATACACGGACTGGAGTTTCAGATTCCATCTTCGCCAGTTCAGATCACTATGTATAGCGGCGGCCCAATGGCTTCCCATATTACCGGAGGGAATGTTATACAAACCACCCAGCATAATGGAAGCGCCTATACTGTTATGCTCATTAAAAAAGTATGCTGTGCGGGCGTTGCCCTGATTCACTTCTTTGTTTCTGCCTGCTACATCGTAACTGTAGCGGCCCGGGTCAATTTCCGTTTTGTCGCCGAAGTTTAGTTCTTCCGCATTTTTAAAGAAGGCCAGTTGGTATAACCAATGTGGATGGCGGCGTTCAAACTTAATGCCCATATCATAATCATCTTCCTTACCTACATAATAAGGCAGGTTAAAGAACCAGCTATGCGAGTTGTAGGTTTGATTACCAAAGGGTACTTGCGTAAGACCGATATCTACCTGTGTGCTGTCATTGAAATGATAGCGTACATAACCTTCTTTCAACATACCACCGCCAAAATCCTTCGAATAAAAGCGATATTCTGCATGTAGCGACAGCCCTTTCCAGGCGGCATCTGCATTTACGCGGAACATATCGAAACCAAAGTCGCCACCACGTTTTACCTGTTCCTTTTTCCAGGAAGAGAGGTTGTAATTAAAACGCAGGGCTCCGCCTATATGAAAGGTGGGCTTATCCTTTTTGGTTTCGCTATCCTGTGCAACAACAAGCATACTCGGCAAGAGGAGCAGTAAGCATAGCAAAAACCAATACGATGATTGTTTAATCATAGTTACTAATTTTCAAATATGTTTAAGCTGATCTTTTTCCAGGGCGACATAGGAATCCTATGTGCATGCAACTGCATAAAACAGCTAGCCGGAAAGGGAAACCGGGCGCGATGTGGCCCGACAAATGATCAAATCCAATAAATATTGACTGTTATAGCGTATTGCATCGTGCACGGAAGGCACATTAAACAGTCGAAAAAATGCGTAAAGCACGGCGAAGGTACGAAAAAATGGCTGCCGCACCAAAGGAAAAGCAAAAAAAGGCATACATCTCCCTATAAATCAACATCTTATTTATAATTCGTTATATATCAAAATTGATATCTTAAAGTAATTATTAAGCGATTCAAACAACGCGGGTGACTCTGTTGTTATACAATTTCCTGTGACATACGTCTGTCTGTTCCTGCTAAGAGCCGGATGATTGAGAATCAAAACTGATCAATACATTCATCATCATTAAACCCTACAATTATGTCTTTCGACTTACTGGAAAGCGCTAAAAGTATTTTCAACAACAATGTAGTTAGTCAGGCTTCCTCACAACTCGGAGAGAGCGAGGGGGGCATTCAGAAAGCCTTAAGTGGTATTGTACCGGTCATCTTAGGCGGCCTGCTCAGCAAGGCCGGATCTTCCGGAAGTGCCGGCGGTTTACTTGACATGGTAAAAGGGGTAGCGGGGGATGCAAATCCATCTGCCATCACGGGTGCCCTGCAGGGTGGAGCGGGAGGTTTGGTTGGTAAAGGGGCAGATTTGCTACGTAGCCTGTTTGGAGACAAGGTGAACTCCCTTATTGGTATGTTGGCTTCCTTTGCCGGTATTAAAGAATCGTCTGCCAGTACGCTGATGGCATCAGCTACGCCGGCCACACTCGGCACGGTAGGTCAGTATGCCGCACAAAACAATCTTTCACCTAATTCCTTTCTTTCTTTACTGGATTCTCAAAAAGATAAAATACTGGGTGCTATTCCCGGTGGATTAAATATTGCGGGAATCCTGGGGCTGGCCAACCTGGGAGATCTGGGCAAGAAACTGGGCATTACCGGCGATACCGCCACTACTACCGGCGGTGCGGTAAATATAAAACCAGCTCCCACCAGTAACCGCTGGGTTTGGTCGTTGCTCCTGATATTGGTCGCCATCATTTTACTGTGGTACCTGATGCGCGGTTGTGGCGGTAATAAACCAGGCACCACACCAGTGAGCGATAGTGTAACTACCAGCCAACTGGCCGATTCTGCTACTATGAACGTTACACCTGGTGGTCCGGTAGTAACCCGTGAAAGCATTAAAGTAACCCTCCCCGACGGCACCGTACTGGATGCCTATAAAGGAGGTATAGAAGATCAGCTCGTAACATTCCTGAAAGATGATACCCGTAAAGCCGGCAAAGACGTATGGTTTGATTTCGATAACCTGAATTTCAAAACCGGCAGCGCTCAACTCACAGAAGAAAGTATGAAACAGGTGGGTAACATTGCAGCGATTATGAAAGCATTTCCAAAAGCCAAAATAAAAATAGGTGGCTATACTGATCGTACCGGTGACAGCACGGCTAATCTGCGTCTTTCCAAAGAACGTGCAGAATCCGTAGTTACTTCACTGAAGAAAAACAATACGAATAGTGCACAGCTACTTGGTGCGGAAGGATATGGTTCACAATTTGCCAAGGCTGCGGCTACTGCTTCTGATGAAGAAAAGAAAAAAGACAGACATATATCTGTTAGTGTGAGAGAGAAATAAAAGAAAGAATTACGAATTACGAATTATGAATTACGGATTTGTGTGTAGATATAAGCGAATGCTGATCATCGCGTTTACTATCTCCACACAAATCCGTAATTCATAATTCGTAATTCGTAATTTTTGTTACTGCTTTACCAATACCAGCCGACTTCTGTCTGCCCTGTATATAGTGGCATAAAACTTAACGAGTTCCGGGAAATCAGCCGCCGGAAACACGCCCGCCTTCTGTTCCATTTTTCGTATATAGTTTAACGTATTTCCTTTCAACACAATGCTGCTGCTGTAAGTGCCGAACTTTCCTGACACCGTTACCCCTGCCGGCAATGACTCCGGCTGATAGCCAGGAGGCAATGTAATATTTACCGTGTCGATATCCCGGTATGCATAAGTAAATTTAATCTCCGATTTACGGGCTTCTTCCGCATCCAGTTTCATACCTCCACGGGAGAGTATATCAGGAACCAGGAACATTCGTTTACCCGTTACCGTAGCATAATTATGTCCTTTGATCTGTATCCTCTCCTCAATAGAAGGAATAACAGTACCCAGTTCTTTACAGCGATAACCGGTGATATCATAACTGGAAAGATCCAGTCCTTTCCGCAAGGCCTCCAGTTGCTTTTCTTCACTCAGCTCATGAATCATGCTATGCAACCTGTCCTGCTGCAATCCACTGTGAATGGTTACAGCACTGATATCTATGTTACCGCTGGAATCTACCGAAGCGGAAACGGTACGGAGTTGCTCATTACAATCCATTCCATAAAACGGGGTGCGTATCAGCTTACTTTCTTTTTCATCTATCAACAGTACGGGTCTGTTGTCTGTAAAAGACCCCAAATAACCTGCGGGCATTGTATTACTGGTACATTCCAACCAGGTAGTATCTTTTACATCCGGCACACAAAGGATCACGTGATTAAACTGGAATGACGGAAAATCCTCCCGGATAGTATGTGCATTGGGGCCGGCTTTCACCAGCACACAATTGGATTTGATACCTGCTTCTTTTAATAATGCCATCATATAATTAGACAGCGCCTTACAATCGCCATAGCCTTTTGCTGCCACAGCGGTAGCCTCAAAGGTTTGCCAGCCGCCAATTCCCAGCTGAATGCTGATATAGCGGTTATTCTGTTGCATGAATTTATAGAGCACGTTTATTTTTTCCGCGCGGCTGCTGATGCCTTTAGTCAGTTCCTGTACTTTTGCTTTTATGTTGTCTGGCAACACATCTCTTCCTTCATTCAGCTTATATACGAAAGTCCCAAAATCCTTCCAGGTGCTCATATTACCTTTGTAGCGTTCCAGTTCAAAATCCGTGGACGCCAGGAAAACGCTGGGGGTACGGCGATAAAATTCGTCCGGGTTCACTTCCGTCTTCAATGCTGCCAACTGCTTTACTTCCCAGGTATAGGTTTTTATATTTTTATCTGTTGTTGTTGCCGGTTCTCCGTTATAGAGATAACTACGATATCGCAATGCATAATCCGACGGCACAGCTACGGAGAGCTTACTCTGCTCTACGGTGCAGTCGATGCCGTCCTGCGGTTGCCATAGCGGTAACCAGGCGGTATTACCGGAACGAATTTCTACGGTATATTCTACCGTATAAGGATATACGGCATAGTAGAACTGGTGCAGTTTCATGCGCGCATCTGTCATCAGGCTGGCATCATCCACAGCGCTTACATCCCTGATTTCGCTTTGTTTCAGCCGTTTTACCAGTTCACCGTTAGCATCATACAAGGCGCCGCTGATAGAGCGGATCTCCCGCAGCTTATCGTAGTATTCATACAGATGTACGTCTGCAGCACCGCTTTCATCCAGCACTGTAGTAACATAATGATAAGTAATACGGGTATCTGACAGGTCATTTACTTTAACAGTGGTTTCATCCAGCCTTTTCACCACATGTGCATTTTCTTTCAGGGCAGCCGGAATATTCTTAGCGGGATAAAACGGCTCTCCTGCCAGCGCAGGCTGTGCGGCTATTGCCAGCAGCAGGCCTACGCTTATTGTTAAC
>NZ_JBFTSK010000019.1:0-228660 GCF_056399985.1 Chitinophaga sp. 01L420
GTTACCGGAAGTGAAGTTGAAATTATAATGCTCTATCCACCAGGAATAATTATAAGCATCATCGCCTGCTTCCACATAATCTTCGCGGTAAAAACTCCGCACAGAACGTGCTTCTACATAGTTATCCCAATATACAAATCCTTCTACCTGCGAATAAGCAGCCGACAACCCCGACAGCGCTCTTTCTTTGGAAGTCCAGTATAAGCCGGTTTCCAGCTTGTCCGGAGAACGCTGATCCAACACGTCTTTGCTGCAACCCGGCGCGATGGCCAGTAATGCAAGTACAACCGGAATATATAAGTGTAATTTTTTCATTTTAAATAGTTTTATGCTTAGAAAGACAATTGCGCACCCAGCATTACTTTTTTGTTCTGTGGATATTGCATCCGATCCAGCCCCGTATCCAATACAGATACCCTCGATACTTCGGGATCCAGTCCACTGTATTTGGTAATGGTCAGCAGATTTTGTCCACTGGCATAAAACCGGATCTTCTGGATCTTGAAGCGGCTCAATAAACTTTCCGGCAACGTATAGCCGAGCTGGATAGTCTTCAGACGCAGGTAGTTACCGCTTTCCAGGAACCGGGTAGACTCACGGGCATTTCTGTTAGGGTCGCCCAACACGGCACGTGGCATGTCTGTATTGGTATTTTGCGGTGTCCAGGCATTTAATGTGGTAGTGAGGAAATTGCGGCCGGCATCCATCCCTTCCAGTTCAAACCGGTTACCATTATACACCTTGCTGCCATTTACCCCCTGCACAAAAAGAGAGAAATCTATTCTTTTATAATTCAGGGTAATATTAAATCCATATTCGAATTTCGGGAAGCCGGAACCCTGGTAGGTTTTATCATTCTCGTCAATCACACCATCACCATTGGTATCTCTGAAACGGATATCACCTGCTTTAGCGGCAGGTTGTAAGCGGTCGCCGGTTTTGCTTTTGTAGTTGGCGGCGTCTGCATCCGACTGGAAAATACCATCTGCTTCATACAGATAAAAAGCACCTACTTCACGGCCTACACGGGTTTGGTTGGCATAATGGTCAGCGCCGAATTTAAGACCGGTACCATATAAGGTTTGTCCGGCATTAGCCAATGAGGCTACTTCGTTTTTCACACTGCTGAAAGTACCGGTAAGACTGTACTGCAAACCCTCTCTGCGGCCACCGCTGTAAGTAAGTTCCAGCTCCCAGCCACGATTCCTGATTTTACCTACGTTCAGTGTCGGATTGTTTACGCCGGAAGATGGCGGTACTTCTTTGGTTACCAGTAAACCATCGGTGTTATTACTAAAGTAGTTGAAGGAACCACTGAGACTATTATGAATCAAACTGAAATCAAAACCAACGTTAGCGGAACGGCTGGTTTCCCAGTGCAGCTCACGACCCAACAGATCCTGACCAATGATACCGGGCCATGGTGTACTACCACTACCCTGCACCGAACCACCGGCCCAGGTATTATCCACTACCATCAGGTTTAAGTGGTCATATGGAAGCAATGCTTCTTCCGTACCCAACTCACCATAACTGGCACGTAACTTCAACATGTCCAGCCAGGTAATGCTGTTCATGAAATTTTCTTTTTGCATATTCCATCCCAATGCTACAGAAGGGAAGATGCCATAATGCCTGGCCAGGTCAAATTTGGAAGAGCCGTCTCTTCTGATGGATAGCTGCACCATATAGCGGTTATCATATGCATAGTTGATACGACCTAATGTAGACAACCGAACATATTTTGTTCTGCTGCCACCAGCGCCAAAAGTACCGCCCAGTGCACCATCCATGGTAACGAAGGAAGGGTCCAGGAAACCACCAGGCACCGTTTTTTCTACCAGCTCTCCATTCTGAATGGTACGTACCGTTGTTTTACCATCTGCCGTAACATCCAGCCATTCGCTGCTGCGTTCCTGTGCCGTGTAACCTGCCAGCAGATTCAGTGAATGCTTACCTGATGTCACATCATAATACAGCAGATTTTCCATGAGCCGTTGCCTGGCATTGGTGCGTATATTGTAGAGATAAGCATAAGGCACGGCGCCATCGTTGGCATTGATACGCACTGCCGGCCGGTATGTGAAGCCAAAATCGTTTTCATTGACCAGGTTCAGATTGGTCACAAACTTCAGCCCTTTCCACAGTGCCAGCGTGAAGCGGGTATTCACATTAAAGTATTGTGTGTTGGTGGAGTTCTGAAAATAATGATCTGCTCCCATCGGGTTCTGATACTTGGGCAAGCCATCTACCTGCAAACCATAACCATATTTTTCTTTAGGGTCCAGTACGGGGAGTAAAGGTGACTGGAAGTAAGCTTCCCGTGCGGCAAATCTTGGTACAGTAGCTTTCGTTTCAGAATAGGTAAGGTTAGCTTCTACTGTTAAAATTCCTTTCTTGTATTCATTGCGGGAGCGGATGGTTTTCTTCTTAAAATCAGATCCTATATAAGTACCTTTTTCATTGGTAATATCTCCACTCAGGGCATAGGTGATATAGTCACCACCACCGCGGAGGTTCAGGTTATAATTTTCGGCGCTGCCGGGACGGATAATTTCATCCTGCCAGTTGGTATTCACGCCGGTATTTTTAGTAACAAAAGCAGGTAACGTACGACCTGCATTTGTATACATCATTTTGTGAACGGCTTTATACCCTTCGGCATCCAGCATGTCGTATTTACCGGTAGGATTTACCACACCATAGTAAGCATTAAAATCAATGACAGGCACCCCTTTCTTACCTTTTTTGGTGGTAATGAGGATAACGCCGTTGGCACTGGAAGAACCGTAAATAGAGGCCGCAGCGCCATCTTTCAATACTTCCATAGAAGCAATATCATTATTGCTCAGGTAAGTCGCATCGCCGGGAGATCCATCAATAATATATAAAGGCTTGTGACTACCCATGGTGCTAAGACCGCGGATACGTACATCTGCCTGAGCGCCGGGTTGTCCGCCGCCATTTGTTACCGTTAAACCGGCTACCCTGCCCTGCAGTGCATCCACCGGGTTGTTGGTAGACATGTTCGCAATCACATCTCCTTTTACAGAAGAAATGGCACTGGTCACGTTACTTTTCCGCTGTGTACCATACCCTACCACTACTACCTGGTCCAGTACTTTTACTGAAGGATACATGGTAATGTTCAGGTCCTGGTGACCGGTGGCCTTTACCTCCAGTGATTCATATCCTATAAAGGATACTTCCAGTACCGCATTTTCGGGAACGCCGGTAAGATTAAACTTTCCGTTCTCGGTGGTCAGCGCACCTCTGCCCCCTCCTTTTACCTTTACGCTCACACCCGGCATCAGTTCACCGGTAGCGGCTTTTACGATACCCTGCAGGTCTCCTTCTTTTTGCTGATCTGATTTAGAAGTGGCGGGTGGAGCGGCTGGCTTTACCAGGATCATGTCCTCCGTTATTTTATACTCAAGACCTGTAGCGTTACAGATTTCTTTTAGTAAGGCCTCTACAGTACGTACTTTTTTATCGATGGTAAATTTTGCGGTACGTTCAAGGTCATCGCGGTTGTAAGAAAATTTCAGGGCGGTATTTTTCTCCAGGTAACGCAAAGCGCTGATTACACTGGATTGAGAGAACCCTATTTCAACTTTATTTTTAAGTCCTTCGGTAACCTGCACCCATGACAGCAAACACACTGCCACCGCGATACAGAGCACGCGCCGGGCTATACCCTTGTAGGTACAAGAGATACATTTCTTTCTCATAACATTAGAAAGTTTATTGTTTAGAATGGAATCGCAGGCTTGCTGCTATAATTAATGGTTGATAAATAACTCGCCTTTATGAATGTCTGTTTTAAGATTAGTGATGTAAGAAATAGAAGCTAATACATCTGGCAGAGATTTGTTCACGAATTCGCCATTGAAATGAATAGCCGGATAATTGCCCGGGGTGATGTGTACTTTAATGCCATACCAGTATTCCAGCTGATCTGCCACTTCAGACAGGGAGGCATCTCTGAACGACAATTTCCCGTTACGCCAGTCCTGTTCGCGCGTGGCATCGAAGGTGCCGGTAATCAGCTGATCGTGGATTGTTTTTACGGTTTGTCCCGGTGATAATTCCTTTGCCTTGTTTGCTGCAGCTACACTTACTTTTCCGGAGAGCAATGATACCTGTACACTACTGTCGAAAAGATAGGCCCGCACTTTAAAAACGGTACCCAGCACCTGTACCCTGGTGTTGCCTGCAGTAACGGTAAAGGGGCGCTTATCATCTTTTTGTACATCGTATAATGCTTCTCCCGTAAGTATTAAATGACGTTCCTGCTGGTTGTAATTATCAGGCACGCGCAATTCACTGTTCCGGTTTAAAATCACCGTGCTGCCATCCGCCAGTAATACCTGTTTACGGGCGCTATCCGCACGATACGTGATGTAAGCAATGGCCTTGCTATTGGTGGGTGATTGTTTTTTCCACATCCATGCAAAAGCCATACAACCTGCCAATGCAGCTGCTGCGGCATAAGGGAGATAACTTCTGCGGCGCTTTACCGAGTCATGATCTGTTTCAATAAGCGCACGCAGCTTATTGAACTCCTCCTGCTTTTCCTCCGCGTTTAGCTTTACACCTAGCCGTAGTACCCATTCCCGCGCTTTATCTGTCTCCTCCTGCTTATGTGGGTTCCGTGCAATCCAGTCATTCCAGAAAGCAACGTCCTCCTCATTACTTTGCAGACAGTAACGCACAAAAGAGTCATTCAGCATAAAGTCTTCCGCCATGAAGGATTGTAGGTTCATGTATCACCCGTTTAATGTAAAGAGGACCGGTATCTTAATTATTTACCAAAGAAATGGAAACTATTTTCCAAAATACAACATAAGTGTGAGCACGAAGAGGGACATAATCTTGCGGAGCTGTACGATGGCGGTATGCAGGGTATTATATATGGTACGGATGGACGCAGAGGTCTGAAGAGAAATTTCTTCCATACTCATATTTTCATAAAAGCGAAGCCGGATAAATTCCTTTTGCCGGGCGGTTAACTGCGCCAGCACTCTTTCCATTTTATCACGTAACTGCCCGTCTGATTCCAGGTTGATCAGCACCGTTTCATAGGGCTGTTCTTCCGGCTCCTGGAATAATTGCCCGGCATACTTACCGGTGCGCTTGTTTTCTTTTCCTAATAATTTACTGAGACGGCGTTTAAAGCAGATAAAAATATAATTCGGTATATGGTCAGGCATGATCAACTGTTCCCGCTTCTTCCATAACTCTACAAACACGTCATTAATGGCTTCTTTTACCATCTGCGTATCCGGTACTACCGAGATGCCATAGTGATATAAGTTATCATACAGTTCATGATAGATCTTATACAGGCCGTGTTCATTATGTTGTTGCAGTTCATTCCAGAAAACGGCAAGCCCGGTTGCTGCCGCAAGATGGCTGGTGTGTACAGGAAGTTGCCTTATATGCTTATCGGAATCAGTTAGCCCCACTGGAATCAGGTTATTGGACGCCAATTTATTCTATTTCCTGCACGTATCCTATGTAAAAATTACCCCGAAGTATACCAATTTTAACCGAAAAACATGTTAAAATTGGTATACTTCCGTTAGGAGAAAATTGTTTTTTATCTTTATAGTGTTATATTTAGAGAGAAGCACTGGATAAAGGTCAATAGCAATAAGATCCCCAAAAGAGAACCTCGATACCCCCAAACCCCGATTTTAAAAGTATCAGAACATTATGGATAATAATGACAGCGCTGTCCAGGATAGGCATGGTTCATTTTCCGTGCTCGGGCAAGAGCGCAATACCCCGTCAAACGCATTGAACATACCCCGCATATCGCTTCCTGCCGGCGGTGGCGCATTAAAGAGCATAGATGAAAAGTTCCAGGTAAATGCCGCTAACGGAACCGCGTCTTTCACCATTCCCTTACCCTGCACACCTAACAGAAATGGCTTCCAGCCACAGTTGTCGTTGTCTTATAATTCAGGTACCGGCAACAGTCTTTTTGGCATTGGCTGGGACATAGGTCTGCCCGCCATTCAACGCAGCACGGATAAAAAACTGCCCCGGTATTTTGATACCAATGATATCGATGACATCTCCGGGGAAGATCTTTTTATGTTTACCGGTCTGGAAGAACTGGTGCCGCTGATGGACTGGAAAAGCAATGCCTGGCAGGTAAGACAGGAAACCATCGGTGCATTTACCATCCGACAGTACCGCCCCCGGATTGAAAGTGGTTTCTCCAGGATAGAACGGATCTTTCATCCCGATAATGGCTACTACTGGCGTGTCACCACACCGCAAAATACGGTTACTTTCTTCGGCTATAGTCCTGCATACCGTATCATGCATCCGGATGATGCCCAACAGATTTTTAAGTGGTTGCCCGAATGCAGCTTTGATGATAAAGGCTCCTGGATCTGGTATGAATACAAAGCAGAAGATCTTAAAAATGTGGCGAAAGCGTTGCCTGAAAAAAACAGGTACAATGGTCTGCAACCTTTTGTCAACAAACACCTCAAACGTATTAAATACGGCAACAAAACGCCTTATTATCCCAGCTCCGTTTATGCGGTGGAGCCGCCTCCGGATCCTGATCATTTCTTTGAGCTGGTATTTGATTATGGCGAGCATGACCTGCTGCTGCCAACACCCAACGATCCCGGCGACTGGCAGGCCCGTAAGGACCCATTCTCCAGCTGCCGTGCAGGATTTGAACTCCGCAGCTACCGGTTATGTCAAAGGGTGCTGCTGTTTCATACCTTCGCGGAATTGAACGCCGGTATGCCCACCCTGGTGAAGTCGCTCGATTTTACCTACGTACCTGCCAGCACACCACCGCCGGGCAGTGACCGCCCCACTGCACTCACCTATCTGACAGGCATTACCCAGCAAGGCTATATATGGCACAACAGTGCCTATTCCGTTAAATCACTGCCCCCACTGACCTTCGATTATCAATGGCTGCGCTGGAATACGGAAGTAAAAGAAGTCAGCCCGGAAAGCCTTGTACATGCGCCTTCCGGACTTGCCGATAATTATCAATGGGTAGATTTATATAACGAAGGCATCAACGGCATCCTCACAGAACAAGCCAACGGATGGTATTATAAATCCAACCGGGGAACAGATGAAAACGGAGACCTCTGCTTTGACAACGCCCTTGCGATCCTCCCAAAACCATCCTTCACCGGCATCAGCAACGGTACCCTGCAACTACAGGACCTCGATGCCAATGGACAGAAGCAGATCGTAGTCCACTCGCCCACTTCCCAGGGCTATTTTGAATTAGGTGATGACGGCCACTGGCAACCTTTCCGGTCATTCCTGAAAACACTCAACCTCGATCTGCATGACCCGAATGTACGCATGCTCGACATCAATGGTGATGGTAAACCAGAGATCCTTTTCTCTGATCTGGGTGCATTCTGGTATTGGGAAAACGAAGGCAAAACAGGTTACGGTGCGCCGGAACTGGCCACCAAACCCTATGATGAAGAAAAAGGGGCCGCCATTCTTTTTTCAGATCCGGAACAACGGATCTTCCTCGCAGATATGTCGGGCGATGGATTAACGGATCTCGTCCGCATCAGAAACGGAGAAGTTTGTTACTGGGCCAATATGGGATATGGACGTTTCAGCGCCAAAATTACCATGGATAATTCGCCCCTCTTTGATACACCGGAAGCATTCAATCCCGCCTATCTGCAATTGACAGACATCAGCGGCACCGGAGCTACCGACATCATGTACCTCGGCAAAAAGGAATTCCGTGCCTACCTGAATTTCAGTGGCAATGCCTGGAGTGACGTCACCACCATCCAACCATTTCTTCCTACAGAACAACCCAATAAAATTACGGTGACGGATCTCACAGGCAATGGAACCGCCTGCATTGTATGGTCCTCCACATTACCTGCCTATCGCGGAACACCGATGCGTTACATCGATTTAATGGGTGGCCGGAAACCGCATATCATGTGCAGTCATAACAATGGCATGGGCAAGCTAACTACCGTAATCTATAAAAGCTCCACACATTACTATTTGCAGGATAAAAAAAATGGAACACCCTGGATCACACAACTGCCTTTCCCTGTCCAGGTAGTTGCACAAACCATTATCACCGAAACAGTCACCAATGTCAGATATAGCACACAGTATACTTATCACCATGGCTATTATGATCCTGCAGAGCGGGAGTTTCGTGGGTTTGGCAGAGTAGAACAAACCGATACAGAAGACTTTGATGTATTCACTGCCGCCAATCCCGCCAACGAACATCATCAGCCACCGGTGCTCACCAAAACCTGGTTTCATACCGGCGCCTTCCTCGACAGAGAAAGGATCCTCAGTCAATTCAGCCAGGAATACTGGTCCGCGCTTTTCAAAAATAATGGATTCAGCACCACTGCAACAGAGTATGCACTACCCGATGCGGTGATAATACCCAATCCTAAACTCAGTGTATTTTCGATAAACCAGCTAAGCGCTGCCGAATGGCGCGAAGCCCTCAGGGCCTGTAAAGGCATGGTGCTACGCCAGGAAATATTTGGCCTGGATGCATCGAAAAGAATAGCGGATGAAAAGTTGGCTCACAGCTATGCAGACAATGATCCCGCTTTTATCACCTTCAAGGCCGCTGCTTTGGAAACGGAACAAATTCCATTTTCCGTAGCAACACACAACTGCCTCATTGAATTACTACAGGAACGCGGAATCAATAAATACGCCGCTTTCCTGGTAAAAGAAAGTGAAGCGATTAACTACGTGTATGAACGGCAGGCAACAGATCCCCGTATTGCACATACGCTCACCATTACCACCGATGAACTGGGCAACGTGCTGGAATCTGTATCCGTAGTATATCCCAGGCAGCAGCAGGAACCTTTGCTGCAACCAACTCCAGGCGATTCCCCCGCCACCGCGTTGGCAAAACAAAAAGCAAAAGAAGCGCAGCAGCAACAATGGATCACTTTTACACGGAATAGCTTTACGAAAGATATTATTACACCGGAAAATTATTACCTGAGAAAACCCTGGCAAACGCAAACCTATGAGCTCACCGGCTTTACGCCGGGTATCGGTCATCCTGCTTTTACGATCGCCGATTTTAAAGGGGCAATAGATCCCACTCCCGAAATTGCCTACCAGCAAACCGCCAATAATCTCTCGCCGCAGAAACGTTTGACGGAGCATGTTAAAACCATCTTTTACAACGCTTCCCTCACCCTACCGCTTGCCGAAGGCTCGATGGATGTACGCAGCGTCACTTATGAAAGCTATCAACTGGCGTATACACCCGGCCTGTTGCAGGATCTTTTTGTGCCCGATGCTTTTTCTTTACCCTTTGTAGTGGGAGATACAGACCTGCAACAGGCAGGCTTTATATCCGATGCTACTAACTGGTGGATACCATCAGGCACCGTACAATTCTGTCACGGTGGTGAAACGCTCACCAACATAAAAAACCGGTTCTTTAGTCCGGTTAGCTATACCGATCCATTGCAAAGTATCTCCACTGTATTTTACGATCCTTATTACTTATTCCTGCAACGAACACTTGATGCCCATCAAAATGAAACAAGGGTACTGGCATTCAGCTATCGTACACTCTCGCCATTGCGCATGCTGGATATCAATGATAATATTTCTGCTGTCATCACAGATGAACTCGGACTCGTGAAAGCCACCTCCACAGAAGGAAAAGCCGGCAACGACCCGTTGCAGGGTGAAGAAGCCGACAACTTAATCGGGATCACCGCCTACACCGGATCACCTGAATCCGGAAATATAGCCGCCTTCTTTGCGCTGGCCAATACAACGGCACCGGGTATCTGCGATTACACCCAATTACAAACGCAAGCCCATCTGCTACTCCACAACGCCTCGGTAAGAATAGTGTACGACTTTCATCAGCAACCTTGTGTAGCGGCCGTCATTAAGCGGGAGCAACACGCCGCCGTTGATCCGGATAGCCCGCTGCAAATCAGTTTTGAATATACCGATGGATTTGGACAGGTAGCCATGAAAAAAATACAGGCAGAAGCCGGAGAAGTACAACTACCTGATGGCACCCTCTTAAACACCGGCACTCAGTTGCGCTGGGTGGGCAATGGCCGGACCGTGCTGAATAATAAAGGCAATCCTATCCGGCAATATGAACCGTATTTTTCTACTACGCCCGCCTACGAAAACGATCCTGCCTGGGTAGAAAAAGGCGTTTCTCCTATCCTCTACTATGACGGCACCGGCAGAAGCGTTAAAACCGAACTACCCAACGGAACGTTTAACAAGGTGGTATTTGACGCCTGGAAACAATGCTCTTATGACGTCAACGACACCGTTAAAGAAAGTGCCTGGTACGCCGCACGCATTAACCTTCCTAACCCAAATGATCCGGAGAAAATAGCCGCTATAAAATCAGCCGTACATTACAATACGCCTTCCTGCATGATCACCGATACATTAGCCAGACCAATACTGAGCATAGATCATAATCGCTGGGAAGACGGTATCGGCAACGTGCTGGAAGAAAAGTATTTCAGCCGGGCAGACATGGACATAGAAGGAAATACTTTGACCATTACAGACGCCCGTGGTAATACCGTGATGGCATGGCGCTACGATATGCTGGGCCATCGGACAGTGCAAACAAGTATGGATACCGGCAAACGCTGGACACTGCATAACATCATGGGCAACCCCGTGAAAATGTGGGATGAACGACGCCACGAACTATCATTTGAATATGATGCCTTACACCGGCCAACAGGCAAACGCATCAACGGAGGCGACACCGTTATTTATGCGCAGGCCCTGTATGAAAAAGTAGTGTACGGCGACAAACCCGCCATGACAGCCGCAGAACGCGCTGCAGAAAAATTACTGAACCGCATCGGCCAGCTGAAAAATTTGTATGACAGCGCCGGCAAAATCATCTCCGGTACCTTCGATTTTAAAGGCAACCTGCTGGATACCACCCGCATATTTGCGCTGGATTATAAAAACATGCCCGACTGGGATATGGTGAACCCCGACAGCTTACTGGCTACGTCACCGGAATATACACTTACCACGGCTACTGCGTACGATGCACTGAACAGACTTATCCGGCAAACAACCCCCGACAATAAAATCACCACACCGGACTTTAATCCTGCCGGATTACTCAACGCCGTTACCGTTCATGAAAACGGCCATGACAGCCCCTTTATAAAAAACATTGACTACAACGAAAAGGGACAACGCAGCGGTATCTTATATGGCAATGATGTATTAACTAAATATAAGTACGATCCTCTCACCTTCCGGCTGAGCAGCCTTGTTACGACCAACAGTACCGCCAAAAAGTTACAGGATCTGCAATACGTGTACGATCCCACCGGCAACGTGCTCCGGATAAATGATCCCGCGCTCCCTGATACTTTCTTTAAAAATACCCTCGTAGCAGCAGCCAATGAATATACTTATGATGCGCAATACCGGCTGATCAACGCCACCGGCAGGGAAGCCGATGTCATTGTTTCATTTGGTACCACCGATAACTGGAATGACCTTCCTTTTATAAATCAACATGCTACCAGCGATAACAACGCATTGCGGAATTACAGTCAGCATTATCAATATGATGTGGTGGGAAATATTAAACAGATGGGGCACAGCGCTGGTACAGGCTCCTGGACAAGGGATTATTTGTACGAAGACCATAACAACCGGATAAAAAGTACCACCATTGGCAGTCAAACCTGGTTATATCCACACCATGCACAGCACGGCTTCATGACCGGTATGCCGCACCTGCCGGTGATGAACTGGAATTTTAAAGAAGAACTGCAAGCCACGGCACAGCAGGTGGTCAACAACGGCACACCGGAAACGACTTACTATGTGTACGACGGCACCGGGCAAAGAACCCGGAAAGTAACGGAATATGCTGCCTCCGATGGCAATACGCCTTCCAAAAAAGAAGAGCGGATCTACCTCGGCAGCTATGAAGTATATAATAATTCCAGTGGGCTGGTCAGGGAAACCCTGCATGTGATGGATGACAAAACCCGTATAGCAATGCTGGATACAGAAATTGCCCCCGCTGTTATTATAGGAGGCAGTCAGCAACAGGCGCCGGTAGTAAAAACCACCAGGTATCAGCTGGACAATCACCTGGAAAGCGTTACCCTGGAGCTGAATGAAAATGCACAAATCATCAACTATGAAGAATATCATCCCTTTGGTACTACCGCCTTTCAGGCGAACAACGCTGCTATAAACGTAGCGGCTAAACGCTATCGCTACACCAGCAGAGAACGGGATGAAGAAACCGGATTGGAATACCACAGCGCACGATACTATATTACCTGGCTGGGACGATGGTGTAGCGCCGATCCCATTGGCACCGGTGCAGGATTAAATCTTTACCGGTATGCACGAAACAATGCCGTTACCCGATCGGACGTCAATGGCAGGGCTGATATTGCCATCCACCAGTATCTTACCATACTCATTGCATCGCAGTATGTAGGTGATGAGGAGGCCATGAATATAGGCAGAGCCTCCAATGTAAGTGACCGGAGAGATAAGCTGGACGCCACCAGCAACAGCATGAACTTTTTTGGCCACTATGTAAAGGAAACGAATATAGAAGGCCATGCCTTGTATAATGGTACCACAGAAGAGAAATTCAGCCACTTCTATAACAAATTCAAAAAGGAGACCTCACCAACACTGGAAGGTGCCGGAGAAAACCTGTTGCATCCTATACAGGATGCGCACTACCATAAATCCGAGTACCTGCTGGGCGACAGATTAGGGCATCTGATGTTCCCGGAAGCCGACCTCGCAGTGCGTGGTAAAAGCTTTGAGGATTTTATGGCATTGGTAAGGGATAACGAAAAGGCACTCGAACTAATGCAAGACAAAGGTGTGATCACAAAAGGTCATTCAAAACTGGGAAAAATTTCAGAGAAGGAATGGCGGAATGTATACGAAGGATTGAAAAAAGTGGAAGATGAATACGAAGATGCATTTTTCCTGTTGAATGGTGGTGGTTTAATACCCATCATTGGTATGATCGCCGGCACCATTGGCGCAATGATAGGCACCATTATCGGGGCCATTGTTGGCGCTTTCATCGGAGTATTCAGCAGTCGTAAATCGAAATCCTATGGAAATAGTATAACGGGATCAGAATGGATAGGAGAAGGTGCTTCATTTGGTCAGTTAATTGGCGGCGCTATCTTCGGCTTAGCCGGCCTGATTGCCAGTCTGTTTAAATCCAAATGGCCTAACCCGGTGGGTTCCGTTAATGAAGGCGAGTCCACTTTTATGAAAGAGGTGTTAAGCAAAAAAAGAGGCATGGAAGTAGAAGGCCCTCTGTCTTCAAAATCCAAGGAAGAATTTTGCCCTGCACTTCCGGAACAATATAGTTACATGTGTATATAGCTGATAATAACAAACAATAAAATTCACTATCATGATAGCCCCCAAAAGCGATTCCACCCATCTTTTTCATGCTGATTTCGGCAATGACAAAGCCTTACTGAGCACTTTTACAGCGCTGCTAACAACCCATAACGGGGACGCGAAAGCTGCTATATCCACCCTGGAAGGAGATAAAGCATTTACTCCTGAACTATTGAACAAGTTGCAGTTTACTGCTGCATTGGCCACCTGGTCGGGCAACAACGCGCACATTGTAGACAAATTCCAAAAGGATGCTGCCACCAATACCCTGCGGGATATTGCGCTCCGCTTCAATCAAACTTCCCTGGCCGACAGCATTCCGGATGATGCAATACCTGCAGGCACAGATAAAACAGATTTCGCAAAAGCGTTGCATACTCGTCTTTTTCAGCACGAGCCAACAGCAGTGGTAGTTAACATGGTGAAGGATCCGGAGGTCCCCCTTTTAAATACCCCCTCCGGCGCCACTACCGCAACGATACTGGAAAAAAATCCGGACTTTAATATCCGGTCGCATCCTGTTTATGATCTGTTGAATAAGGCAGATGTATTAAAAGATGTCTCTCCGGATGATCAGGAAAAAGTAAAAAACGATTTAAAATCATTACAGAGAATAGTTCGGGTAAGCCCGGCTCCGGAAGCCGTACCAGCGCTAATATCCGCTAATTTCACCACCGGCTTAAGCATCAGTGAAATGCCCCGGCAGCAGTTCACCAACATGATGACGGCCAATGGCCTGGATGAAAACACAGCGGCCAGCATCCATGAAGCAGCCATGGCAAGACGGGTAACCGGAGAACAAGCCATGGCATCTGCCATAGAAACCATGCGTGGCACCGGCATCGCTTTAATTGATCAATCAATCAATGCAGCCAGCCAGGCCACTACCAACACCATACCCACCAGCCCATTGGATTGGAATGCCCTTTTTGCAGATGCCGACTTCTGCGAGTGTGGCGAATGTACGTCCGTATACAGCGCAGCTTCTTACTTTGTGGAGCTGCTGCAATACTTAAGGAATAACAACCTAAGTGAAAAAGAATCCGGCGCAGATCCTTCCATCAAAATAAAAAGTAACCCGGCAGATATTTCAGGAACACCCTTACAAAAACTATTTGATCGCCGCCCGGACCTCGGCTGCCTGGAGCTCACCTGCGCCAACACCAATACCATTCTGCCTTACGTAGACCTGGTAAATGAAGTAATGGAGCAATATGCGGTGTACAATGATCCAAAAAAATTAAAGGCATTCAATGTGTCCAACGAAACCAGCAGCGAATTGCTGGCCCAGCCACAGCATACTAACTATCACGCCTACACGATCTTATCAAAAGCAGTATACCCGTTTAACTTACCCTATCATCAGCCTATTGATGTGATCCGGAACTACCTGGAGTTCCTGCAAACCAGTCGCTACGAATTAATGGATACCTTCCGCTCACCCCGGCAAATCCATGCTACGGCCACACCTGATCCGGTAGGCAGCGACGCGGATGTCGCCAGCCCCGACCCGGATCCTACTGCAGCCAGGAATGTACAACTGGATCAATATCATCTTGAATACCTTACCCGTGCCACGGATGCTGAATATTTAAAGATTACCCAGGATGAATACATCATCCTGACAAAGGAAGCTTTCGTCAGCAGAAATCAATGGGACATCCAATGCAATCATGCTAACACCGCGAAGATATACCATGATGCCATCCAGGTGAAGCCTGTTTGCGACTACTACGGCTATGACGATCCGTCCAAAACCACCGCTGTCAATACCGCAGAGATGCTCAGCACCAATGAGGCAACAATGGTGGGACTCCAATTTGTAAAGCGACAACTACTGCCACGTACAGGCATTCAGTATTCGGAGCTGGTGGCATTATTGAAAACGAGGTTCCTGAATTTTATGATGCCGGAAGGCAGGGCATTGACCATTATGGAAAGCCTGCCCTTCAGCTATCGTTACCTCATGACGCTGTCGTTAAAAGAACAACTGGAAGCCATCCACAATCCTGAAAAATGGGCGGCATCAAAAGGGCTGGACTTTAAAAAACCAGCACCTGACCCTTGTCAGCCGAAACAACGGGAGCGACCGGTAGATCTCAAAGAAATAGAACACTGGCTGATTTGTTCGTTTAAACAAGTGGGAAAAATAATTGTGCTCGATGAAGGCTGTCATTGTATCAATGGCACCCTGATCGTGAATAGCCCCACCCACAATGTAGCCGCAGCGGTGGCGCCATCTGCCATACAATTTGAAATACGGGATTGTGTGTTGTACAGAGAAGAAAGAAAACAATCTATCCGCATGGCAACGATAGATTGCAAAACAGGTATCATCACCTTTGAAGGGGAATACAAATCTTATAATGACAGCTTCAAAAGCTTAACAGGATCAGTTGTACTGAATAATAAAACCATCGGCCATTTCCAGAACAACAAATTCAGCCGGGTCGATTTTACTGCCGACTGCGACATTTCAAAAACGGTGATGATTCATTTAGATGGCTCCCCTGTTACGGAAGCGGAATACGATCGCTTCCACCGCTTTATCCGCCTGTGGCGTAAACTGGAATGGAGCATCGATGAAACAGACAAAGCCATCATGAGTTTGTCTTACACTGCCGGCAACACATTTGATCCGCTTGAATGCCAGCGTAAAAGTGTAGACGACTGCAGCTGCGAAAACAAACAATTACAGGTATGGCTCCATTATAACATTAACACCGCACTCATTCATGAGTTGGTAGCCGTAAAAAAATTACTGGACCTCACCGGGCTGGAGTTGATAAAGCTACTCTCCTTCTGGAGCAATATCAGCACCGCAGGCGATCCTTCGCTGTATGCCCGCCTGCTGCTAACACATAACATTACCGGAGAAGACACCGTTTTCCAACCGGATAGTGACGGCAATTACCTGACCACCCCCATTCTTATTAAAGATCACATCCCGGTGCTGATGTCCGCATTCAATCTATCCTCAGATGATTTGAATGCAATCCTCACCCAGCATCCTACCCTGGTGAATCTGACACTGTCCAACATTTCTTTTATTTACCGGTATACTTTACTCGCAAAAGTAGTAGGCTTACGAATGCCGGATTTCATTGCAGCATGGCCCATTTTCGGCGATCCATTCACCAGTGCGGATGCAACACTCACCTTCATCAACAACTGGACAAAAATGGATGATGCGGGATTTGATTACCGGCAACTGAATTATATTCTCCATAACATTGATAATACTAAAAAGCCGTTTACGCCCGCCCTCATCACCATTCTTCAACTGGCCAAAAACATATATGACGGCCTGAATGGAATTGATACCGCGAACCCGGATCTGGTGGCTGCCGACCCTACCGCTTCTCCCGATGACCAACAGGCCGATCTGCAAAACCAGGCGTCGAACGAGCTGGTAAAATCGAAAGTCAGTTTATTATATAACCAGGCGGAAGTAACGCTCATCATGGGTATCCTGAATGGCACCAATGTATTCAGCACCAATGTGCCTGTACATCTTGATACCGCCCGCGATGGTCTTGATAGTAAAAATGACCTCATTGCCAGCCCACCATCTGCCGATCTGCTCTCGTTAAGGACTAAACTGATTTATGACTGGGCCAATGGTCGTATCCAGGTAACGGGCGTTCTTACCCCCGGAGAAATCACCGCGTTTAATGATTTGAGTATTGATCCCAACTGGGATCCATCTATGGACCGCATCACCAAACAACAGGACAAACAATTTAAGCTACTGTTAGCAGGTGTATGTGATTCGATCAAAAGTATTTTATTGCAGGGCGATAAAGTAGTGACCGCCGACCAGATGATAGATGGACTCCCCGACCCCAATACTGCACCGGTAAAGCGACTCGCTTTTCTGAATGTTTTTCTGCCTTATCTCCGTCAACAGTTATATCACAGCTTTATCATCAACCGCTTGTCGGATCAAACGGGGATGGACCTGGCTGTAACAGATTTGCTGGTGTCCACCATTTTAAAGGTACCCGCTATTCCCACACCGGTATCGGTTTACAACGTATTTGAAAGTATTAAAAACAGCACCGCTCCTGCTGCCACCGGCTGGAATGGCTTTCTCATTCCAGCTTCCGACAGTGTAGTGACGTTCATCGTGCAAAACGGCAGCACAACAGTGGCGCCGGTGATATTGCTGGGTAACACAGCACTTCCTTTTGTACAGCAGGATGATCCTACCAATGAATGGTGGTCGGTACCTACTAAATTGCTGGCAGGGAAAATTTACACCTTCCAGGTAAACGACCTGGATAGCTCTTTAAAAGACCTGAGCTGGAAAACGGCTACTGCGATGCCCGCACCTATTCCTACCGCCGTTTTACTACCTGATTTTGCCAGCAACAGTACCAGCGCCGCCTATACCCTGCTGATAAAAGCGGCCATACTCATTAATGGATTTAGTATCAGTGCAGATGAAGTCAACTATATTTTTGAAAATGTGCCCGATTTCGGTATTGACTTCAATGCCCCCGATATTACCCAGTGGCTGCGGCTGGAAACATATACCCGGTTGCGCAATTCACTGCCGCCAACCGGTACCAATTTGCTGGAATTCCTGCAATGGACTGGCACAGCCGGCATAGACAAGACGCAGCTGATTCCCAAAATAGCCGCATTAACATTGTGGGATAAAATTGCTATCGGTAAGCTGATAACGCCTGCACATTTTAACTGGAACGATCCGGTATATTTCAAAAACGAAATCAATTTACTCACCCTGCAGCAGGCCATTGGTGTAACCAGTAAAATAGGAATGGATGTGGACCAGCTATTTGACTGGGCACAGCCGGGGGCCACCTTCTCTGTTTGTCATACGATTGCAGAAAGCATTAACAAAGCTATTCATGCCAAATACAAACAAACGGATTGGGAACAGGTCATCAAACCTGCTAACGATCTGCTGAGGAACCATCAAAAAGATGCACTCATCGGCTATTTGCTGGTAGATGAAAAAATACAGAACTGGGGCGTAACGGATGCCAATGGTCTTTTTGAATATTTCCTGATTGATGTGCAGATGGATGCTGTGATGGAAACATCCCGGATAGTACAGGCCATATCATCCGTACAATTATTTATACAACGTTGCTTCCTTGGACTGGAAGCAGACAAATCAGGCATCTCCAATGACATCCTTGACCGCGACCGCTGGGATTGGATGCAGCGCTACCGCGTATGGGAAGCCAACCGGAAAGTATTTTTATATCCCGAAAACTGGATTGAAAGTGATCTCCGGGACGACAAAAGCGCTTTCTTCAAAGAACTGGAAAGCGAACTACTTCAAAAAGATATCAATAAACAAAATATTACCGATGCCCTGAAATCCTATCTCTATAAAATACACGAGATATCGAACATGGAAGTGGTGGGATTTTATATTGATGGCACCCCAACGGGCAACCAATGGTCGCCCGGGGCAAAGCTCCATGTATTTTCCCGTACACGTAATACGCCTTTCTTCTTCTACTATCGTTACCTCGACCTGGTGGAAAGCAACTGGTATCCCTGGGAGAAAATGCAGATAGATATTCCCAGTTATGATATCACAGATAAAGAAATTTTAATGGTCGTTTCGGGTACGCACAAATACAAATCACCCTATACCCATTTCTATCTTACCCATTGCAGTATTAAAGGTTATCTGCCCAACACGCCTGATTTTTCAGGTGGCAGTTATACGTGGAAAGGCAACGTAAATACCATCGGTGTCCTTAAAAAAATCTCCATCCACGTTCCTGCCCTTGATGGAACCGCCGTAGGAAGAATCATACAAACAAGCTGGGATAAAGATAACTTTACCGGGATATTTATGGGGCTGTTAACCCGGACAAGAAATACGAATGGCTGTTTCCTCATACCAGTAGTCTGGAACGACCGCCTGTTGATCTTCTTCCCACAGATGATCAAAAAAACAAAACCGGCGGAAAACGGAAGTACAACTTTTAATGACCTGGCTAAAACTTCTTCCAACGATAACCGGCCTATTGACTACTATGAAATAAAAATGGGCTGGAGTGAATACCAGAATGGTAAATGGACACAAAAACAAATTGGAAGTGACTTCTTCAATTCTGCGCCCATCAGTATTATGCAGGATATAGAGTACTTTAAATTTGTACCAGTAGTATATCCCGATCATGTGCTGATCAATGTGGATGATAAATACGACAGTGACGGTACCTTCAGAGGAGCATTCAGTTTTAATGGCAATGTCATCAACAATGCCAGCCCGGTGACCACAGAAGCAATTCCGATCGATTTCTTCAATCAGTCGAAAGGAGATTTGTATTCCTGGCAAATAGCTTCTTCCGATAAAAAAAGAGTCAATAAAGATATCTATTTTGAGTCGCCGGACCTGGTGGAGCTATCGAATGGCTTACCAGGGACCAATAATTTCAATCATCCTTTTAGCAGCAAGTTGCTGGGCAACATCAACCTCCCGGATGTAGCCAGTTTCTTTGGTTTTAACTTATCTCCCGCTATCAACAAAGGCGATACTTTTGGCGCCTATTCCAACCAGCAGGTACAAACGTATCATGAACTGAAGCGCCCCTACTCCCTCTACAACTGGGAGCTGTTTTTCCATGCGCCCATGATGCTGGCCAATGCGCTGAGTGAAGGTCAGCAGTTTGAGGAAGCCATGAAATGGTACCATTATGTATTTAACCCGATGGCCAAAGGTAAGGATGATACCAGGTTCTGGCAGTTTGCACCATTTAAAGAAATAGATTCAAAAAGTATTCTCGATAAAATATTCAATCAACTACAGGCAAATACTGCTGCCGGAGAAGACATGACCGAATGGCGCAACCATCCGTTTATGCCGCATGTAGTAGCCCGTAATCGTCCCGTAGCATATATGAAGTGGGTGGTCATGAAATACATTGATAACCTCGTGGCGTGGGGAGATTATTTATTCCGCCAGGATAGTATAGAAAGTATTAACCAGGCCACACAAATGTATATCCTGGCATATCATATACTGGGACAGCGTCCTACCTTTATTCCTGTTCGCGGCAAAATTCAGCCGCAAACCTATAAATCCCTGCTGAACAAATGGGATGCCTTTGGCAATGCCATCGTAGAACTGGAATTGGTGGCACCCTTTAGTAATCAGCTGATCGCGCCGGGAGTGGTGAATGCGCAGAAGGAAATTGAATACGCCAACATTTTTGGGTTTGCTTCTACCCTCTACTTCTGTATTCCCAACAACCCTACCCTCATGGGATATTGGGATACACTGGACGACAGGCTGTTTAAAATCCGGCATTCCGAAAATATAGAAGGGGTATTCCGGATACTGCCGCTGTTCCAGCCACCGATTGATCCGGCCCTGCTGGTAAATGCCGCTGCACAAGGTTTAAGTATAGACGCCGTGTTGAATGACCTCAACACTTCTATGCCTAATTATCGTTTCTTTTACCTGTTGCAAAAGGCCCTGGAATTATGCAATGAACTTAAATCACTTGGCGCCGCAATATTGTCTGCTATTGAAAAAGGAGACAATGAATCTTTATCACTCATTCGTGCAAAACATGAAGGTGTGATGCAAAACCTGCAGATGGAAATCAAGAAAAAACAGGTAGATGAAGCACTGAGCGCTCTGGAAGGATTACAGCAAAACCGTAAATCTCCTGTTTACCGCATGCAGTATTATTTGCAGCTCATCGGTGAAGATGCCGG
Organism: Chitinophaga sp. 01L420; assembly: GCF_056399985.1. NCBI lineage: Bacteria > Pseudomonadati > Bacteroidota > Chitinophagia > Chitinophagales > Chitinophagaceae > Chitinophaga > Chitinophaga sp. 01L420. The sequence continues at coordinate 21,166 of NZ_JBFTSK010000019.1, forward strand.
AAAAGTACCTGACATAGATACTGACTATTCGGAAATCGCCAATGCCATTGAAACACCAATAGATGACAGTGGGTTGAAATTAATTGCTTACGAACAGGAAGATATGAACATGGCCTCGCTGGCTGCCGGCTTCCAACTGGCCGCTGGCACGCCGGAAGTCATCGCCGGAATATTATTTGCCATCCCGATGATTACCGGGGCAGCAGAGCCCTTCGGCGTGGGTGTAGGCACCAGCTATGGTGGCAGCAATTTAGGACAGGCTGCACAAACCATGTCTAAGGCCCTTCAGATGACCGCCAACTATATGTCGTACCAGTCGGCCAGCGCCGCCAAGAAAGGAGGCTTTAAACGCGCCCTGCAGGAACGGGTGATGCAGGCCAATGCTGCAGGTTATGAAATCAAACAGATCGATAAACAGATCGCCTCGCAGCAAATAAGGATTGCCATGGCAAACCAGGATATTATCAATCAGCAAAAGCAAATAGATAATTCCCAGGAAATAGAAGACTTCCTGAAAAATAAATATTCAAACGCAGAACTGTATACCTGGATGAAAGGAAAGCTGAAAACCTTGTACCGGCAGGTATATAGTGTAGCCTACGATATTGCGCAAAAAGCCGAGAAAACATATCGCTTCGAACGGGGCCTGTCGTCCACCAGCTTTATCCAGAGCGGCTACTGGGATGCCAGCCATGATGGTTTACTGGCCGGTGAACAACTGTATGTGGGCTTAAAACAACTGGAAGCCGCTTACCAGGAAAACCGGGGATATGATTATGAAATCAATAAACATATTTCTATCCGGCAGCTAAATCCACTGGCGTTATTGTCGCTGAAGGAAAATGGTTTCTGTGAATTCTCCATACCGGAATACATTTTTGATATGGACTATCCCGGACATTATAAACGCAGGATCAAGGCGGTATCCATTTCTGTTCCTTGTATTGCCGGTCCATATACCGGCTTAAATGCCACGCTGCGTTTGCTGGATCATACCTTCAGAAATTCTGCCCTCGCCACCACCAATAATTATCCGGAAAAGACGGATGAAAGTGATGACCGGTTTATGAAATTCATGGTGCCCATTTCAGCTATTGCCGCCAGTTCCGGGCAAAATGATAGCGGTATGTTTGAATTAAATTTTAAAGATGAGCGTTACCTGCCGTTTGAAGGTGCCGGCGTGATCAGCAAGTGGCGTTTTGAGCTGCCTACATTCCAGCAATTCGATTATGATACCATTACCGACATTATTATTTCTATCCGCTACACCGCTGTAGAGGGAGGCGACCGGCTGAAACTTGCTGCGACAAAGAGTGTCACCAACTTCATTAAAAAAACCGATGACCTGGCAAGAGAAGAAGGACTGTTTATTTTTGTGGACCTGAAACACGATCTGCCTACAGAATGGCATAAGGCGATGACCATAAAAGATGCGTCCGGCAACAATACGATGGACCTCAGCAAGCTGACCAACTTCCTGCCTTATTACGCTACCTATACTTCGAAGCATTTGGTGGTGCAGGATTTCTTCCTGGTATCCAGTGATCAGACGGCCATCTTTTCTTTAAATAGTGCTCCATTAACGGATAGTCAGCCTATAGGCGCATTAAAAAGCCTCGCGCTTACGGAACCGGCAGATGCTATCAAAGACTGGAAGCTAAGTATACAAAGCATGGCAACACCAATTGATAAAGCGTTTGTGGTGTTGCGGTTTACGCTGAGTTAAACATCCGGAGATATCCCGGTTGTTATAATATTTCAAAAAAAACGGATAGCAGGGATGATATTACCTGCTATCCGTTTTCAATAATAAATAAGCGATTTTATTGCTTCACCAGTTTGGCGGTGCTGGGTACCTGCGTCAGCTCCCATTGGGAGTGGCTGGTAAGGAAGTGGAGAAATAGTCACCGATTGATACAATGGGGGGCTAATATTCAGCATTATTATTTTATCTTGTCTCCGCATTTGTTATTTTGTCTGATACATAATGCCAACATGTGAATATCAATCAAACTACGGCGAATCGCCTGTCTGTTTTTATTGCCATCTCATAGCCAGTATAATAAAATATCATTTAATTGAGCGACGGTCATTCTATTGATGCTCCTGACCTTTATAAACGCCTCGCCAACGGTGATGAAGCGGCGTTCAGGAGTCTTTTTGAAATGCATGCACCACGGCTGCTGGCCATGGCAGCCCGTATTACGGGATCTACTGCGGTGGCAGATGACCTGGTGCAGGATACTTTTTTAAAAATATGGCTCACCCGCGACCAGCTCGCGGAAGTAACCCATCCTGCCGCCTGGATCAGGAAGATCTGCTTTTTCCTGGCCGTGAACTATGTCCGCCGCCAAACGATCCGGGACAAAGTAATGGATGCGGTAGCGCCGGAAAGCGCTATCCCGGTTTCCGACACCATCGACTTTCAGCAGCTGCTGAAACTGGTCAACAAAGCAGTGGCGCAGTTGCCCGAAAAACAACAACAGATCTACCGCCTCAGCAGAGAACAGGGATTGAGCATCGCGGAAATTGCCACACACATGCAGCTGGCCATCAGCACGGTCAAAAATCTGCTGGTGATGGCATTGAAAAGTATTCGCCAATCCCTCCTGAAAGCCGGTTACCCCCTGCTGCTGGCCCTATTCATCGATATTCTTGGATAGCGTAAAAAAACTTTCTTTTTTTTCGGTACCATTCTCCCGCTCAATTGTCTGGTAATAGAGAGAGGGAGATAAAGGGCTTCGTTTACCTGTATTCACCACACATTAAATGGAACAGAACACCCGATTACAATATTTACTGGACCGGTTAGTCCAGCACACGGCCACCACAGAAGAGCTGCTGGAACTCACTACCCTGGTAGAACAGGATAGCGATACCATTAGCGAGGTGGAGTCGCTGCTGGAAGCATCAGGAGAATCAGCACTGCCGGCATACGATTATCCCCACTGGATGTCAGTAGCCGACAAGATCCTGCAGGCCGATAAGCTTTCAGAGCCGGTGAGCAAACCGGTTTACCACATCCACTTCCTGCACAAGTGGGGCTGGGCAGCAGCGGTAGTGCTTATGCTGGGAACGGCCGCCTACCTGCTGAATCATTACCAGCAGCAAAAGCCTCCGTCCGGAATGGCTGCAAAGGCCACACCGGATGCCGCTCCTGGCAGCAATGGTGCCATATTAACGTTGGCAGACGGCTCAAAGGTGGTGCTGGATAGTATGGGTAACGGTGAAATCACCACCCAGGGCAATACCCGCGTAGTGCTGAAGGATAACGGGCTACAATACACGCCCGGTAGCACCCGCACGGAAGCCACAGCTTACAATACCATCACTACGCCCAACGGCAAACAGTTTAAAGTGGTATTGCCGGACGGCACCCGGGTATGGCTGAATGCGGGCAGCGTTCTCCAATTCCCGGTGGCATTTACCTCCAAAGAAAGATTGGTGGAACTCACGGGGGAAGCCTATTTCGAAGTAGCACAACAGGCAACCCAACCGTTTAAATTAAGGGTGCGTAAACAACTGGAAGTGGCCGTACTGGGAACCGGATTCAACGTAAACGCCTATACGAACGAACAAAATATAGCGACTACCTTAATAGAAGGAGCTGTTCGCGTATCCCTTACCCATGAAGCATCCCAGCCGGTCATCTTAAAACCGGGGCAACAGGTACGCTGGGAGAATCACCAGTTGAAAGTAAGCCCGGATGCCAATGTAGAAAGAGCTATTGCCTGGAAAAACGGCTTATTCAATTTTGAAGGAGTGGGCTTAAGAGAGATGATGCGGCAGCTGGAACGCTGGTACAACCTGGAGGTGGTATATGAAGGAAATGTTCCGGATATACACTTCTTTGGAGAAATGAGCCGGTCATTAAAGCTCTCGGATGTGCTGGCAGGACTGGAAAGTGCAGAGGTGCATTTCCGGCTGGAAGAAGGCCGGCGGCTCATTGTGATGCCTTAACATAAAAAATACTATGCCTGAAATAAAAAAAACAAATTAACACAACAGGTCAACCAACATAAAAAAACCGGAAGTGCGACTAACACTTCCGGTCACCTTTGATCGCTCAAAGGGTTGTTCAGTTGATCTTAAACAGGGTTTCGCGACCGCCATTATTAACAACCAAACGCTGCAAATCTATGCAAAAAATTGCTTACTGGAGCCGTTGGGACTTGCCATGCCGGCTCCCAACCAAAATGCTCCGGATTATGAGACTAACAAGTGTCCTCCTTCTTGCCATTTGCCTACATGTATCAGCCAGCACATTTTCACAGTCCATCACCTTTTCAGGGAAGGAAGTGCCAATGGAAAAACTGTTTGCCACTATCAAAAAGCAAACAGGATTTGTGGTGTGGGGTAAATCGGATCTGCTGAAACAGGCCGCAGCGATTTCTGTGAATGTTCGCGACATGCCACTACTGGCCTTTCTGGACCTGGTTATGAAAGACCAGCCCTTTAACTACAAAATAGCCGGCAACACGATTATGTTGTCTGGTAAACGTCTCTCTCCAACCGATGTAGCAGAAGACCTTGCAGGAAAAGAATCTCCCGTAACCGGTCATGTTACCGACAGCACCGGCGCTCCTTTGCCCGGCGCCACCGTGATGCTCATGGGCACCAATCAAACTACCATTACCAATATCGAAGGTAATTTTACCATCGCTGCATCCGCCGGCCAGCTGCTGCGCTTTAGCTTTATTGGCTTCAAAACAAAAGAACTGGTAGTAACAGCAGCGATGCTGAAAAGTGGTAACACCGGCACTATTACGTTGTTGGCACTCACCTCCAACCTCACCGATGTAAATGTGACGGCAAATACCGGATATCAATCTATTCCGAAAGAACGGGCTACCGGTTCATTCAGCATCATCACAGAAAAAACACTGGGCGCCAGGCTGGAAACCAGTCTGCTCGACCGGCTGGAAGGCACCGTCCCCGGGCTATTCATGCAGAATGGTAATGTCACCATCCGCGGCCTCTCCACCCTGTATGGTAACCAGGCCCCTCTTTATGTAGTGGATGGTTTTCCATATGAAGGAGACCTCAACTTTATTAATCCTGCCGATGTGGTGAATGTGACCATCATGAAAGATGCCGCCGCGGCCTCTATTTATGGTACCCGCGCAGCTAATGGCGTTATTTCGATTACCACCCGCAATGGCAGCGCCAGGAAAATGACGGTGAACTTCAGCAGCACCTTTTACATCCTACCTAAACCTGATATCGGTTACATGCACCTGCTCAATGCACCACAGATGGTAGACCTGCAGCAGGAACTGTTTAATATGTGGCACCCTTCCTACGATGACGGAATCCTGAGAGAAGCGCAACCCAAAGTGAATGAGGCACTGTATCAATACGAACAACACATCATCAGCAAAGCTGAATTGGATGCCACACTCAACAGATTAAGAAGTTCGGACGGACAAAGTCAGATCAGGGACCTGCTGATGCGGAACTATTTCCAGCAACGACATGCTTTTTCTGCCAATGGCGGCAATGAAATACATCAGTACAACCTGAATATGAACTATACCGGCAACCGTGGCTATGGACTTAAGAGTACCAACGAAACGGTAAACATCGGCCTGAAAGATAAAGTAAAAGTATTCAAATGGCTCGATGCAGACGCAGCAGTATTTACCAATATCGCCAATGGTAAATACGATATGTACTACCCTACCGATTTTTACAGGCGCATGCCATATGAAGTATTGCGGAACCCCGATGGCAGCTCCGCTCCATGGAACTACCTGAAATCAAAATATGAAATAGACCGGTTAAAAAACCTGGGCTTGCTCGATGAAACCTACAACCCGTTGGACGAAGTTGATAAAACTGATTTCAGATCCACTTCGAATTACTTCCGCTTACAGGGTGGATTCACCGTGAAAATTATTAAGGGGCTTAGCCTGGATCTGAAGTATCAGACAGAACGAGGCGGCGGTAACTACGCACAGGTCTTCAGGACCGATGCCTTTTCCACGAAGGATATGATCAATAACGCCACGCAAATCAACAATGGGGTGATCAAAAAAAATGTACCGGACGGTGGCCAGATACAGGAAATAAGATCCTCCAACAAGTCCTATACGGCCCGCGCCCAGCTTAACTTTGACCGGCAGATTAATACGCAGCACCATATTACTGCGCTGGCGGGTGCAGAAAGAAGAGCAGTGGCACAGGAAAATACTTCTGTATTCAGAATGGGCTACAACGATAATAACCTGCAATTCCTGCCGGTGGATGAATCTCAGCTCGGTTACTTAGAGGGAACGCAGGCTATCGGTAGTACATTCTCTTACAACTACAGCGATAAAAACTATTTCAGCTATACAGAAGACCGCTACATTTCCGCTTACGGTAACGCCGGATATACCTACAATGGTAAATACAATGTTACCGGTAGTATCCGCATCGATAATTCCAATCTCTTTGGCACAGATCCCCGTTACCGGTATCTTCCACTATGGTCTGCCGGTGCCAGCTGGCGAATATCTGAAGAAGATTTTCTGAAGAATATTTCCTGGCTCAGCAGCCTCAGTATCCGTTCTACCTATGGATTAAGCGGTAACGTGGCTAGAAAAGTAGGCCCTTACTTGCAGGCGCAATCCGCTTTTATCCGGGAAACAGGTACCACCGGCTCAAACATTATTTACCCGCCCAATAAATCATTGAGATGGGAAAAAACTGCCATCACCAATATAGGTATTGACTTTGCGCTGTTCCACCAACGGATTTCCGGCTCCATCGATTATTATATCCGCAAGAGCACAGACCTGCTGGGAGATAAAGCCACTGATCCTACCAATGCATTTCCTACCTCACTGATCAATTTTGGTAGTCTGAATAATAAAGGCATAGAGCTGGCGCTCAATACACAAAACATTCAGCAAAAAGATTTCTCGTGGAGCAGTACCCTGGCACTCAGTCTGAATAAAAACAGGATGACCGAGATCAATACAAAAGATCCGAGTGTTGTCGGCCTGACCAGCGGCTACGGTGTAAACAGAGTGGGCTATCCGATGGATGCCGTATTCAGCTTCAAATCTGCAGGACTTGATCCGACCAATGGTACCATGCTGGTGTATGATGCTGCCGGAAAAGTAGTGCAAAACTATGATCAGACAGGTGCCCTGGTCATGAACATGACAGATGTAAACGCATTGGTATACAGTGGTACCATGCGGCCTACCTACACCGCCGGCTTTACCAACACCTTTACGTATCATCAGTTGACCCTGAATATCATGGTCATCGCCAACGGCGGAAATGTGATGCGGGATGTAGTACCCATTCTCAACGGCGCCCTTAACTCCTCCAATACGGATAACCGTGTGATAAATTTCTGGCGTAAGCCGGGAGATGAAAAAATTCCGGGCACTATACCGGCACCAGATCTTAAAAACAACGGTAACATCTATTTTACCCAGACCTGGTATGCAGCTGATCAGAATGTACTCAAGGCAGATTATATCAAAGTAAGGGACATTTCATTGTCTTATAATTTTGCATCGCTGTTATCCCGGACGAAAAAAATATCCGCTGCGAGGTTAACACTGCAGGTACAAAATCCTTTCCATTGGTACAAAAACGCCATTGGCATTGATCCGGAAGCCTACTCCGCTTCCTCGTACTCAGCCGCCAGAACCACACCGGTAATGCCAGGTTATATGGCAGGATTAGATGTCACTTTTTAAAACCAACAGCCATGAGGAAAATCTATCTCTCTATCATAACATGCCTGGTAATCTTGTCCGGTTGTACCAAATTCCTGGACATCAAGCCCAAAGACAAATTCATTCCGATAACAGTAGCCGATTACGAAGGTCTGCTCAATTCAGCCAACAACCTTAACTATGGCGATTACTACTGGGACCTGATGACCGATGATGCTTTCCTGCCGGAAGGAGAACCGGGTAACCTGTATAGCAAACAAGCGCTATCTGGTCGCAAGATCTATACCTTCAATCCCCTTCCCTATTCAGAAAGTGATAATGACTATGAATGGAGTGAAGGTTACAAAAGGATTTTCTATAGCAATACCATCATCAATAACATCATGGATGCTACGGAGGGAACGGAAGCTGCTAAAAAAGGACTCCGCGCAGAAGCCCTCCTGAACCGTGCCATGGAGCATTTATTGCTGGTAAATATGTACGCATCGCATTATGATGCCGCCACTGCTGCCACACAGTTGGGTATTCCTATTGCACTGGTTGCAGACATTAATGCGAAGTTCAAAAGAAACACCATCCAGGAAGTATATGATCAGGTGATCAATGATATTAATGCGGCGATACCCGACCTCCCGCTCGATCACAAACTCACAAAATTCAGGGCTGGCAAAGCCGGTGGCTATGCCGCTTTGAGCAAGGCCTATCTTTTTATGGGCGACTATGCCAATGCCAAAAAGAATGCAGACCTCACGCTTGCGTTGCAATCAGAACTGGCCAACATGAATGATAATAAAGTGGTTATTCCCGGCCCCTTCCCTAATGTACCCGGAGCTCCGGTGGGATGGACGGATATTCCCGATTGTCAGTATAACAAAGAAACGATCGTGGCCCGTCATTTTCTCCGGCCTTTTGGTTTAGGGATGAGTGTTTGCGCCTCTCCGGAACTGACAGCGCTCTTCAGCAGCGATGATCGTCGCTGGATGCTGTATTATGCTGATGGCTGGCCTCCGGCGCCCCCCTTCAATTATATGAGCCGTTACCATGTGAAATTATTTCTGCGGGGTGATTTTTACAACAACTTTCTGGGCATACCGGAAACCTACCTGATAAGAGCAGAATGTAATGCGCGTACTAACAACTTATCGGCCGCACTGGATGATATCAATAAGTTAAGATGGAACCGCATCACACCCGCTGCCTATAAAGTCTTTACCCCGGCCGATTTCAGCAATGATGCAGAAAAAGTACTGCGCTTTGTACTGGAAGAAAGACGACGGGAACTGGCTTTCACCGGCGTACGTGTGATTGACCTGAAACGATTGAACAAAGAAACCCGGTTCCAGAAAACGGTGACACATATAGCAGAAGGTAAAACATATGAACTGCTGCCCAACAGTAATAATTATTTGCGTCAGCTATGGCCGGCAGCCACCATTTTCAACCCGGACTGGCCACTGAATCCTTAATTTTTTTGTCCTGATTCCTATTCCATGGGTGCCGGTGATGCCGGCACCCTTACTTTCCTGTTGACTTAATCAAATCAGAAAATGCAAGATAACATCGTTAAAATTGAAGGACTCTCTCACCGGTACAGTAAAGACTGGGCAGTGCAGGATGTCAGTTTCGACATCAATAAAAAGGGTATTGTAGGATTACTCGGCTCCAATGGCGCCGGTAAATCCACTACCATGAATATTCTTTGTGGCGTACTCAGTCAAACCCTTGGTAAGGTGCTCATTGAAGGCATTGATATGCGCACGCACCCGGAAGAAGCCAAGAAAAGAATTGGCTTCCTGCCACAGAATGCACCTTTATATTTGGAACAAACGGTAAATGAATACCTGACCTATTGCGCGCATCTGCGGTTCGTAGATAAACGGCGCATTAAAACCGCAGTAGCGGAGGTAAAAGAAAGATGCGGCGTGGCCCATTTCAGTAATCGCCTGATCGGCAACCTCTCCGGCGGATACCGCCAACGCGTAGGCATTGCGCAGGCATTGATCCACAGACCCCTGCTGGTAGTATTGGACGAACCCACCAACGGTCTCGATCCCAACCAGATCCTGGAAGTAAGACAGCTGATCAAAGAAATCGCCACGGACCGTGCCGTTATCTTTTCTTCACACATTCTCTCTGAAATACAGGCTACCTGCCAGGATATCATCATGATTGAAGGCGGCAGAATGGTGTTCAAGGACACGATGGAATCTTTCAATAATTACATCGAACCGGATAGCCTGATTACAACCATGGAAAATCCTCCTTCGCTCACCGTTTTACAACAAATAAAAGGCATTAAGGAAGTAGAATTACTGACAGACAAATCCTTCCGTATGCACTTTGAACCAGCAACAGATATCTCCGAAAGCATTGTGGAACTGAGCGTACAGAAAGGATGGCGCCTGAAAGAAATCACCCTGGAAAAAAGTTCGCTGGACGCCATCTTCGCCCAGTTATCTAATAAAAAAACTAAACCTGCTTTACAGTAATGAGAATAATTATCAGAATCGCCCGGCAGGAGTTGAGTCTCCTTTTTCATTCACCGGTAGCATGGCTCATTTTAATTGTGTTCCCGATACAAATAGGTATTGATTACCTCCACTATATCCAGATGATTGGCCGCGCACAACGCATGGGCAATCATTTTACAGAAGTTACTGCCATGGTGTTTGGTGGCAGAGAAGGTTTTTATCCCGGCGTAAAAAGTACGCTGTACTTCTATATTCCACTGCTAACCATGGGCCTGATCAGCCGGGAAACACACAGTGGATCTATCAAATTATTATTGTCCTCCCCCATTAAAGTCAAAGATATTGTACTGGGAAAATACCTGGCCATGATGGGCTATGGCGCATTACTACTGGTAATTATCTGTTTATACAGTATCTCCGGTTCCTACTTTATTGAACATATCGACTGGCAATTACTGTCATCCGGTGCGCTGGGACTGTATCTGCTGATCTGTGCCTACGCGGCCATCGGTTTATTCATGTCTTCCTTAACTACCTACCAGGTAGTAGCAGCTATCAGCACACTGGCGGTACTGGCCCTGCTGAACTTTATTGGTGGCCTGTTTCAGGGTAATGATACGGTAAGACATATCACCTACTTTATGTCTATCTCCGGCAGAACAGAACAATTTATTGCCGGATTAATCAGCTCCGAAGATGTACTGTATTTCTTCCTTGTCATCGGCTTTTTCCTGACTATTACCTGTACGCGTTTGCAGGATCAGCGGGAAGCTAAATCCACCTGGCTCCGTACTGCCAGGTACATTGGTCTGGTGGCTTTCTGTTTCCTCGTTGGCTATATCAGCGCTCTCCCGGCAGCTACCGGTTATATTGACATGACCGTTACCAGGATCCATACGCTGGGTCCGCAAAGCCGCGAGCTGGTAAAGAAAATGGATAAGCCGCTAAAGATTACCACCTACGTCAATATCCTCGATGACAACTATTACCTGGGCTCACCGGAAAAGAAAAGCGCGGATGAAAGATTGATGATCCCTTACCGCCGGTTTATGCCAGACCTGCAAATGAACTATGTGTACTACTATGATTTTGGTGATAACAAAAATCTCTATAAAAATTACCCGGGAGAAACCGATGCCGCCATTGCCAAAAAAGTAGCCGACATACAAGACCTTGACTTTAAAAAGGTACTGCCACCAGCCACTATCCGGAAAATGGTAGATCTGCGGCCCGAAGAAAACAGGCTGGTACGACTGCTCCAATATGGCGATGGTCAAACCTTTCTGCGGTACTACAACGATATGATGATCTATCCGGGTGAGCGGGAATTTACTGCAGCCCTGAAACATATTGTCACCCCTTCCCGGATTCCTGTGGTTACTTTCCTTACCGGTAACGGAGAAAGAAGTATTGCCAAAGCCGGAGATGCGGCACTGAAGACGTTTGTAAAAGAAGGCTCCTTCCGTGCTGCGCTGATCAACCAGGGCTTTACGGTGGATACTGTTAACCTGGATCTCCAGCATATTTCTCCCAATACTACCATACTCGTGATTGCTGCACCGCAAGCGGCGTTTTCTCCCAAGGCACAGGAACAGCTGCAGCAATATGTGGCCAGTGGCAGGAACCTCTTTGTGATGACGGAGCCCGGATCACAGGCAGTACTGGCGCCTTTACTGCAGCAACTGGATGTACATGCCGGCGATGCTGCTGTGCAGGAAGAAAGCAGGGACTATGCGCCGGATTTCATCCTGTCTCATTTCTCTGATAAAGCAGGCGCTATTTCACCGGCATTGGGAGCCTATCAGGCCGACAGTGGCGTAGTATCAGTGTCCGGCGCCGTTAACCTGCAATATGGTACCACGCCCGGTTTCCAGGTAGTGCCGTTGCTGTTATCGAAAAACAACCAACCCTTGGTCATTGCCATGGAAAGAAAACAAGCCGGGAAAACGCAGCGAATCATTGTTGCCGGCGATGCCGACTTCATGAGTTCCGCAGAAATTTCCCGTAGAAAACCATCGGTATGGAACCAGCCATTTGCAACAGAAATATTCCGCTGGTTTACCTATGGAGAGTTCCCCATCAACACCGGTGCTATGAGGTCGAGAGATGTAATAGACAGCGATGATGCAGGTATCCTCACCATGCGGATATTTTTCTTTGGGGTGATCCCCGTATCGCTGCTGCTACTGGCAACAGCACTCCTGATTTACAGGAAAAGAAGATAAGCTTAAAACCAACCCGTCATATAAGGTCGCTCCGGATGGAGCGGCCTTTTTTATGTATTTGCTCCGATAGCCTTTGTCGCAAATAGTTTAAATTAGTGTATATCAAACATCACATTATATGCTTCCTGTTGATTTTGATTTTCACACCTCCGCCAACCAGGTACCCGTACTTGAAAATTACAATTCATTTACCTCTCACCCCCTGCTTCAAAAAGCGCTTCAGCTATATGGTGGCAGCTGGATACAAACGCAGGCCACTGAATTCGGCGCGTTGATGGGCAGTCAAGTTATGCAGCATGCCGGTGAGCTGGCCAACAAAAATATTCCTGTACTAAAAACGCATGATCGCTTTGGCAACCGCGCAGATATCGTTGAGTATCATCCGGCCTATCACCAGATGATGGAAGCAGCCATCGGTCACCAGGTGCATTCCATCGCATGGACGGCCAGCAACAAAGGCGCCTATCTCGCACACAGCACCCTGTCTTATCTTAAACAACAAATAGATGAAGGCAGCAGCTGCCCTTTAACAATGACCTTTGCGGTAGTGCCTTCACTCAAAATCGAATCAGACATTGCCAAAGAATGGCTACCACTGGTACTTTCCAATGAATACGACGCAAGACCTATTCCATACGCCCTGAAAAAAGGCGTCACCTTTGGCATGGCCATGACCGAACCACAAGGCGGCAGCGACGTTCGTGCTAATCTTACTTTTGCGAAACCCGCAGGCAATGGTGTCTACAAAATTACCGGCAGAAAATGGTTCTGCAGTGCTCCCATGAGCGATGCTTTCCTGGTGCTGGCCCAAACAGACAAAGGATTAAGCTGTTTCCTGGTGCCACGGTTCACACCAGAAGGAAAAAAGAATGCGCTCTACTTTCAGCGGTTAAAAGATAAACTGGGCAACAAATCAAATGCATCCGGTGAAGTGGAATTCCACGAAGCCTGGGGACAGCTCATCGGAGAAACAGGTCGCGGCGTGGCCAACATCATGGAGATGGTACGCCATACCCGCCTGGATTGTGCCATCGGCTCTGCTGCCACCATGCAGCGGGCTTTGGCAGAAGCCATCCATCACTGTCGCCACAGAACTGCTTTCGGAAAAAAACTGATCGATCAGCCACTCATGAAAAATGTATTAGCCGATCTATCTCTGGAATCCGCTGCCGCCACCGCTCTCGCCATGCGCCTGGCAAAAGGTTTTGATGATGCAGTTACTGATGAAGCAGCCATGCACTTTACCCGCATCGCTACCGCTATCGGAAAATTCTGGAACACCAAAAGAGCAGTACTGGTACTTGGTGAAGCCCTGGAATGTGTTGGCGGCAATGGTTACGTGGAAGAATCCATTATGCCCAGGCTATACCGCGATGTGCCGGTAAACGCCATCTGGGAAGGCTCTGGCAACATACAGGCACTGGATGTACTGCGCAGCATGCACAAAGAACCCCACAGCATCAACGCATTCATGGATTACTTAGAACAAGCCAAAGGCTTCGATACACATTTAGATCATCACCTGGAAAATTTACAGCCGCTGATAGCACATCCGGATGAGTATAAAGCACGCATCATCGTTGAAAAAATGGCACTCGCCATGCAGGCGATAGAACTAATACGGATAGCACCGGAAACGGTGGCCCCGCTGTTTTGCGAAGCACGACTTTCACCACAGAAACATTTAACCTGGGGAACACTGGGGAATGACAAAGGGTTGGATGACGTGATTAATATGGTGTATAGTGGCAGCTAAAGAAACAGGTGGTACATCTTTCGATATACCACCTGTTTTCATCTTTGGAATAGTATCTATTTCACCACTTTCACGGTATGTCTTTCTCCGCCATAGGATACATCAATGATGTACACGCCTGACGGTAATGCAGACAGATTATTTATCTGCAAAGTGTTATTACCTTTTATTACATGCGCATCCTGTTCTTTTAGCATATAGCCGTTGAGGTTATACAGCTTCACTTTTGCCATACCAGTTACAGTGGACTGGTAGTTGATATTAATCCTGTCTGAAAAAGGACTGGTAGCACTCAGCCTGTAATTGGAAGTCGCCATCTTCTTCAGCAACGCGGTGCCTCCGGTTACTTTGACGGTGTAATCTTCTACCTCACCCTGGTAATTATCAATGCCGCAAGGTTTCATATTACTGCCATACCCCATTCTGACGCGAAGCAGCGTTGTGCCATTCTTCGCATTGGCAGGCACCGTAATGGTTTGAGTGAAAGGACCTGTACCCCGTCTAACAAATATTTTTTCTGTGGTATCATTCAATTGTTTGTCGCCATTCCAGTCTACCCATGCGGCCACAGAAATGTCCGGCCAATATTCTATATTCAGATTTATCTGCAGCTGATAAGATCCTCCGGCTGTTACGTTAGCTGATTGTGCGGTGAAGTCTTTATAACCATCCCATTGTGAACTATTGTCCAGGTTAGCGAACCGCACCCGTGTGATGGTGTTATAGTTCAATGCCGTACTGGCGGTACAGTAATCAGATACATGAAATCCGGAATCTGTTACAGGCGCGCCGGTTTGTCCTGCCTTAATACTACCACCAGGCAGTGTATTGTAAGCATAATCCATTAACGTATATCCACTACCGTTAGCAGCCACTTTAAACCGGAACCAGCCATAGAATGTTTCTCCACCGGTAGTGAAAGTAAATCCTGCATAACCCGTTGCTCCTTTCCATACCGTGTAGGAGGTGGTAGTCAGGTTATGTTCATCCGGGTAAGCGCCACCAGCTACAAAATTAGACGTATCACTGATGACCGTATTGGGGGCCAGCAGGGAAATATTCTTAGTAGTACCCTGGCAAACGATCGGCTTCTGGTAGGATTCAAATCTTAACCTGCCACTGTCTGCCCACAAGCCATAAACCGCATCCGGAATATTATCCACCAGGAAAGGATACCAGTTGTTGGTCATATTGATAGTGTAAAGCGTATCATTTACATCCACGTACTTAATCATATAAGGATCGCGGAAGTTGATGAGCAGTTGCTTCTGGCTACTGTCTACTGCCTGTTGGGTACTGAAGGCTGCCGGTAAGAGATGGACGATCACTGCTGCATTGTTAGCGGCCGTGTGACTGGTAGCCTTGCCTGTGAATTTCAGGATGGCCGTGGTATTATTCAAAGCTTTCAGCTGTACACTCAACCCAGCAGGGAGATTACTAACGGTATAATGCACGTTGTTAGTGAAATTCCCGGAGCTGATGGCGAAGGTATTACCGAGAATACCAACTTCTGAGGAATCTGGAATGCCACCATCATTGACCGATGCTTCGCGGAACTGGCTCTTTGACCAGGAAAGCGTAGGCGCTCCTGCATTACCGGCCCTGATACTGCCATTAGGCGCCTGATTCCAGGCATAGTCCTTAATGGTGTAAGTACTGCCATCGGCAGCTACCGTAATACGAATCCAGCCATAACGGGGTTTGCCTCCTACGGTAAACTTAACACCTACGTAGGCTGTTTTACCACCCCATTTGGTATAAGTGCTGCTGAAGATATCATGTTCATCCGGGAATGCACCACCGGCCACAAAAGAAGACGTATCTCCTATCATTGTATTCACCGGCAACGGAGAAATATTCCGGGTACTACCTTCACACACGGCTGCTTTCTGATAGGTTTCCAGGCGCAGTTTGCCGTTGTCGAACCAGCCGCCGAAGGTCCCATCTCCTGTATTAAAACTAAAGCGAGTCCAGGTACTGGTACTGTTCACCACAATATCAGGGATATCATTGTAAATGATCTTATACGGATCCAGGAAACGAATACCCAGGTTGATATAAGAATGGTAGAGCGATGCAGCTCCTCCCTGTATGGCCGCATTGAGGAAGGTAATTTTTAAACTATCTGTATTATTGATCACATTATGCTGTGTAGCCTGGCCGGTAAAAGATAATATCGCCGTGGTGTTGTTAATCACCTGGATAGCCACCGACAAGCCGGCAGGCAGATTTTGCACTGTAAAGTGCGTGCCTTGCGTCAGGCTGCCGCTACTGACAGCAAACTTTGCGCCGCCCAGCATTTTTAGTGTATCCGTTAGCGTTATGGCACCGTTATTTACATCACTTTCGTTGAATAAATTAAAAGCCGGCACCATCCTTTTAGTGGAATCCGACAACAAGGTGGCTGCCAGGTTGGCGGCTGACCATAAATTATTCCGGTGAGCCACTGTGCTGGTTAACGCGGCCAGCATTCTATCTGCCTGACCTGCTGTAAACATCTTGGTGCAGGAAGAATAGTCCATGTAATTTTCTACATTCGCCACAGTACCACAGGAGTTGGCGTTTAAGTTACATCCCCCATAGTTGGATTGTGTAGGTGGTGTATCATCTACTTCATCACCGGGAGCGGTACAACCGTTTTCAAAGGTGTGTTGCAAATTAAGAAAGTGACCTACTTCGTGGGTAAGCACCCGCTTCATATATGGATAGCCATTTTCAGAAGACCCGACGCCTGGTGCGCCCAGATAACGCCAGTTATAAACTACACCATCCAGGTGATTACTGGCCACCCACTCATCCGGGAGATAAGTCCAGCCGGAATTATTAAATACCCCTTTCTGTTCCACTTCACTCACGATCCAGATGTTCAGGTATTTTTCTCCGGGCCAGTAGGAAACGCCTTTCACATTAGCGCCGGAACCGTCCGGAGAGCGGCCATCCAAATCATTGTAGTGATAGGTTACACCATTAGTAGGATTGCCTTGCGGGTCAATATCTGCCAGCCGGAAAGTAATATGAAGATTAGCAGCCAATCCTATAAAACGGGAGTCAATCTGGCTGTAATCAGGGTTCGCCAGGTTATAATCCTGGTTCATAATATCTATGGCAGAACGGATCTGCGCCATCGTTACTTTATAGGGATTCACAGCATCATTAATGTGGAATACCACCGGTATAGTGTATTGCACAGATTGTGTTTCGAATGCCTGTCGTTGTTGTTGCATCCTGGCTACCGTCTTCCGGATATTAACCTCCTGGTTGCGGGCAGCCTGTAAGGATGCAGGATGTTTTTTATACAGTTCCTGCATCGCCCTGGAAGAGGAACAGTGATCCGGCAATGGCGCCGGTGCATTTTTTTGTTGTGCGGCAACTCCCTGGCTGATGGCCAGGCATAGCAACCCCACTATTATCTTTCGTGATAAATGTGACATATAAATGGTTTAATGTATGGAGAAAAGTATAACAACAGGTAGCAGCATGCTACCGGCAGAAAAAAAACGTGTAACGTGTAACCCGCAACAGACGGACATTTCCGCGGTAGCCGGTCATAGTGGATAAAGTCTACTTCATAAGATTGCTTTTATTAACTGAATGATAAAATCAGCTGATAGAATTGGAGATACTATTTTAACCTGCAGGGCATAGAATATTCAAGACAGTTGATTTGATTGCTTTGGTTGAAATTACAAGATTGGCCGGTGACAGCCCTCACAAACGGGATCATTAATGCTCTTTACTATCGTAATAGCTTCGATTTTGTTGTCGTCTTACGAATTTAGTTTAATACAGGCTAAGGGTATACGCTAAAATTGATGGCTTCTTTGCCGATATTAACCTTATTTTAGTTTATGATTAGATAAACGGATACATTATAAGCAATCAGATGATAGTGGAAAGTAAAGGGATAACGATAGGAAAATATTTCATACCTCCTTTTGAGTTGAGGGAAGGGGAAATGATAGTCGTCTATTTATATAGTGGGGCGCATTTCTATGATTTGGAAATGCAGCTGATTGACATTTTAACTGGTAGGATTTCGAATGATGCTGTTAAAATATATCAGCCGCTGACCTATGTGCCGCATTTCAGAGAGTCGTGGATAAGAAAGCGTTTCTATCCGTCGACTGTTGGGCAATACTTTAAAAAAAATGCCCAACCACACCATGAGCTTGCCAGCAAAATATACGGGAACCCGCTTATTAACAAGCGCACAAAAATGAATCCGCTGGGGGGAAATCATCAGCAACTAATCAGTCTTTATGCTACGTTATCCAATACAAACCATATCATTTTTGATTTAATAGGGCAAGGCGTAGAAGGTGCTATGGTAAGCTATGACACGGTAAAAGAAATGATCAAACAAGGCGGCGCAGCCATCCTGCTTGATAATTCTCCTGATATGAAAAACGACTGTACAAAATATATTGAACTGGAGCTACTTAAATAAATCCTTACTCCGACCTTAACGACTTCACCGGGTTCATCATCGCTGCTTTAATGGATTGATAACTCACTGTCAGCAAAGTGATGGATAACGCGCCGATACTGGTCAACGCAATGATCCACCAGGATATTTCCGTGCGGTATTTATAGTGCTGCAGCCAGTTGTTCATGAAATAATAAGCTACCGGTATAGCCAACAGCAGTGCAATCGCCACCAACAATACAAAATCCTTTGTCATCAAACGCCATAAATTGAAAACGGAAGCGCCCAGTACCTTGCGCACACCGATTTCCTTCACGCGCTGCTCTGCCATGAAAGAGGCCATACCAAACAGTCCCAGGCAACTGATGAAAATAGCCAGCACGGCAAAGAAGCTGGAGAGTTGGGCGATACGTTGTTCTGTATCAAACTTTTCAGCATAATCCTTATCTACAAAATTGTAAACAAAAGGAACACCGGGATTATATTTTTTAAAGACCGCCTCGATCTGCGCCAACGCAGTAGCGGTGGTTTTGTCAGGATTTATTTTAGCATTGATCAGATTGGCGTTGTCATAATCTATCGTAAAAACAGTGCGGAAGACCGGATTATAAGGAGATTCTATCACCATATCTTTCACCACACCAATCACATGAAATGGCTTATTATCTACCTTTACGATTTCTCCCAGCGGCTCTTTAAGGCCCATAAATTTAACGGCGGCCTCGTTGAGGATCATAGCGGTGCTATCCGTGGCGAACGCTCTCGAAAAGTCGCGTCCTGCGATGATCTGCCAGTTAATGGTTTTTCCATAATCATGTGTCACATTAACGGAGCCGAAATTTCCCTGTGTTCCCGGCAGCATTCCTTTCCAGGTATAGCCATTATTAATAGCATTCAGCTCCGTGGTACCACTGGAAGAATAAGCCATGTCTTTCACCACGCCGGTTGCAAGCAACTCATTGCGGATTAATTCAAAATGATCTTTCATTTCCGCAGTCTTCATTGGAATGGCAAGCAGCCCTTCCCTGCTATAGGCGGTCGGACGGCTTTTTGCGTATTGAATCTGCCGGAATACGACCACGGTTCCTATAATAAGAATGACCGACACGGTAAACTGTGTCACCACTAATGCCTTCCGGGGAATGGCCGCATAACGTCCTGCGCGGAAAGTACCTTTCAGCACTTTGATAGGCTCAAAAGAAGAAAGATACAATGCGGGGTAACTGCCGGCAATTAAGCCGGTAAAAAGTGTCACTGCGAGGCCAATCAGCCAGAATAAGGGATTCGATAGCGGAATGCTGACCTTCTTGTCGGCTACACTGTTAAACACCGGTAAAGCCAACTGCACCAGCAGCAATGCCAATACAAAACCAATGACCGTTACCAGCAGGGATTCACTGAAGAACTGCGTGATCAACTGGCCACGGACAGACCCTATGGCCTTCCGGATACCTACTTCCTTCGCCCTCTTTTCAGAACGGGCAGTACTTAGGTTCATGAAGTTAATGCAGGCCAGCAGCAGCACAAAAAAGCCAATGATCCCGAAAAGCCATACAAACTGAATACCCCCACCTACATTTTTTCCATTGTCCCACTCCGCATATAAATGCCATTTGCTCATAGGATGCAGAAATACTTCCGGCTTAAATGCCGCACTTTCTGCCCGCACTTTACGCATCTTCACATCTTTTATTTTAGCTGAAACCTTTTCCAGGTCTGCATTGTCCGCCAGTTGCGCATAGGTTTGGGTGAAGTTGGACCGCCATGGATTGTCCATCGCTTTAATCCAAGGTTGACTGTTGACATATAACTCCCAGGGGGCGATAAACGCCAGGGCCCTGAAGGCGGAGTTGTAAGGAAGATCTTCGTACACACCGGTCACTTTCACATCCAGTTTGTTATCTATCTTTATCAACTTATCTGTAGGATCTGTATCTCCAAACAATGCTTTTGCCGCGGAGGCCGATAACAGGATGGATGCCGGATCTTTTAACCCGACACGGGTACCTTTCAGCATTTTAAGCGTAATCATTTCCGGGAAGTCCGGCTCAAAGAAATTGCCGGTTTCGGAAACCGCATTATTGTTATGGGTTAATATATGTTTCCCCGTCCAGGACGACATCACCACATACTTGAAGTCACTGCCATATTTATCGCGGATCTCCTGTCCTAACAAATAAGGATTGGATGGCTGCGTACCTACCACGCCGTTAAAGGTTTGGTGCTGCATCACCTGCACAATACGATCGTAATGCGCATGATTTTTACTGAACGTCAATTCATCATGAACCCACAAACCAATCAGCAGAGCCACCGCCATCCCGGTAGACAACCCTATGATATTTATGACAGAAAAAGTCTTGTTCTTTAAAAGATTTCTCCAGGCCACCCTGGCATGACTTCTTAACATGATTTGGCAATTTTCCGTTAAATGACAATAATGCTGCCATACACACAACCTGCGCTGTACAACGATATTACGCATTTTATTTTGCTATGGACGTCCGTATCCGAACACTCCATGTCTGAAAATGGACGGGAAATTTTACCCCAAATCAACAAGATAATTTAATCTGCCAGCTATTTGAAATGTAGTGATATGTCCATATGTTTGTACATATTAAATTCTACTTCATGAAAACAAGTATAGCTTTTGTTATTCTTACAGCAGCTATTTTCAATACGCTTTCTGTCTTTGCATTAGCAGATCACCTCCCTGTAATCATCACTGATTCTTCTTCGAAACGCGCGGCAGCACTGGGGATTCCTACGCTTGATGACATTGCCGGAGACTGGATCCCGATGGATCAGGTGGATAATATGCCTGCAGTCCATAATTTCCACCATATGCTGGTGGTTAACCGGGACCTGACCTCCTATTACTATTATCCGGGGGGAATATATCCCTGGCGGAAAGGGCATCCTGTCACTACACTGACCATAGACGGGCAGGAATATCCGGCCACGGAAACCCGCTGTTTCCCCTATAAGGCGCTGCGGCGCAATCCATATTGCAATGGCATATCAGTGGAAACGGACACACGAATGATCAATGAATCAAGAAATATAATGTGTCGCATCGTGGCCACCAATACAACGATTGTACCGCGCCATACTACGCTGACTTTGCGTGTACCTGGTAAACTCCTGGCCGATGGTATCGGCGTTTCCAATAGCACCCAACGTAAGGGAGTGACATCCATACTGCGTCCATCACGCAACCCCGATCATATATCAACGGAAAAAGATACCGTTATCTGGCGTTGGACAATGGAGCTACCCAAAGGAGGCAGTATGCGTATTGAATTTGCGGCGGGTGATGATGCATCTTCACAAACGGCGCAAACCGACGCTGTAGTGACCAGATGGGCGGCCAGCTTTAACACTTACTTCGATGACTGCAAAAAGGTTTGGGAGAATCGTTGGGCGGACGCATTCACGCCGGGTAATACACATTTTTCGGGACATCTGCCTGTCTTGAAAAGTTCCGACGCCGCACTGGCACGCAACTACTACGTTGGCGCGTGGACGATGTTAGCCCTGGAACGTACACAGTTTCCGGTCCATCCCCGTTCTTTTATTACCAGTGGTGAACGGGAAGACGGCACTCAATTTTACTGGGATGCCTCTATGCAGGCGACTGCATGGGCACTGCTGGAACCTGCCGGTATGAAGGCGACGCTTCGCCGCTGGCTGGTGCAGAATCCACGTAGCGGAAAAGCCAGTGGCTATGCGCTCGATTTACGGGATACTACAGGTTTTGATGCAAATCATTATGACAACATCGGCGGTTATGCATTCAATGCATGTACTATCTTTAAAACCATTGATGAATATCTGCGCGTAACAAATGATCGCCACTTCCTCGATGAAAAACTGGAAAATGGCCGCACCATCATGGAAGCCATGGATTCACTTGCTACCAACTGGGAATCACTTCCCAAAGGTCATGATGGATTGGCTAACTATGGTGAAAACAACAACCTGCTTGAATGCGCTCCCGCTTATATCCATTGTGTTCCTTCCTGCAATGCGCAAAATATATGGATGATGCGGGAGACCGCAAAGTGGTATATCCTTCGTGGCAATACAGTACGCGCAAATGAGTTACAGAAAAAAGCGACAACGCTACTTCCCGTGGTACTGTCGCTCTACAAACCGGGAGATGGCGTCTGGAATGCCTGGCACTTAGATGGTAAACGTGTGGAACTGCGGCACTGTGTAGACTTCATATATACGGGCAATGCGTTAAAGCGGGACCTCTCTCCTACACAAAAATCAGAAATGATTTCCTTCGTCAAAAACGAACTCCTTACCCGCGACTGGATGCGGGCAATGAGTGAGAAAGATGCTGCGGCCATGAATTCAGACCGCCCGGATCATGGCCCCATGGGCGCTTATGACGGCTGGATTCCACTCACTGTTAATACCATGTGGCAGCTCGGTGATCCCGTTGGGGCCTATACGTTCTACTGTCGTACGGCAGTGGTTACAAGGGAAGGTCCATTTGCGCAGGCCCGTGAATTTTTTGGTCCCAACCGCACCGCCTATGATGCGCCTGTGCGTATTGCCATGAGGCAGGGCTGTATGAAAGAATGTATCAGTGGCGTTGCGTTCAGTGACGTGGTCATCACTACGTTCTTTGGCTTCTCCCCGGAAGCCGGTGAAGGAACAGGTCTTCAGAATTCATCCACACCACGCCCTTTTACCGGGGAGCTACGCCATATACATTTTGCAGGTAAAGAGTGGACCATTAAAGCAGGAGCTAAAGGAACAATCGTTAAAAAAGACTAACAGGAATAAGTAATCAAAAAGATTGAACTATTATGAAAAAAATCTACCTGATATTTTTTACCATTCTCCTGGTTACAGCGGGAGCATTTGCACAACAGCAAAAAACAAGTAATGCAGGCATCTCAAAAGTAACAGATGTATGGCTGGTATTCAAAACTCACTTCGACTTAGGCTTTACTGATTTACCGGAAAATGTTTTTGCACGATACCGGGGAGAAATGATGGATAAGGCATTAAAGGTGATAGAGAAAAATGCAACACTCCCGAAAGATAAACGCTTTGCCTGGACAGTGCCCGGATGGCCACTCTATGCACAGATATTAGGGCCTCAACAAAATCCGGAACGAAAGATAAGAATAGAAAAAGCGATCAGAGAAGGAGCCATCGTGGTACATGCCCTCCCTTTTACAACGCATACCGAGTCGCTTGATTATGAAGATTTAGTTCGCGGGCTAAATTACTCTTCAAAAATTGCCCGTACCTATGGACTGCCATTACCTATCAGTGCTAAAATGACCGATGTTCCCAGTCATTCCTGGGTGATGCCTACCTTGCTAAGCCATGCAGGTATAAAGTTCCTGCAATTAGGCTGTAATCCTGCGAGTCAGTATCCGCGCTTTCCTCCAATTTTCTGGTGGGAAGGTGCTGATGGTGCTAAAATTTTATGTCAATATACCCCGCTGTATGGCTCTGAAATACAACCTCCTGCCAACTGGCCATGCAAGAACTATCTTGCTATGATCATGACTGGCGACAACCACGGCCCGCCTAACCAAAAAGAAGTGGAGAACATCATTGCGCAAACGCAAAGAGATCTGCCAGGAGTAAAGATACATTTTGGAACGCTCGATGATTTTGCAAGAGCAATATTTGCGGAGCATCCTGATTTGCCTACTATTAAAGGAGACACACCCGATTCCTGGATTCATGGCCTACAATCAAATCCCCAGGAAACAAAAATCGCACGAAATATCCGCCCGTTGACACCAGCACTTGATGCACTGCACACAGAAATGAACATCTGGGGCGTTCCCACTGCATCTGTTTCGGCTAAACTGGCAAAAGCCTATGAACAAAGTCTTTTGTACGCTGAACATACCTGGGGCATGAATGCGGAATACGGCCCACGTTACAGTTATGGTGATGATTGGAAAAAATGGCTGGCTGAAGCCGAAGCAGAACCCATTCCTGAAAACGGCGATTATTCAAAACTTAAAAATAGTGATGCAACAAACACTGGTCAGGGAAGCAAAAGGAAATGGTTAAAATCGTACGATGAAAAGCGCCAGTATATCCGCAACACCAACAACATTGTTAGTACGGAACTAAATACCCATCTTGATCTGCTGGCAAAATCTGTAAACGTAGCAGGAAAGCGGTTGATCGTTTATAATCCCCTACCCTGGAAGAGATCAGGCATGGTTGAAAATCCTTGGGAAAAAGGAACTTCTTTTTATGCAAAAGAAATTCCGGCAGGTGGTTATGTTACTTATGCTCCAGGCGATTTAAAAGCATCCACCATTACAAACGATAGCCAATCTATATTTAGCACCCCCTATTTTAACATAGTTTTTGATTTAACCCGGGGAGGAATATCCTCTTTAGTTGAGAAGAAAACCGGTCGTGAATTAGTGGATACTTCCTCAGAATATGTTGTTGGCCAGTTTTTGCATGAACGGTTCAGCACCAACGAGGTAGACAAATGG
Organism: Chitinophaga sp. 01L420; assembly: GCF_056399985.1. NCBI lineage: Bacteria > Pseudomonadati > Bacteroidota > Chitinophagia > Chitinophagales > Chitinophagaceae > Chitinophaga > Chitinophaga sp. 01L420. The sequence goes on from NZ_JBFTSK010000019.1 coordinate 46,223, forward strand.
TTTAATGCCTATAGCCGGATAAAAGATGGCTGGGGTTTGAATGATTTGGGGAAACCCGGAATGATCAGTGCGGATAAAGCACCTTACATCGCCTTTACGCCACATCATTGGGACATCACGGTGGCGCATTCAGCCATAGCGGATATCGCTACGCTGACTACGGAGCAGACAAACGGCTTCGCAAAAAAATATACGCTGATATTTACCTTCCCCCGAAATACACCTTATGTAGATGTGGAATGGGCAGTAGCTTCTAAAACAGCAGACAAACAACCAGAAGGTGGATGGCTTTGCTTTCCCTTTGCCATTACGAAACCTCACTTTACAGTGGGACGTTTGGGTGGCCCTATAAATCCTCAGACAGACATCATTACCGGCACTAACAAGTACCTGATGGCGGTTAATTCCGGTGTGGCTATTACGCAGGCCAACCAATCGGGAATGGGATTAACTCCTATTGATGCGCCGTTGATTTGTTTAGGCGAACCCGGCTTATGGAAATTTGCTTTGGATCACTCCCCGGAAATCCCCTCCGTATTTGTAAATATTTACAATAATATGTGGAATACCAATTTCCCATTATGGCAGGATGGTTCATGGAGTGAAAGAGTTCGGATCTGGTCCATAGATGCCCACACGCCTGCCGTTCCTGATCTGATTCAAAACTCCTGGGAAGCACGTGTACCTTTATTAACAGGGATAGCGGAGGGCGAAGCCGGAAAGTTAAAGGCAATGAATACAGGTATCTCCATTTCCAGAACCGGTGTACTCATCACCGCTTTTGGAGAAAATCCGGATGGCGAAGGCACTATTCTACGGCTGTGGGAACAATCAGGCATTTCAGGCAATTGTACGGTTAGTTTTCCTGAAAAATGTAATGCCAAAGCGGTTCAACCGGTTGATTTACGCGGTAACCCAATTGGGAAGCGGATTAGCGTAAAAAACAACAGGTTCATTGTTGATCTGAAAAAATATGCACCAGCCTCATTCCTGTTAGTTTTCTAAGAAAGTAAAAAAAACTCAAAAAATATTTGGGTAACTCAAAAGTTACATATACCTTTAGGTAACTTAAAAGTTACGCATTATGGCAGCAAGCATTAATCACCAGTTTTTCTTCCCCCATCCTCCCGAGATAGTTTGGGAATATCTCACAAATGCTGAATTGATGGAACAGTGGCTCATGAAAAATGATTTTCAGCCCATCATTGGGCATGACTTTCAATTCAAGACCAACCCCATACCCAGCCTCAACTTCGACGGAATAGTTTATTGCAGGGTATTAGAGATGGTTCCTTTCAAAAAGCTATCCTATTCCTGGAATAGCGGCTCCGGAGACGGCAAGATCACTATTGAATCAGTAGTGGAATGGAAACTGGAACAGAAAGATCAAGGGACTCAACTTTCACTTTTGCATAGCGGTTTTTCGGAAACAGAAAATGTCAACATGTACAACGCACTGACAGACGGATGGCTCAAAAACTTACAAAAAATCGCTGACCGTATAAATACCAGAGTAAATGGCACAACCAACACTTGATGTATTCCAGGTAATTGCTGACCCGAGCAGGAGGAAGATGTTAACGCTACTCTCAGAAGAAAGTTTAACCATCAACAGCCTCGCTGAAAATTTCGACATGAGTCGTCCTGCTGTTTCAAAGCATATCAAAATACTATACTCCGCAGGGTTTATTTCTATCAAGGACATAGGCAGAGAAAGGTATTGCACACTGAAACAGGAAGGATTCAATGAATTACAGCAATGGATCTCCTTCTTTGATAAGTTCTGGACATCGAAACTGAAGAAATTGGAATTTCTTTTAAATAAAAAATTGACTGACTAAAAAAACAAATTTTTATGATCGCAACAGCATTGACCACCCAGGAAGTGGCCACAAGATTTAACGAACTTGCCCAGCAGGAAAAGTGGTTTGAAATCCAGGACGAGTTCTTTGCAGATGACGTAAGAAGTATAGACCCTGAAAATTCCCCCTATATGGGATATGCCGAAGGCAAAGAAGCCGTTCGGAAAAAGGGAAAGGACTTTGTAGCGAAGATAACAGACGTTCATGCAGCAAGTACTACCCTACCTGTGGTAGGCGGTAACCATTTTTCAGTAGGGCGTACCGTGGATATTACGGTAGACGGTTTTGGCAGAATACAAATTGAACAGATCATGTTATATGAAGTAAAAGATGGTCAGATTGTATTAGAGCAATTTTTTTATTAGGAGAGAAGGCTTTCCGCCTGTCTCAGAAAGCAATTGTGCCGCCAAAGTGATGATAATCACCCTGGCGGCACAGTGATACCTGAATATTTTTACTGACGCCGGACTGATAATAGCTGTTCTATTCATCAGAGATATTCCTACATGAAGCCACCACTAATCCCACATTTTATTCAGCTCATCAAGAAGTCTGCTACATTGCCATTCCCATTGCTTAATTTGTCGCCATACTTTATCACTACCTTCTCCCATGGAAAAGATCATCGACAAAAAAATAGACATCAAAGCACCGGCCGCCGAAATATGGAAATCACTTACGGATACAACGTTAATGGCCAAATGGATGGGAGACGCAGCATTGGATCTGGATATTACTACCAGTTGGCAAGTTGGAGCTCCCATTATCATAAAAGGTTTCCATCACGCCAGGTTTGAAAACAAAGGCGTTGTACTGGAATATTTACCTGACCAGATCCTTAGTTATAATTTCCTGAGCTCCTTATCCCGACTGCCCGACAAAAACGAAAACTACACCATTATCCGGTTCACCATAATTCCCATGGAGCAACATACTTCGCTGGAATTATCTTTAACTAACTTTCCGACAGATGTCATCTACCATCACCTTAATTTCTATTGGAATACCACACTGGTCATGCTGAAAAGAGCCATTGAACAGTAATGAAGGCCAATAGGCCTTCTTAGCATAGATCTATCTCTTCCCTATTCTCTCCACATACCCACATAACCTGAAATATACTATCGGGAAATGTGAAAATAATATGCTAATTATTGCAAACGATTGCATAACTTCAGTACACAGCTAAAATCCCACGTAATTCCCGGCAGAAATATTTGTAGCGGGTAGTATTATTCTGAAAGACCATCGAGCCAGTGTTGTAACCTACTTCGTTTCTATATTTTGTACATATAATAACCCTATTGTTCATCCTTAAAAACTGCTTTATGAGTCCCCCTATCTTTTATTACATCCGTTAAAAAGGCGGTCCGCATCAGTGTGTAACAGCATTGCTATGTATAACTACTGGATTATGCATAAACGGGCAACCTATGTCTGGTATCCAACCCTCAAACATTTCTCTCTTAAGAAAACCTATTATGAAAAAAAAATACGCAATTACAAGTTTACTACTCTACTTATTCTTACCACTTTTATGGCTGTCGGCCGGAGCTCAATCACTACCTGCCAACTTTCAACGGGTGCAAGTGGCTAATGGTATCAGCAGTCCCAGCGCCATGGCCTTTCTTCCTGATGGTCGCATCCTTGTATGCCAGGAAACAGGGCAGCTACGCGTCATCAAAAACGGTAGCCTGCTATCCACTCCGGCTATTACCCTTTCCGTTAATAGCAGCGGAGAACGCGGCCTGATAGGCATTGCGGTAGATCCGGGCTTTGCTACCAATCACTATATCTACTTATATTATACCAATACTTCCGGTCCACATAACCGCGTGAGCCGATTTACAATGACAGGAGACATTGCCGGCTCAGAAACCACATTGCTGGACCTTCCTACCTTAAGTGCGATCTACCATAACGGAGGCGGATTATCTTTTGGAAATGATGGTAAATTATATGTTTCTGTAGGAGATAATAAAGTAGGCGATAATGCTAAAAATCTCGACAGCTACATGGGGAAACTGCTACGCATCAATTCTGATGGTTCTGTACCTTCCGGAAACCCCTTCAGTGGCGGAGCTGCCCGCAGCCGCGTTTGGGCATATGGTTTACGAAACCCGTTTACCAATTCCATCGATCCGGTAACCGGCAAAATCCTTATCAATGACGTGGGGGAATCTACCTGGGAAGAAATCAACGATGCTGCTGTTAGTGGCCGTAACTTCGGATGGCCCGACAAAGAAGGCACCTGCTCATCCGGCTGTACCGGCTTAACCGATCCTATTTATAAATATAGCACCAACAGGAATACGGCTCCTCCGGATGGACAAGGTTGCGCGATCAATGGAGGCACTTTTTTCAATGGCGCTATCAGCAACTATCCGGCTACTTATAATGGCAAGTATTTTTTCCTGGACTACTGCGGAGGATGGATCAACTACATCAACCCGGCATCACCCACACGGACAGCCTTTGCAACGGGTTTAGGCGGCGGACTTGTTTATCTTAAACAAGGTAATGATGGAAACCTCTATTTCCTGAGCCGGGATAATAGTGCCCTGTACAAACTTATTTACACCGGCACACAAGCCCCTGCCATCGTTACGCAGCCGCAATCACTTAGCATCCCGCAAGGCCAAACCGCTACGTTTAGTGTAGTAGCTACTGCCAATCCCGCTCCCACTTACCAGTGGAGAAAAAATGCGGTGAATATCAGTGGTGCCACAGCGGCCAGTTATTCCATTTCCAACGTACAACCGGCAGATTCCGGTCTTTATAGCGTAGTAGTGACCAACACCGCAGGCAGCGTTACCAGCAGCAATGCAAAATTGACCATTGCCAAACCCAACACACTACCCGTTGCCACTATTACGGCTCCTGTAAACGGTGCCACATTCCGTGCAGGCGATACCGTTAGATTTACAGGTACCGGTACGGATGCCGAAGATGGAACACTTGCTGCCAGCGCATTTCATTGGTGGATTGATTTTCATCATGCCAATCATATCCATCCCGGTCCGCAAGTACCCGACAGTGTTAAAACAGGCACTTTTGTGATTTCTGCAGAAGGACATACGGAAACAGATATCTGGTATCGCATTCTTCTTTCCGTGAAAGATAGCAGAGGTGAATTGGATACCACCTATGTAGAAATGTTCCCGGTGACCTCCAATATAACGTTGAATACACAACCTGCCGGCCTGCAGATCCGCCTCAATGATATTCCTTTTACCACACCATATTCTTCGGCTACTTTGTCCGGTATGGTAAGACCCATGGATGCCCCTTCTCCGCAAACGCTTAACGGGGTTACTTATATTTTTGATCACTGGGTACATGGAGGTGCAAGGGTGCAGAACATCCGGATTACCGATAACGATACTACGTATACGGCTATATTTAAAGCCGCTCCTGCTGCCACCACACTGCCACCGGTACAGGATGCATATGTGAGAGATGGAACCAATGCAGCCATCACATTTGGTACAACAGATTCCACCTTGCTGATTACGAAAGTATCGCCAAGCGGACAATTGAATAATGCCCGTGAATCTTACTTTACTTTCGACCTCACAAATGCGGCGAGCTCCGTATCATCCGTGGTGCTGAAAGTATTTGGTCGTGTAGATGGCACGGTTGCTACCAGCGTACCAGTGGCGGCATATCCGGCCAGTAATATTACCTGGTCCGAAAAAACCATTACCTGGAATAATAAACCGGCAACCGGCGGTACCGCTTTAGCATCTACCGTACTGACCAATGATACCGCCAGGTATTATACCTGGGATGTAACCAGCTATGTGCAAAGTGAACTGCTGGCAGGACGAAAAAAGATAACGCTGGTACTGAAAAGTCAGCAGGCACACGATCCACGTATACTCCTCAATTCAAAAGAGGCAGCAGCGAATCCTCCACAACTCGCAGTGATCGCAGATTCAACAGCAGGCCCGGCTTGCACACCTGCTACTGCCAGCAGCGATGATGGAAACGTAGCCGCCAATACCCTCGACAATGATCTGAATACCCGCTGGTCAGCAAGCGGCAACGCAGAGTGGATACAATTCTGTTTGGGTAGCACCGCTACTGTTACAGGCGTGGATATTGCGTTTTTCAAAGGGGATACCCGCCGTTCTCTATTCGACGTACTGATTAGCACAGATGGTAACACCTGGACCAACGCCGCGACCGGCTTGCAGAGCAGCGGCACCTCCGACAATTTTGAGAGCTTCACTTTTACCGGTAAAACGGCGAAGTATATACGCATTCTCGGACATGGCAACAACTTAAACCTGTGGAACAGCTATGCGGAAGTGAAAATTAAAACAACAACCAGCCTGACTGCCTCCAAATTATCAAAAGCACCTACGTTCTCAGTATATCCTAATCCTGCAGGGGCACATTTTACGGTAAAATTCAGTCTGCCTTCAAATGGTTACACGATACTCGCAGTGTATGACATGACAGGCAAACAACGATTGATACCGGTAAACGGACAACTTAACGCCGGCGCCTATACGGAAATGATATCAGCAGCTTCACTGCCGGCAGGTATCTACGTGATAAAACTGGTACATAATGGTCAGGTGAGAACCCTGAAAGTAATCAAGGAATAAACCACTTTAACAAGTCAGCGCTATATGGAGAAGTGTATGCTTCTCCATATAGCGCTGACTTATTTTATCTGCTTACAGATTATGAATAAAAGCGATCATTAACGCAGCCGTCACGCGGGTCGCTGGTACTGTACCGATGGTACCGGTCAGTAAATTGGATTCTTTGGGATCATCAAAATTAATCGGCTGCTGGTAGCTGCCCGTATGACCGTATCCCAATAAAATGCCGGTGCGGAGATTGTATTTGCTTCTCTTTATATTCAGCCCTAACTGACAATAATAATTGTCCCATATAGCGGTATTGGGTGAAAACCCATCAGTGGTTTCCCGGGTCGCATAGTTAAAGTCAGTGCGTAGCGAACAATACCCTACCAACTGCGGCTTAAGCTGATAACTAACACCAACGCCTATATTAAAAATAGCTTTCCTCGCTTCCCGCATTTCCAGCAATGCCGCTGTAGAAGAATGAGAGCCTCCTGTGTCCGGCCTTATAAAACCTTCTGCACGTGGGGTCAGGATATTGTATTCTTTTACTTTCAGGAAATATTCTGCGGCAACATACACCTGTCCCCTATTGTAGTCATATGCATAGCCCAGCGCAATACTTGCCGGCACTTTATAATCGGATTTTAGTTTTGTCTGCCGTGTACTCGCCAGTAAATTCACTACCTCCTGCGGGATGAAATGGATATTGGCAATAGCATTATTACTCAGCAAAGTGCCCTTTCCTCCAAGGTGAATGAGCGGTGAAGAAAACAGTAATCCAACATGATGCTTTTCCATTTCATAGCTGAGCCCCAATTTCAATCTCAGTCCGATATGATGATAGTCTACCTGGTAGGCTCCTTCATTGCTGGCCAGCGGCATTGTGCTGGTGGTACTGTTGCCAATCAATGCCCGCGAACTGAAGGTTTCACTGTAATGCTGGGAACGCGATTGCCCTTCGGCCATAAATCCTATCGCCCATCGTTTGGTAAGTGCAAAACCGGTGCTGATCAATGCCGATGTTTCTCTCGTTATATTCTGAAAATTATACTGCCCGATATAATACTCCAGGCCGGGAGCATTCGCACTATCCCGTATATTTAGTTTGGTGTCCTGTTGCTGGGATACATTGTAATTAAATACGGCCGTATGCATGAGCGCATAGGCAATATACACGGGCTTCTTTTTGCCTAATGCCACCATCCCGGAAAGCATCTGCGGAACACTGGATGTAATACGTGATTTTAAATCTCTCCCCGTGCCCGCCCCATTCTTGATTTTGATAGACTCTACCTGGTAAACAGTTCCGGAAATAGATACCGCCTTCTTCTGCGTCCAGGCCTGCAAGGCAGGGTTGTAAAAAAGCACCCCACTGTCACGGTTGTTGGCCAGCACTGCACCCGGGGTAAAAAATCCGGCAGGTCCGTAGTTGTTAGACCAGTAATTGGCATCCTGCGCCCAGGCAAATTGGCTGATCCCCGTGAGGACGATGATCAAAGGAAGTATTCTCAGCATACGATATGGTTGATAAATTCTCAAAATGAACACGCAGGAAAAGTAATTGTTCAAAATGACTCGTTTTAAAAGTTTAAACCGGCTGTAGTCAATGGTTTCCGGTTACCTAAAATACTGAAAGCATGTCCCCCTGCCAGGCCTGTTGCCAGCCATCCCGATAGCAATAGAAAGCTTCTGTCATAATTTATTATCTTTAGCCCCGAAGCGACTAATACAGTCCTTCGTCCTGTCTCCCATACCGCACTACAGCCCCCATGGGCTATGGTTTCATTGATTTCAGAAAAAATATCAACATAACCCAAACCCAACATCTGTGCAGTAGCTTGCTTTTTCCGTAAGCCATGCAGGTAGCATGCCAACAACATAATGATCAAATTGTCTGTAGATATTCGTCCATTATTAACTTTCCTCCTGCCAGGGGGAACCCTTCTGTTAGCCACCTTATTCTTTTCCCTGCCCGCAGCTGCGCAATGCACGCCTGCCGGCATCACGCCTTCACCCGCAGGTATATTGTACGTAAACGGCCTCGCAGCTGCCAGTGGAGATGGTAGCAGCTGGGGCACTGCCGTTAAAGAACTGGCGGACGCTTTGGCGGTGGCAAAGACCAATGCGGCCGTTCAGCAGATATGGGTTGGCCAGGGCACCTATAAACCGTTGTATGACCCCGCCACCGGATGCCCAGGCATCGACCCGCGCGATAATGCCTTTTCCCTGGTGAACAATGTACAGCTATACGGTGGTTTCCTGGGCACAGAAACGGATCCCTCCCAACGAATCATCAATGCAACGCCCAGCGTTCTGACCGCTGACATTGGCGTACCTGGTGATGCAACAGACAATTGCTATCATACGGTGCTCAGCGTAGGTGCTGTGGGCAATGCGGTGCTGGATGGTTTTCATATTACCAATGGCAACGCCACCAGGACGATTAATACATTCGTCAACGGTGACCTCATATTCGGTTCCTACGCAGGCGGATTATACATTAAACGTAGCAGTCCTGCTATAGTGAATTGTTATATCAGCAGCAATACCGCCCGGGCCTATGCGGGAGGCGTATATATTGAAGATGGTAATCCCACCTTCACCTCCACCGGTATCAACATCAATACCTCCGGGAATGGTGCCGGCGGTGTTTACATTTCCCGCAATACCAATGTGACGATGAACAACGTGACCATTCAGGGCAATGAAACTTCCGGGAGCGCCGGCGGGCTGGCCAATTCAGGTGGTAACGTCATATTTCAGAACAGTGCCATCAGAGCGAATAATGCCACTGAAAATGGTGGAGGTTTTTATCAGTATTCCGGCTCCACTACACTGACAAACACAGTGATTAGTCTGAATCATGCAAAGAAGAATGGTGGTGGTTTTTCCAAATTCACGGATAATGTTTCGCTTAACAATTGCCAGGTGTCCGGGAATACGGCACTGATGAACGGTGGAGGATTCGACAATGGCACCAACGGCAGACTGGTCATCAGTAGCAGCAGCATCGAGTTAAATAGTGCAGCCAATGGCGGTGGTTTCGAGAGTGGTTCCGGTATCATGGAGCTGACCAACGTTATTATAAGAGGCAATACTGCTTCCGGAACCGGCGCAGCAGGGCGTAACGCCGGCAACGTGACTTTTACCGGCGGACTGGTGACTGGTAACCGGGCAAACGGCGATGGCGGCGGATGGATGAACAGCAACGGCACTACGGTGTTTTCCAGTGTCACCATCGCCGGTAATAAGGCGGGCGGTGTGAATGCAGGCTTCTATGGGCAAAACCAAAATTTTACTTTCAACAACTGCATTATCTGGGGCAACGAAGCTGCTTCCGATCCCAACCTGCTGAACTTCAGCAATGCCACGATTGCACATAGTATTATCCAGGGGGCCACTGTGCCGCCAGGTGCAGGCAACAGCAATGCCGATCCACTGTTCATTGCACCACAGCCCGCATCGGCAGCACCCACCACGGATGGCGACTACCACCTGCAGCCCTGCGGAAGCGCGGCCATTGATGCCGGGGATAATTCACTGGTGCCAGGTATTATTACAACAGACCTCGGTGGCCAACCCCGTATTTACAATAGCATCGTTGACATCGGCTGCTTCGAGGCCCAATCATCCGGCGGTACCATTCGGACTACTGACAACATCCGCATCTGCCAACCCCAGCTGCCATATACCTGGAATGGTCAAACTATCACCGCCGGTGGCAATACGGTGGCTACCTACGCCACTACTTCCTCCAAAGGATGCGATAGCATTGTTACGCTCAATCTGACGGTAAATGTAGCGAAAAGCGCTACTGTTGATATCAGCATCTGCCAGAATCAAATGCCATATGTATGGAACGGAAAAACCATTACTGTTGGAGGTAACAATGTGGCTACCTTCCACACTACTTCCTCCGAAGGTTGTGATAGTACAGTCATCCTCAACCTTACCGTCAACCCCATCGTAACTGCAACAGACAATATCACCATCTGCCAAAATCAAATACCTTATGTATGGAACGGAAAAACAGTAACAACCGGCGGTAACGGCGTGGCTACCTACACCACCACCTCCGCCAAAGGCTGCGACAGCACTGTTACCCTCAACCTGACGGTACATCCGGTATGGGCCATTACAGAAAACGTCCGTATCTGTTCAGGAGAACTTCCTTATACCTGGCATGGGCAAATACTCAATGCTGCCGGCTCAGCCACCTACACCACTGCATCTTCTGCCGGATGCGACAGTACGATCACGTTGCAGCTTGTTGTTAATACTACCATCACTGCGGTGACGAATATCACCATTTGCCAGAACCAGCTACCCTATGCCTGGAACGGGCAGACGGTTACTACCGGCGGCAATGGGGTGGCTACTTATACCACTTCGTCGTCCAAAGGTTGCGACAGTACCGTTACCCTCAACCTCACCGTAAATCCCATACCCAGGGGCACTCAAAATATTACCATCTGTGAAAATGAATTACCCTATTTATGGAACGGCTTAACCATCCGCTCAGGTGGTCAGGCGGTGGCCACTTACGCCACCACCCTACCTGGCGGATGCGACAGCATCACCACACTAAATCTCACCGTCAAACCCGGACCGGTATTATCTGTCAGTCAATCTGTTGCTGCCGGCTGCCGGACGGGCGTTAACCTGGTAGCCACCGGTGCAACCACCTATAGCTGGTCACCGGCCACCTGGCTTAGTGATCCGCATATTGCCACTCCCATTGCCAATCCGCCGCAAACGACCACTTACACCGTCACCGGCAACCTGGACGGCTGTAGCAGCGTTTATACGATAACGGTAGTCCCTCCCGTTGCCAACGATATACCCAATGCTTTTTCACCTAACGGAGATGGCAGGAATGATTGCTTTGGTATTCGATTCTGGAGAAATATTATCAGTTCGGACATTGCTGTATTCAACCGCTGGGGACAACAGTTATTCAGGAGTACAGATCCCAACGCCTGCTGGGATGGAAAATTCAAGGGCACAGACCAACCTGCCGGAACATATATCTACTTCATAAATGTCACAACCGGTTGTGGAACAACCACACACAAAGGTACGGTAACACTGATCCGGTAATTGCCGGAAATGAAATGATAAAACGAGCAACCCCGCTATAATGGCGGGGTTGCTCGTTTTATGCCCCCACAATTTTAATCCAGGCTGTTAAATGCATCCTTAGCCTGTCCGCTTCACCAATGAATATGTCTAACTCCCCTACGATTATGTCCGGCTGGCTGACTTGCGCTTCCTGGCCTGTTGCGGTTGAAATACTTTTGAGAAGCAAATAAGAAAAAACACCATGGACAAACACAATACACACGGGCCGCACAAACTAATGATCGGTTTGGTATCACTGCTGTCCATGCTATTCATTGCAAGTGCATCCTTTGAAAAAAAACCACAGGATTGCCGCATGATCAACATCTCAACAAAAAGAAAAAAAATTTAAACCTAACATGATGAAAACGAACAAACACACCCTTATCAGCCGGATTATTACAAGCGCACTTATGCTGGCCACCGTACCAGGTTTCGCCCAGGTTAATACCAATAGTGCTGAACAAATTCGTCCTTTCCATATCAGCATTCCGGAAGCGGCGATCACGGATCTTCATCACCGGTTATCAGCAACAAGATGGCCAGACATGGAAACGGTTGCGGATCGCTCTCAGGGCGTGAAATTAGCACAGATACAGGGTCTCGTAAAGTATTGGGATAAAAATTACGACTGGCGAAAAGCAGAAGCAAAGCTGAATGCACTGCCACAATTCGTTACTAAAATTGACGGACTTGACATTCATTTTATTCATGTCAAATCCAAAAATCCCAAAGCCCTGCCGATCATTATCACCCATGGCTGGCCTGGTTCTGTATTCGAACTTATAAAGATCATTGGTCCGTTGACCAACCCCGAAGCTTATGGTGGTCGTGCAGAAGATGCCTTTGATGTAGTCATCCCTTCCATGCCTGGCTATGGCTTTTCTGAGAAGCCCAAAGATACCGGCTGGGGCCCGGAACGCATCGGTAACGCATGGGATCAACTGATGACCCGTCTCGGTTACACCCATTATGTGGCACAGGGTGGCGACTGGGGTTCAGTAGTGGCAGATGCCATGGCACGTCAGCATTATGCAGGCCTCATAGGCATCCATGTGAACATGCCGGCAACAGTACCTGCAGACGTAGCAAAAGCACTTAAAAACGGAGATCCTGCACCGGCCGGATTATCTGCTAAGGAACAGGCAGCATTCAATTCACTGAATAATTTATATACCAAAGGCGGTGGTTATGCGGCGCTCATGGTAACCCGTCCGCAAACACTGGGTTATGGGCTATCGGACTCCCCTTCTGGTCTTGCTTCTTTTTTCTTGGACAAGTTTAACGACTGGACTTATAGCGGCGGGAATGCGGAAAAAGTACTTACCAAAGATGAAATGCTGGATGATATTTCTCTCTATTGGTTTACCAATACCGCAGCGTCTTCTGCACAGCTTTACTGGGAAAACAATAACAACAATTTCAATGCTGTGGAACAAAGGACTGCCGAAATTTCCATCCCTGTAGCGGTAACCGTATTTCCCGGTGAGATCTACCAGGCACCCCGCAGCTGGACCGAACGTAGCTACCATCACCTGATTTACTTCAACGAAGCTAACAACGGTGGCCATTTCGCACAATGGGAACAGCCGCAACTCTTCTCCGAAGAACTCCGTGCCGCGTTCAAATCATTGCGCTGATAAAGCGCATCCCGATTTAAATCATTTTATAATAAATAAACTTTGACTGGCAGCCAACTGAAAACAGTTGGCTGCTTCTTTTTGTGCTTTACAAATTATGTATTAAAAAAAGCGCCACCAAAGCGAACAATTCATTAATTTGTCTGGTAATTAGTTCCAACTTTATATGACTGCAGAAAATAAAACCTATTCGATTGCTTTGAGGATGAGACGGATCATATACGAAGACACGTATGTAACTGTTCCTGTTACGCGGGAAGTGTTGAGAGACGAGGAAGATGGGTCGGCCCGTATCGATTTTGAAAAGCTGGTGGCCGCAGCAACAGTCATCAGCCAGGACCCAACAGCAGAGTGGATAACAGAAGAAGTTCAGGTAGAAGCCCATCCGATACAGCAGCCCACACCGGACGACCGTAAAAGTCTTGCCGGGGAATTTCCGTCATTAGACTAAACCAATTCATGCCATGTTCAGCTATCAGCAATATTATCCATCCGCTCCCTTAGCAGACTTCATTGAATGCTATTGGCGATTAGATGCGCCTGGCAGGTTTATGGATACTCCCGATCGCTTAATACCTGGTGGCCGTGTGGAATTGATATTTAATTTCGGCGCGCCGCTGGATTGGCTGATATCAGCAGACAATCCCAAAGGGACCCGTATAAATGGTCCTATGCTGATGGGACAACGCGACAGGATATTTTATGCCAAAAGCAGCGGTAAAACCCGCATGCTGGGGGTACGATTTAAACCAGGCGGCCTGTCGGCATTTACCCCAATGCCGGTGTCTGGGTTATTGAACGCCATCATTCCTGCTGAACTGATTTTAGGTGCACAGCTAAAAAACTGGGAGGTGCTTTTGCAGGAACAGCCTGGTGATGAGAAGATGGTGCGCGCGCTGGATGTATTACTGAAAAAAGCATTAAAAAGTACGCCTGACGACAGATTGCTGGTCAACTTCACCATCGATGCACTGCGGAACAGTCAGGAAGATATATCTATTGCCACCATCTGTCAGCAAACAGGTTGGTACTATAAGAAGTTGGAAAGAGTTTTTCTGAAAAACACCGGCTACACGCCAAAGTATTACCACAAACTCCTACGTTTCAATAAGGCAGTCAGAATTATGCGGACCACGGATGTTTTGACAGATATCTGCTATGAGTGTAATTATTTTGACCAGGCGCATTTCATAAGGGATTTCCGGCAGTTTACCGGTACCACCCCCACCCAGTTTAAAAAAGAGGATAATAAGATAGCAGCTATTCTTATAAAACATCAGCCTGTCTAAAATATACAATTCTGCCCCGAAAAACCTTTATAGCTTTGACATTTATACCAAACTTATAACATGTCGGATTCACAGCCCGTATCCAAAATCCTGCTGGCCGCAGGAGTACTTTTTGCAGGCGTTTGCTGGTATTTATCCTTTAGCCTTACCGCACATACCTGGTATACCTTATGGTTGGCGCCTGTTCCCATACTCTATTTTTCTTTACGGCTTTCCGGAAAGTGGGCGTTTGCCATGGCTTTTGCCGGCTATTTAATAGGCAGGCTCAGTTGGGTCCCCTATTTATTAAGCGTGCTGCCATTACCCCTGGTATTGATCTTTACGTTGATATTGCCATTGATATTTGCATTGCTGGTGATAGCTGCCCGTAAAATTATGCTCACCTACAAGCATTGGTCCACAGTATTTGCGTTCCCGGTATTATTTACCACTTTTGAATACCTGCTGTTCCTTTACTCCCGGGATGGCACGGTTGGCAGCATCGCTTATACTCAAAACGATTTCCTGCCCGTTGTGCAGGTAGCTTCCCTCACAGGGATACAAGGCATTACCTTCCTGGCCACGTTTGTTCCGGCAGCCATTGCACTCATCCTGTTCAGGTATAAAAATAAGCTTCCCATCAGAACACTATCATTTGTGACGATGGGTATGCTTGTTGCAACAATGGCCTTCGGTGTCCTGCGGCTTAATGACACTCCTTCCGCTAAAAAATCAGTCCGCGTGGGCATGGCCACCATTGATGAGCAGGCATATCACAGGAAGTATGCGGCCGGGGAAGACAGGAATTTACACCTGGCCAATCTATACCTGCAAGAAGTGGCCGTATTGGCAAAACAAGGGGCCCAAGTAGTGGTATTCCCTGAAAAAATGTTTACCGTGCAGGATACCGGTCGCCCCGTGATCCTGCAGATGTTCAAAGACACGGCCATCGCTCACCAGGTATTCATCATTGCCTCCGTAGCAAATAAGAAAGCGGATTATTATGAAAACAGGGCCTGGGTCATCTCTGATGAGGGAAAGCTTATAGCCGATTATCAGAAGGTCCATTTATTTGAGGGGGAAGTGCTGGACACCGTCAGGCCCGGAAAGGAAATGGCGTTATTCCATCGGAACGGCGCTACAGAAGGCGTTGCTATCTGCAAGGATATGGATTTCCAACAGTACATACTGGGCTATGGAAAGTCGCAAAGCAATCTTTTATATGTTCCGGCCTGGGACTTTGTCGTCGATGGCTGGATGCATAGCCGTATGGCCATCATGAGGAGTGTGGAAGGCGGGTTTGGTATGATCAGAAATGCCCGGCAAGGGAGACTGACCATTAACGATTATCGCGGTAAAGTGCTGTTTGAAGCCAATGGTGACAATGGTACTCCCGCCCTGTTAACAGGAACCATTGATGCGCAACACCATATGACCCTTTACAGCAGATGGGGGGATTGGTTTAGTATCATCAATGCAGTTGCCGCCGTATTGTGTATGCTACTTTTAGTAAGTAAGAAATTAGCCTGATCTTTACTGTAACATAACTTAATCCCTGCTTCCCACCAGAACAGGGATTAAATTATTTATGGCCATACGTAAAATATCCGATGTACAAAATGTGCGATTCAACGGATCATTGCAGCAGGTGGTCGCGACTAATTAAATAAATTTTGAACTTCGCCCTTTTGGTCTATTTTTGTCGCCTACTTATATCTTAAACATCCCTACCAACTGGTTATACAAAACAAGCTTACTCTTATGAATGAAAAGGTAATTGGCATTATGGGGGCCATGCATGAAGAAATCAACAGCGTATTGGAACTGATGTCTGGTATAGAAGAGTTTTCCTTTGGCAGAAGAACATACTATGCGGGAACTATTAATGGAATAAAAACTGTTTTGGTTTTCTCCAGGTGGGGAAAGGTCGCGGCAGCAACCACTGTCACCAGTCTGATTACTAAATTTAACATCACGGATCTCCTGTTCATTGGTGTTTCAGGAGCCATCGATGCGAAGTTAAAAATTGGAGATATTGTAGTAGCCGATCGATTGATTCAGCACGATATGGATGCACGTCCTTTAATGCCACAATATGAAATTCCGCTGTTGGGAATGAGCTACTTTGAAACAGATCAGCAGCACCTGGCTATTGCACAACAAGCGGTAGAGGGTATGTTAAAAAAAGGTATCGGATCATTTATTGCGCCCGTTGAAATAGCGCGTTTTGTGCTGGATAACCCGCGCTTATATACCGGGGTGATAGCCAGTGGCGATCAGTTTTTCGCCAGTCAGCAAGATAAGGAACAACTGTATAGTGCTCTTCCGGAAACCCTTTGTGTAGAAATGGAAGGTGCGGCTGTAGCCCAGGTTTGTTATGAGTATGACGTACCCTTTGCGGTTATCCGGATCATTTCAGATGAGTGTAATGAAAACTCCTCTATCGATTTCCCTGATTTTATACAACATGTTTCCAGCAGGTACGCTCATCAGATCATTGAAAATGTATTCACGTTGTTATAATTTATGAAACAAGCCGTTCCTGGTCTCGTCATGCGATAATTCTATACAAGAATATTATAATAAAAAAATGGAAGCAATTTCAACCAAAACTGACCAAAGAATTAATTCCATAGATACGCTTCGGGGAATCGTAATGATCATTATGGTGCTTGATCATGCCCGTGACTACTTTAGTTTAATTAAGTACGATCCTTTAGACCTGGATAAAACATCTGTCCTGCTCTTTATGACGCGTTGGATTACCCATTTTTGTGCGCCAACTTTTCTATTCCTGTCAGGGACCAGTGCATTTTTATCGCTGTCAAAAAAGAGCCACAAGGAGGCTTCTTTAATTCTGCTTAAAAGAGGTATATGGCTCATCTTTATGGAGCTGACCATTCTTAACTTTGGCTGGCAGTTTGATCCGGGATTTCACCTGATATTTTTACAAGTCATCTGGGCCATTGGCTGGAGCATGATCCTATTATCCGGTTTGATATTTCTACCTCCTAAAATATCCCCCATCGTTATTATATATCCTGATGACATTGGGAGTAGCCATTATTGCCCTGGCGCTTCTTGAGTATAAACAAAATTGGCTGACGGATATATTAAGTGTGTATGGAAAAGTTCCGATGTTCTTTTACGTACTGCACATCTATTTAATGCATACTACTCAGCTACTGATTACATTTCTGGCTGGTTTCTCTATTGAAACCATGCTTTATTATCCTTTCCGGGGCGAACCGCCTTCCGGGTGGGGATTCAATCTTCCTGTAGTTTATCTTGTCTGGATAATGGTAGTGGCTATACTCTATATCCCCTGCCGTTGGTTTATGCGCCTTAAACAAAGGGAGAAAAAGTGGTGGCATAGCTATATTTAATTATTCATTTAACTTAATAAACTTTACAAAGAAATATTTCTGGAATATCGGGTTGCAAATGAGTAGCTAAGTATAAATAAAATTTGTAAATTCATTTATGAATATAAATTTTGTTTGCTACCTGATTTTCCCGCCTATTGTTGCCTGTCAAAAAAACAGTGCTGTGACTGCATCCAATTTACCTGAACCTGATACTGCTATTACCAACAATTCCTATGCTCTTGTAACTGCAGCAAGTACGATATCGGTGGACACCGGTAACGTGTACAGGCTTGGTTTGGCGCCATACGCGTCCTTCTTTAAACTGGACCGAAGCGTAAAAAATGGTGACGTATATTATGAAGCCATTCTGGAAAGCTCAAAACAATTCAACCCATTAAAGTTTTATATATCAAAGACTGGGAATGGACAGGTGATGGCAGTTGCCGCTCCTTCAGCAGCCGAGGTAGAAAAGTTTAATAAAGAATGGCAACGATAGCTGACGAATAACCACGCCTACATCTTCTTGATTAAAACCTGCTGGACTTTCTAAACTCCAGTGGTGAAATATTCGTCTTTGTCTTGAACAGTTTCGAGAAAGACTGTGGATATTCAAACCCCAGTTCAAAAGCTATTTCATTTACGGACAAATCTGTCATACTCAGTCTTTCCTTCGCCTTCTCTATGATCTTCTCCTGTATATGCTGTTGGGTGCTATTACCTGTAAGCGTTTTGAGCAGACCGCTCAGATAATTAGGTGAAATATTAAGCTGACTGGAGATATCTTTCACCGTAGGTATCCCCTTATCTTCCAGTGTTTCCTGGGTAAAAGCTTTTTCCAGCAATGCTTCCAGCTCGCTCACGATACCATGGTGGGTGATTTTACGGGTAATGAACTGCCGCTGGTAGAAGCGTTCTGCATATCCCAGTAGCGATTCGATGAGTGGAATAATAATCCCCTGGCTGAATTTATCTATATTGGTACTATACTCCTGTTCTATGTTCTTAAACAACCCGCTGATAGTCTGCTCCTCCTGAGCAGACAGGAACAGGGCTTCATTTACCGCATAATCAAAGAATTCGTATTGCCTTATCTTCAATGCAAGGGGATGGTTCCAGAGATAGTCCGGATGGAGCAATAGCAACCATCCGGACTGACTCAATTCCTCCACCTGATCAGCATTAAAACTAAATACCCGCCCCGGTGCTATGAAGTTCATCACACCTTTATCAAAATCATACTCCTGCTGCCCATACTTCATTGTCAAACAAGCCTGAATGGCCTTGCTCATACCTATAAAATAAAAATCAGCAGCCACCACTATATCAATATTCTTAGACTGCTTTTTTAACTCCCCGATATTGAGTACACTCATCAGCGGGTGCTTTGTATCAGGCAAGCCTCTCAGTTGCGATAGCTCATGGATGCTTTTTATTTTCAGGGGCAGGTTTCCGGCCATAATATTTAGTTTTGATGGTACCAGGCAGCATACTCCCTGGCAAAATCCCGTAGTTTTCTTTTTCCTGGTACTGGTATGTTAAGGTAGTAATCATTCTGCGCTTTCCCATTATGCATATTTTCCTGCATTTCCACCAATAGTTCCGCCACCTCAGGCGATACGCCGCCAGCTTCGAGCCCTTGTTTCACCTGTTCTCCGGGAAGTACTATCCATTGGAGGTCTTGTATACCAATGGCCTCTCCTATGATTTGTGCAGCCTGCGTGCAGGTAAGTTCCTCGCTGGCCACATACATCACATTCAATCCGGCAACTGCCGGAGCATTGATATTTTCCGCGATGGCAGCCGCAATGTCCTCCGGAGCCACAAAAGCCACCATATCTTCTCCCCCATAATTGGATGTAATCATGCCCTGCTGGCGGATCATATCCTTCAGGTGATAGAAATTACTGTAAAAAGGTCCTGGTCGCACAAAGGTAATAGACACGTCCTCAAGTATCTCAAACTTTTTCTCTGGTTGGATAGCTTTCAGCAGGTGCGCTACCCAGCCCGTGAGCACGATTACACGCTTTATCCCGGTTTCCCTGATAGCCTGAATATAATTATCCATATTCTCAGCCCATGCGTCCAGATTCCGTGCGGTGAAATCCAGTGGATTCATACAATAAACAACATCTGCGCCTGTAAAGGTTTTAACGAGGAAAGGCAGGTCCTGAATGCTGCCAATAGCGGGTTGAGCACCCATTGCCTGTATCTGGGCCTGCTTATTGGGATCGGTACTGATGAGGGTGACCTGGTGTCCTTCCTTCACCAGCATTTCAGTGAGCGGTTTACTGATATTCCCGAGAGAGCCGGTAAGTACAATTTTCATTTAAAATATTTTGATGAACTCAAAGGTCCATCGGAACGCCAGCGTAAAAGTGTTCAGATCTCAGCAAATTGTATGAAAATGTATTAAAAAAAATAAAAGGCGGCCTCTGTGAAAGATACCAGCCTTGCGCTCACAGCACTTTATTGAGCTTGTGCTGCCTGCTTAAGTGCATAGGCTGAAATACATTTTCAAAATTCTCTCCCCATGCTTCCATGGCAAATAATATAGGCAGCAGGCTCTCTCCATAAGCGGTCAACGTATATTCAACTTTGGGAGGTAATTCCGGATATACATACTTTTTAACGATCCCATAGTCTTCCAGCTCCGATAGTTGCTGGCTAAGCACCCGTGGGGATGCATGAGGATGTGCTTTGTGCAGTTCACTCGGCCTTTTAAGTCCCCTGTTAATAGAAAGTATCAGGCAGGGTTTCCACTTTCCGCCGATCACCTCCATCGTAATGCCCATACCACAGGCAATCAGGTCATTTGTTGTTTTCTTCTGATACATCTTGTTGATACTTATTATTGCAAAAATACGCCTTACGCTATTAATTCGCCATAGCGATAATTTTCCCCTATCTGATAATTTTCACTGGTATTGTTTGCGTCCCGGCTTATCAGGAATTTTGCTTCCGTAAATATAAAACGACTATAATGAACAATTTATCAAACAGCGAAAAAGCAGCAGCCATCCAGAATAGCATAGAAACAAACACATTGCTGGAAACGGGCCTGCTACACCCTACCAGGTACAAACAGCACAATCCGAATGTAGCCACCGGCAGACAGGCCATCCTGGATTTACACGCGCTGATGCCACATGAAAAAATATATACCAATGTAGTACGTGCATTTCAGGATGGAGACTATGGCTTCGTACACGTAGACTATCACCTGTTCGGACCTACCGTCGCATTCGACATACACCGCTTTGAAGAAGGTATTAGTGTTGAACATTGGGATAATCTCCAACCCACACCCAAAGAAAGAAATCTCTCGGGCCGTACCATGACAGATGGTAAAACAAAGGCAACAGATCATCATAAAACGGCCGCCAATAAAGAAATCATAACAAGGTTCACAGAAGATATCCTGATACCACAAAACTGGAAAGAAATACATACCTATTTCAATAATGACCTGCTCATACAGCATCATCCGCACCTGGGCGATGGTGTAGCTGCTTATGTGACAGCCATGCAGGAATGGAAAGCCAATGGACAACCCCTGGAATATAAACAGTTACATCTCGTGTTGGGAGAAGGAAACTTTGTACTGGCATTAAGCGAAGCATATTGGCAGGGAAGGCATACTGCGGTCTATGATCTATATAGGGTGGAAGAGAACAAGATAGTAGAACACTGGGACGTATTTGAAACCATCCCACCGGTAGAAGACAGAAAGAATACGAATGGTAAGTTCTAAGATGCCTTCTGCGTTAAAATTATTTTGGCGGCTCCCCGCTTTCATTTCATTAATAAATTATATAGTTTCGCAGTATGTTAACTGTGGAAAAAATCGGGGGCACGTCAATGACCGCCCTGAAAGATGTAATCGACAATATCATTTATTACGGCCGTACCGGCGATGGGCTATATAATCGTGTCTTTATTGTTTCTGCTTTTTCCGGCGTCACCAACCTGCTGCTGGAAAATAAAAAGACAAAAGCGCCCGGGGCCTATCATCAATTCGCAACAGGAAATGATTACCATAAAGCACTTGAAGCTGTCAGACTTCACCTTAAACAGCTGAATGCCCATTACGGGCCACTTGGGCTGAATATAGTGCATGCCGACGAAGTAACTGATGGCATTATTAACCGGGTGTTGACCTATCTCGATAGCGCCAACACCATGCTGGCCTCCGGATACCTCAATGAGGGCATTCTGCTGGCTGTCCGGGAGATTCTCGCCTCCGTAGGTGAAAGCCACTCCGCCTTTGTGCTGGCCAACATCCTGCAGAACAAAGCCCTTAACGTAGCGCTGGCAGACCTAAGCGGCCTGGGTGATGGACGTTCCTTCACTATTGATGAACGCATCAGGGAAGAATTTGCGACCATCGATCTTAAAACCTGCCTCTGTATTGCAACAGGGTATGTAAAGGGAACTGAAGGGATCATGAGAGAATTTGACCGCGGCTATTCTGAGGTAACCTTCAGCCGAATAGCGCAACTGCTCCGGCCGGAAGAAGCTATCATCCACAAAGAATACCATCTGTCAACCGCCGACCCGGCATTGGTAGGCATAGAAAACGTACAACCAGTTGGGTATACCAACTATGACATTGCCGACCAGCTGGCCGATGTTGGCATGGAAGCTATTCATCCTAAAGCGGCCAAACCGCTGGAGATAGCCCTTATCAATCTTCGTATCAAAAATACCTTTGAACCCGAGCATCCAGGTACGCTGATCACTAAAAATTATGTTTCTGAACATAAGCGCGTGGAGGTGATCACCGGTTCAGACCAACAACTACTCATCGACATCTATGACCCACTAATGGTAGGCGCCGTGGGAAGTGATCTCGATATCATGCAGGTATTTGCCCGTTATAGTATCAGCTATACCTTTAAGGCTACCAGTGCCAACAGCATCAGCATCGTCATCTGGGAAAGTGATTTGAATCAGAAGTTACTAAAGGACCTGAAAGCAAAATATGAACATGTGACGGTAGAACCTGTGGCAATGGTTTGCCTGCTTGGCTCAAACATGGATCAGCCGGGATTATTGGCCAAAGCTACTGCCGCACTGGCCCAGGCTGAGATTAATATTTTAAGCGTTGGGATAGCGTTGAGAAAAGTCAATTTCCAGTTCGTGATTACAAGACAACATTTCAAAGCAGCGATTGTTGCGCTTAATAAGGCGGTGGGGCAATAGGATGGTGGGATGCGAATGTGCTTTGTTCTGATAACCGCTAATGATATAAGAATATTAAATCAATTTGTTAAGATCAAAACTTTGACCCTCCTGGATCAGGAAACCGGCTTCCAGATCCCGAAGATTTTTTGGGGGCGGCTTTCTTTGCAGCGGCTTTTTTCTTGGGAGCAGCCTTCTTTGCAGCAGCTTTCTTTCTAGGGGCAGCTTTTTTTGCAGCAGCTTTCTTTCTTGGAGCCGCCTTCTTTGCAGCGGCTTTCTTTCTTGGGGCAGCTTTTTTTGCAGCAGCTTTCTTTTTGGGGGCAGCTTTCTTTGCAGCAGCTTTCTTTGCAGCGGCTTTCTTTTTGGGAGCAGCTTTCTTTGCAGCGGCTTTCTTTTTGGGTAGTGCCATACTATTTATGATTTGTCAGGATTATGCTATCTCCTAAATTAACTTTTATCGAATCTTTTTCTATTACGATATAGTATTTACTGCTTTTTGGGGGGACCTTCGCTTTATTATCTTTCGTTAGATTGTAACCGATAAAAATAGAAAGTGATAGCAGCCCCAAAAGAAAAATAATTATAGCCCCGTTCCTAAGCCCACTAAGTTTCCTTTTTACTGGAAGATAATAGCTATTAAGTTTCGTTTTTAATTCACCTATCTGAATAGCCGACAGTTGTGTTTTATCGTCAAATAATGAATGTCTATTAATAAAATCATCTGCTATTATCCATAGTTTGTGACTAGCGTTTGAAGAGTATTGCCATGTGAACATCATGATCCCCATTGCTATCGCAGTTAAAGCCCAACCGATAAAAAGTGTTGCAATTAAAATTGCTTCATCAAGTTTAACAATATCCTTAATAAATGTAATAGAGAAAGCAAGTATACCTCCTGTAATTAGAATAAAATTTTTCTCAAACTCCGACAAGTCGCGATTTAGATCGGCAGTACGATCCCCTTTATACTCTTTCAGCTCTTTAACTGTCATACAAGCTTAATATTGGGGTGATAACAATTTTGATTTTGGTTATTTTGTATTTGTAATTTAATCTAAATAATGGATAAAATATTAATCGCTTCTTACTTTTTCATGTATGGTAAGGGCGTGCGATATTACAGATCAAATTTTCAACCTGGAGATGATCTTTTTTCAATATTCTCTAAATGCCCATACACTCGCATTTGTCATTCTCAAATACCTACTGCACTATCTTTTAATATTATACAATGCTCCATACACTCCTTTAGCTAATCTTCAATCTGCCCCGAAAACAGGTTCCCCGAATTACGTTATATTTATAGTAATCAAAATAATCTCCCATGGCAAAACAAATGTCTATTATTCCCTTTACGGGAAAACTCGGCCCTCTCATTGGGTATAAGCGCAATGGTAACTACTTCCTGCGCTCCATGCCTCAAAGCGTGCAGCAAACGGCTGCTACCCGCCGCGCATCCCGGCGCTTTGGCATCGCCAGCAGGAAAGGTGCTTTTATCCGGCATGCTTTCTACCCCCACCTGGATATCGCCTGTGACGGCGCCCACATCAATCGACTGAACAGGGTACTCATTGCTGCCGGCGATCATCACGAGGCCATCACAGGCTTCCGCTTCAATCAGCATACCGGAGTAGATCGTTTTTTTCCGGTGGCTCCCCGACTTTTCAGCAATGGAATATTAAATATTCCCGCACAAACCATCCCCGGGTGTAAAGGCATTGCTGCACTGGAAGTAAAAGTGATCGCAACGCGTATTGATTTTGTATCCCGTCAGGTAGCGGGTAGCGAAACGGTTACACTAATGATAGATCCGGATACCACTTTCCAGGAAACAAATGTTTCGCTGGATGTACCCGGGGAGGGTTCACTGGTAGTGGTTTTCCAGGTAAGAGCAATGCACAAAGACCGCCCATCGAACGGCAGACAATACATGGCCGCCGATATTATTGCGGTGGCAGCACCACAAGTACCCAAATCTGCTCATAAGCGTAGGTATCCAAAGCGGAAAATATTGCTTCCCGACCTTGCCTATACTCACGCATATCCATCCATCATTCAACTGGAATAAAGCCATCTTGCCCCCGGAGATATTTTGATAAATAAACCCTTTATGCCTACTTCCTTTCAATCGTATATTTCTTTCCACAGCTACAGCCTGGCACTGAAGCAGCCCTCCTATGGCCTGTTCTCACCTCCATCCTTCTTCTGATTCAATTTCATCCCGGTTATACATCCGGACGTCATCCCCGCATCAAGTCCACCTCTACTGCGCTGTTACTATAGGTACATAGCGGGTGCTAAGCATAGGCTCGACGGAGCCTACATAATGAAAAGGTAATGCTGACTATAATGATGGGGGGCTTAATACACTATATCTTACAAAAGTATTTAGAGACAACGAAGATAAAATTCCTTCTAAATATCTGCATAACTATCCATCGTTATTTGCAGCGTCGCTCTTTAAGTATATTCTTAGGATAAAATATAAATCGATTTATATCGTCTTACCTTTAACTATGCAGCATAAAGAACTTGACGCACCTGAAGAACTCAGGAATATGATACAGGGCTTTTGGTATCTTGAAAAAGATTTCGGCGCGCTGCCGTCTGCTTTTGAGGTACTACCAGATGGCCATGCTGAAATTATCTTCTATTTCGGAAGCGGCTGCAGTATGCTGCAGGAAGGGAATTCCGTGTTGTTGCCATCACCATTTATTGTCGGCTTGTTGGGACAGCCGACTCATTTCTATGCAAAAGATCGTTTACGCATCATTGGAGTTAGGTGCTTTCCCTGGGCGATTTACGATTTGCTTAAACTGTCTTCTGTTGACGGTGGCGGTGTTCGCGGGTTAGCACATCCAATTGCCTTACTGCAAACTAGTTTGAATGATTTGATCAACGCCGGGAAAGTCGATGAGGCATTTGCGCTGGTACTTAAATGGTTTATGGATGTACGATCTGAACTGACGCCCTCCGCAACGCTTACAAAAGCAGGTAAGGCGATGCTGGAAGCGAATGGCACCTTACCGGTAAGTTCAGTAGCGGCAGCGGCGCATGCCACTGTACGAACATTAGAGCGGAAATTTAAGGCTTCATCAGGCCATACGGTGAAGAACGTATCGGGTCTAATGCGTTTTGAGCAGGTGCGCGACCGTTTATGGCTTACCCCCGATGTAAATATCGCCAGTTTGGCGAATGAACTTGCTTATGCTGATCAGTCCCACCTGAACCGGGAGTTTAAACGTTATAGTGGTATGACAGTTGCGGCCTTTGCCAGACAGGTCAAATTGCGAAAGAAAATCTTCAACGGTGATTTTGTCGCAATTGTTCTATCCTCCTGACGTCCTGGTTCTGATCTTTGTGCTCAAATCCTAACAGCATGAAAGTCAGAGAAAATAAAAAAGTACTCGTTTCCGGCGCAAGTATCGCAGGCCTGTCTACCGCCTGGTGGCTGAATCATATAGGTTATCAAGTGACCGTCGTCGAAATTGCAGGAACGCCACGGACTGTGGGCGGAGCTGTTGACCTGGTTGGACCTACTGTAAATATTGCCAAACGAATGGGTCTGTACGAGCAGCTCAAATCACACCGTTTGGGCGTCGACAAAATAGAATATAAGAATGTGAATGATGTGACAGAGGGGTCCATTATCATCAACGACGGGCAGGAAGTCCGGGACGATGATATTGAGATCGAACGTGATAAATTTGTGGAGGTTTTATTCGGTGACTTGAAAAATAAAGTGGAGTTTATTTTTAACAACAGTGTTAGCGCACTCGAGGAAAAGAATAATGAGATGGCCGTTACATTCAAACAAGGTATCCCCCCACGTACCTTCGGTCTGGTATTGGGTTGCGATGGTTCGCATTCCGGTATCAGAAAGCTCTGGTTCGGCCCCGAAGCTGATTACTCGCATTTCCTGGGCGCCTATTTTTCCATTAGCATTGTTAATACATTACTCATTCCCAAAAAGATGATGCAAATGTATAGCGTTCCTTATAAATCAGTTATGCTTAACGCTTACAATGGTAAGACCGACATTATTTTTAACTTCGTTTCTGAAAAAGAAATCCCTTACGATTACCGCAATATTACCCAACAGCAGCAAATCATACTCGATCAATTCGCCGGGCAAGGTTGGCGAACAGCTGAACTGCTGGAAGAAGTAAAACGTTCAGGAAACTTTTATTTTGATAAATTCTGCCAGATCAAAATGCCATCGTGGACGAAAGGCCGGGTCGCACTGATCGGTGATGCGGCCTATTGTGCGTCACCTGCTGCCGGACAAGGCGCATCCTTATCTATGCTGGGCGCCGCCGCTATAGCAGATGCCTTGCAAAAACATAGTGGCAACCACGCGTTCGGATTTGAGGAATACGAAAGGAACCTCCGACCCTTCATCGAACAAATCCAGCTCACAGCCGAACAAAATGTAAAAGAAAATTTTGTACTAAAAACCGATGAAGAAATCCGCAAACGTAACACCGAGGCAAAGCCATTCTAACATAGGTAAGTCAAAAGTATAAAACATTGGCTTGGGGGATACAGAACGGCAACTGGTAATCGAACCTGTAGAATAATAACCAGCAGGGATTTTAGCATCTGGTGTCGAATCTTGTATAAAATTGTAAAACGACGAAACCCGCTCTAAAAGCGGGTTTCGTAAATCTCGTGCCCAGAACTGGATTCGAACCAGCACACCCTTGCGAGCGCTGCGACCTGAACACAGTGCGTCTACCAATTTCGCCATCTGGGCAACTGATATCGTGTCAGGGGTTGCAAATATACACACCTATTTCATTCCACCAAAAAAATTCTCAAACTAACGTAAATGGCTATATTAATAATTGTAGATGAAGCCAAAAGATGTGATGCTAAATGGCATGGCGCCTTTTGCTACGAGGTATAAATCGTGCACGCCTTCTGCGTGTCGCAGGTTACCCGTTAATTTCAATGCGTAGGTACTATCACCGGTATAGGGTATTTCCAGCGTCCCGATAATTTTCCCTTTGGGCTTGTCGATGCGGAATTCAATACGCGCATTACTTTTTTTATGCTCAGAGGCGACTTCTACCCGGAAACCAATTTCACCCAGACTTAAATTCACCTGCGCAAAACTCAGATAGCTCCCCTCCTTCATCTGAAACTCTGTTGCCCGATTGCCTTTTTTAGCCGCCGGCACTGCCGTCTGTCCATAAACAGACATGTGCACAAAAGCAAAAAACAGCAATATCATCAGCCTCATAGGGATAGGATAGGTTTCGTCTACTCTTTTTACAGGGGAACAGGAATAGCTGTTCCCGGTGATAAATTAATAATAAATATCATAAAATTAAGGAATTATGTAATATTATAGCAAAATAATAACGTGAACTGATGAAAATCAGCCGAACGGGTGATACTTATCATGAATGGCGCAATGCTTGCATACTACCTTTACCAAACAGTTAAACATTGTATTCAACTGTTTGTTAAGCAATAAAAACGGAAATTATGGAACAAGCATTAATGACACTGAGTCAATACCACGGAGCACCGGCAGTCACCATACTACTCTCTACTCACAGAACTCATCCCGACAATAAACAGGACCCTATCAACCTGAAAAAACTGGTAGCAGAAGCGGAAACCAGGTTATACGATACGTTCGACAAAAGGGAAGTATGGCCTGTACTGGATAAAATCAAGGCCGCTGAACTGGACATCAATCACGACTATAACCTGGATAGCCTCACCATTTTTGCAAACCACGACAGCATACAGGTGGTGAAACTCCCCGTTCCGGCAACGGACCGTGTAGTGATCAGCGACCGCTTTGAAGTACGACCGCTGCTCAAAGCGTTACAACAACAGGAACATTACTATATCCTCACCATCGCACGCCAGAAAATCAGGCTGCTGGAGGCTTATAACGATACCCTGGTAAGGGAAATCCATAATGACGACTTCCCCTTCTCCAACGAATATTACACCAAAGACCCCATGAAATTGCAACAGGACGCTATTATAGATGACCTGCTGAAAGAATATTTCAATGTGGCCGATAAACAATTCAAAAAATACTACCACGCAAATCCGCTCCCCGTGGTACTCTTAGGCGACACCAAAAGTATTGCTTACTACCAGGAGCAAATGGATATCAAAAAAATCGTGATGGCTACCGCCGCCGGCAGCTACGACGACACCAGCAGCCACGAAATCCTAAAGGTGACCTTCCCGCTGGTGCAGCAACATATGGCCGACAAACAAACCGCAGCCCTGTCTGCTATAGGTGAAGCACAATCCAAACAACGCCTGCTGGTAGACCTGGGAGATATTTACCGGGCCGCAGAAGCCGGCGCAGCAGACACACTTTACCTGGAAAAAACCTATTTCCGTAATGGCACCATCGAAGACGGCGCCATTACGGAATCAGATCAGCCAGGCGCTGAAGATGTTTCGCTGATCATCATCGACAGTGTGCTGCAGAAAGGCGGCAAAGTAGTATTCATGGATGAAAATACACTGAATACCTACCAGGGCATGGCACTGGTAACAAGATTCTCATAAACGCATGCTTCATACACAAAACAAAAGCCCGTAGCGAGAACGCTGCGGGCTTATTTTGTAGCGTGTAGCGCTAAATATTAAATACCAGCCAGTCTTGCGTAGATCTCTATCATCCCCGCCTGTCCCAGCAGCTCCTTTTCCGGACGGTTGCCCAGCATATTGGTGCTGCTGTCGCGATCATTCCACCACACCTTATCTGCGTATTCCTGCATAGCGTTAATATACTTTTTGTTACTATCGGCTTTATACAATGCCTCGTAGCCTCTCAGCAGCACCGCATTAAACCAGTAAGAAGAATGAAAACGCCCCTTCCTGAAAAACCGCTGATAACCTCCTGCTGCAATATGCTGCGCCTCCCTTAAATACTGTACATTTTTAGTGATGTGATACAGCTTTACATTGGCTTCCAGCATCGTACCGGTATTATAAGTATAAACGGCGGAGTCAATCCGGTTGTTCTCCTCTGGTTTCAGGGCATCCCAGTACACACCATCCCCACAACGTAGGTATTTATTTACCCAGCTATACAACAGCTTCGCCGTATCGAGATAGGTTTTTTTATGCGTGGCATCATATAATTGCAGCGCCAATAATATACCCGGACCATTGGAACAGGCATTTTTTGTGGTCTTGTCCCCCTCCTTCCAGTACAAACCACCACCACTTACTGTATCATAACCCGTCATCATAAACTGGTAGATCTCCGCCCCTTTCTCCAGGTACCATTTCTTACCCGTTCTCGTATAGGCGTCCAGGTAAGCAATGCCGATCCATTGGTTGTCATCGTAATAACGGTCTTCCCTCCTTTCTTTCACCACATACGATGCATAACCAGGTGCGGGCGGAATCGGATCATAATACTGATTAATAGCCGCTACCACTGGTAACATATACGATTTACCCGGATTTAATTTCTCCATTTCATTAGCCGCCTGTATCAGCCCGCAAAGGCCCCACAGGTCCGCATGCAGATTATGATTTTTGGTACGGTCGCTGGTTTGAATATATAAACCGGTCTTGCGCTCATACAGATACTGATCCACTGCCTTTTGCAATACTGCCGCCCGCTGCCTGTTGCTCTGAGCACATAGCCCACCGGCAACAAGCAAACACCATAAGGTAACAGTCGTTTTTTTGCTCCCCATCACTGTAATTTTCGTTACTTGATCAATCCCATACTTTTGAGCCTGGCAGCAGCTTCTATCAGCATCGCACCACTCAGCTGTGTCGTCAGATCGCTGCTGGCCGCAAGGGTGCTCCAGTCTTTATTAAATAATACCTGCGGACGGGTGGTGCCTTTCAGCCACAACGTTTCTGCATTCAACTGCAGGAAATTGGCATACTTGGTAACATCCGTACTGCTGATGCTTCCATCTGTAATCAATAACATCAGGTAGCGTACCAGTACACCCTTGAACAAACCGCCGTCACCGGCGCCTTCATCCTTCAGGATATTGGCATTGGTAAAACCGCCACCCAGCGTATTGTTGGCTGTTTTCAGCGCATCGTTGAGGTAGCTGGCCTGACCGGTGAGTTTGTACAACTCCACACCAGCACCAATGAAAACGCCCTGGTTATAAGTGAAGTTCCAGTTCTTGGTTACCTGTCCACTGCCATCCTGGTTAATACCATCCCAAACAAGACCGCTCACAGGATCTACCAGCACACTTTTCTGCCAGTCGTATATTTTCTTTGCCCAGGCAATATCGTCGGCGTTCTGGGTAATTCCGTACATTCTGCAGGCAATAATACAGGCCGGTGCATTCGCCGGTGTATTTTTATAATTCTTGGATTTGTCTTTATTCCAGTGAATACCACCGCCCCAAACATCATCCCACCCGCCTTTGATATCATTCCACAGGATCACGGCTACCTCTTTGTAACGTGTATCACCCGTGGCTTCAAAAGCACGCAGGCAGGCCAGGTTCATCCACTCCATGTCATCATAAAAGTGGTTGATGTAAGTACCGCCATTCTTCACTTTCATGCCTGCCAGCAAATCATCCATACGGGATTTAATGGCAGGATCATTTTTACGTATATACGCATCCGTGAGTACGTCCAATGCGTGCGCATTAGGCCAGTAATTAAAGGTGGTACCGCCGGTACTGTTCTGATTAAAGTATTTTTCCTGGTTCCAGAAGTTACTGATCAACCCTTGTGTAGACGAATCTGCGATCTGCGGCCAGTTATACGCATAACGTGCTTTGCCGGCGCCCGGACCCGGGCCATCATCTACCGGTTCTTTCAAACAGGCAGTGAAGGCCAGGGTGAGCATTAATATAGAATACCGTACTATCTTCATAGCTATAATTATTTGACGATTATTTCGTGCGTGTAATTCTTGTCAGTGGTGAAGTATACATTGATATCGCAGTTCTTGGTATCTGCTTCGGTGGCAAACTTGTAGCAATAACCCCACTGGTCATTACCCGCAATTGGCCGCAATTCCCAGAAGCTCAGCGGCGTGGCGGCGGTAGGACGGTTGTTATCGCTGTTGGCGCTGCCAAACCATTCTTCACCTGCATTGCCATCACTATCTTTAACGGCTAAACGGAATTTATAACGCTCATCACGACCCCATGATTCCTGTTTGAAAGTGATCAACTGGTTCTTGATACTCCAGGTACCATTACCGGCATAACTGATTTCAAATAAAAACTTGTTCAGCGGTGCAAACCAGAGCCCTATGGTGGTGACTTCTGTTACCGAAGCCGCGGCATTGTTGAAGTCCAGGCGTAAACGGTATACTTTGGTACCGGCTGTCTGCGTTCCTTCTCCCCCTTCTTTTACAGCAGTACCCAGGATAGAGTAAGTAGTAGGTGCGCCTGTATTTCTGTTGGTAAAATGATATTTACCATTTTTGAGAGAGGTATAAATTTCATATACCCCCGGTGCGGTGGATTTCATCTTCAGCGCTTTCGACAAATCAGCGCCTGCTTCCGTAGCTTCGCCTGTCAGGAATACATCTGTGGGAATTTCAGCAAAACCGTTAGGTCTTTCTACTTCTATGAGTTTCGTTTCTGCCGCTTTCTGGATATTATATCCTTTAGATGCCAGCACCGTCCATTTCAGTTTACCCGTAGCCAGAGACGCAATGCCTGCTTTACCGGCAATGCTGTTAAGGTCTTTGTGAGATAAGGTAAGTTTGTTCTGTACGCCACCACCATCGGAAGCAAATTTGGCAACAGGATTGGAAAAGTCCCCATTCTCTTTATCAAAAGCTACTTCATAGATCACCAGTGAACCATCTTCTGCACGGGCCTGATCCCATTCAAAGCTCAGTGTAGCACTGGTGGCAGGTTGCAGCTTGATGTATTTATTATCCAGTGGTGCGGTAAGTTTCGCTACCGGCTGCATATTGGTATTGAGTGTGTAGTCTTTTTTGCAACTAAACAATATAACACTCAGTACGATGATTAAATATTTTTGCATGTTATTACAGTTTTAGGTGGAAGGATTACCAATCTTGGTTTTGTGAAAGATTTTTATTCTGATCGCGTTCAATGGTAGGTATAGGCCACAGGTAATGTTTAGGATTGGTAAACAGCCTGTTTTCTACGATAATATATCCGTTGGGATCTTTATTGAATGCACCGGAGGTTACTTTGATACCTCTTACCGGTCTGTTCATGACTACGTCGGATGTTTTCCAACGGCGTATATCCCATATACGTAACCCTTCAAACGCAAGCTCAGCACGTCTTTCACGGCGAATCACGGTTTGTAGTTGTGCCTGGCTCCACGCCCCGTTAAACTGCAGCGCACCGGCATCTGTAAACCCGGCTCGGGTACGCAAAGGCTGAATGGTCTGATTCCATATAGCGGCATTCATCTGTCCCAGTTCATTTTTTGCTTCTGCATACATCAGCAATACATCGGCGTAGCGGATCAGCACCAGGTTTAATCCGGAGGCATAGTTGGTGGCCGCCCGGTCGTAGTATTTATAGAAGTAATAACCGGTAGGTGAAGCTCCCTGGTCATCTACGGTGTTGGTAGCAGGTGTTGACCCTGGCTTGGTGAGAATCGTTTGCACCACACCGCTGAAGTCTGTTACCTTGGAACCATCATGCAAAATGGTTACTTCAAAACGTGGATCCCTGTTGATGTAAGGATTGTTCTCATCATACCCGGAGCCCGCCTCGCCAATAGCTTTACCGTTGGTCATGATGTAATCATTTACCAGGTCCTGTGTAGGTACCAGCACACTTCTCAGGGCGGCAATAGTTTGCGGCATAAACTGACGTTGCTTGTCGTATGTTCTGGCGCCACCATATTCCAGGTCCAGGATTACCTCACTGTTGTATTCATTGGCTACAGTAAACAGGTTGCTGTAATTAACAAACAGGGAATAAGTGCCGTTATCGGTTTTAGTAATCAGTTGTTCGCAATCTGTTACAACCGCCTGCCATTCGCTGCGGAACAGGTGTACACGGGCACTCAGCGCAACTGCTGCGCCGCGGGTAATACGACCACGGTCATTCTGCGACTGCTGCAGATTGGTAGGCAGGTCTTTCTGAATATCCGCCAGCTCCGTTAATACAAATTGCTGAACGGTATTTTTATCGGTGCGGCCAATGGTACGTGACTGATCTATCGTAATCAGATCAGTATAAAAAGGCACATCACCATACCAGGCACTCAGCTGAAAATAGGCATAGGCACGGATAAAACGCGCTTCTGCGATGATACGGCGTTTCAGCGTGGCATCCATGTTGGGCACCCGGTCTATGTTCGCAGTAACGGTATTGCAACGGCGGATAGTAGTATAATAATAAGGCCAGGTATCCACTACGCGGCCATTGGCGCCATCGTAACCACCATTGGCAATCGCAGTAACATTCAATAACCCACCACCACTATTATAGGCATTGTCACTCAGGGCTTCATCTCCAAAGAAATAATCATCTTTTGAAAGATGCTCGTAACAAGCGGTTAATGCATCCAGCGCATCCTGTGAATCACGCCAGTAAGCCGTTTCGGTAAACTCCCGCGTAATGGGCTGGTCCAGCTTACGACAGCCAAACAATCCCGCGGCGACTAATATTGATAAAACTAATTTCTTCATAACAATGATTGTTTAGGCATCAAAACTTTACATCCAAACCAAAAGCGAAGGTGGCTGCATTCGGATAATTACGTCCGGCAATGGCGTTGTAATTATTCATGTTCAGCTTATCATCGAACTGCGTAAACTCAGGATCTACCCCCAGCTCACGGAATCGTTTAGGCATAATCGTTATCAGGTTCTGACTGGTGAAATATACCCGTACGCCCTGCATACCGGCTCTTTTCATTAAGGAGGCAGGCAGGTTATATCCTATCTGGAAATTTTTCAGACGCAGGTATTTGGTATCAAACAACCAGTAATCGGAATAGGCGAAGTTGTTGGCATCAGCAGATCCGATGGTTAAACGTGGATAAGACGCGCCCGGATTGGTAGGTGTCCAGCGGTCCAGGTGCTGCACCATCGCGTGGTCTTCGTTGTTATGGAAGGCTTCCACGATGTCGCCGCGCATGAACTGTGTTCTTTTACCCACTCCCTGCCAGAACATGGTGAGGTCAAAGTTTTTCCAGCTTACATTATAGGTAAAGCCGAAAGTATAACGGGGGAAAGGATTACCGAATACATAGCGGTCGTTTTCATCGATCACACCATCCTTATTACGGTCTATGTACTTCACATCTCCCGGCATTACCTGCTGGTTGTAGGCAAATGGTACTTTAGGTGCATTTTTTATATCGTCCAGGTTCTGATACAAACCATCCGATTTGTAACCGTAGTAAGATGAAATCGGGAATCCTTCTTTAATGATAAAGCTAACATCCGATCCGCGAACAGATTCCTGTCCGAATTTAATCACCTTGTTCAGGTTATCGGAGAGATTAAATCCAAAGGTGTGATGGAAAGCACCGGTGTTGGCGCGATACGACAATGCCAGCTCCCAGCCTTTGTTATTCACCTTACCTACGTTTTCCAGCGGAGCAGATGTACCGGCAGTTCCGGGAACCGTCTGGAACAGGTAAATCCCATCGGTCATCTTACTAAAATAATCAAAGGACGCGGTTAACTTACCATGGAAAAAATCTGCATCCACACCATAGTTGCTCATGGTAGAGATTTCCCACTTCAACAGGTCATTATAGGTAGAAAAAGTATTGCCGGGTGCAATGGAATTATTAAACGAATAGTTAGCGCCGTTGATGGATACTCTCGACAGGTAGTTGAATCCACCTATGTTGGAGTTACCCACCTGCCCCCAGGAATAACGCAGTTTGAAATTGCCTATCCTGTCTTTCACCTCCTCCATAAAGGCTTCATCTGTCAGTCTCCAACCCAGTGAAAATGCCGGGAAAAACTGCCAGCGATGACCCGGTGCCAGCTTGGAAGAGCCGTCATAACGCCAGGTGATTTCCGCCAGGTATTTATCATTATACGCATAGTTCAAGCGACCAAACAGGGAATTAAGCGCATACAGATTTGGATTACGCAAATCATTATAGGTACCTATATCCTTATAATCGTAAGTACCATCCGGCTTGGGGATATAACCGCCACCGATCGCCCAGCTAGGATCCAGGTTGGTGGTACCATACCGGGTGGATCTGAAGCCGTAGCCTTCATCTACCGCATCACTGCGCACACCCACCTGTCCTTTTACATAATGCTTACCAAAAGTATTTTCATATTCGGCAGTAGCATATACGTTTGTCGTCAGATCTTTATATTCATCCTGCTGCGACTGATTATATAAAGGTGGCGTAGCCGTGGTATAATAAGGAGCGTACGTAAATTTATTAATACGCTGTACGTTATTATCAATGTTGTAAACACCGGAAGCATTCAGGTTAATCTTGAAGTGATCCACCGGTGTGATCACCACATCTAACCCACCCATCAGGTTATCGATGGTTCTGGAATTAAAACCTCCGTTGGCGAGTAATGCGATCACACTGTTGCTGGTAAGACTAGGCACCACCCAGTTACCCAGCGAGTCTTTTACGGCATTGGTACGTGGAACGCGCATCGCATCACGAATCAGGAAACCGATATCAGACACCTGTGTGCGGTAGTTGGAACGGGTATATGCGGCATTGGCATTTACCTTTACATACTTACTAACGTCAACGGATACGTTTAAACGGGCATTGTATCTTTTGTAGTAAAAATCCTGTGGTACATATTCATTCTGCAGCATATTGCCTTGGTCCAGGTAGCCCATGGAAAACAGGTAGCTGCTGCTTTTGCCACCACCGGTTAAACTTAAGCTATGGTTTTGCTGGGGAGTATATTTGCGCAGCATTTCATGGAGCATAGCGGGTTCAGAACCACGGTCATGCCAGTACTGAATATTTTCCGGTGTATACTGCGGGGTTTTACCGGAGTTCACCAGTGCTTCATTTTTCAGGGTCATGTATTGCCATGCTTCCACGTTGCGGGGCAGTGTGGTGGGCGTTTGCCAGCCATACATGCCGTTATATTGTACAGATGGGCGTTCATCTTTCTTACCTCTTTTTGTAGTAATATAGATAACACCATTAGCTGCCTGCGAACCATAAATAGCAGAAGAAGCTGCATCCTTCAATACAGAAATAGTTTCCACATCATATGGATTCAGGTTCTGTAAACCGGAGGTACCCGCCTGTATTCCATCAATGATCACCAGGGGGGCGTTGCCGGTTAAGCTACCCACACCACGGATGTTCATCACCATGCCGGCACCGGGTTCGGCAGTGGCCTGCTGCATAATGAGGTTAGGTGCCTGTCCCTGTAAGGCCTGGAACATATTCACGGACGGTCTGCTGGTAATGTCTTTGGAATTCACCGTGCTGATCGCCGCGGTTACCTGTCCTTTCTTTTGCTGGCCATACGCCGTTACCACTACCTCACCAAGATCTTTGGAATCTACAGTCAGCATGGCCACGATATTAGTTCTGCCGGCGATAGTTATTTCCGAAGGAACATATCCTATCGAAGAAAATATCAATACACCATTCGCCGCGCTGGCAGGTATTTTCAGGGAGTAGGTACCATCTGCGCTTGTTACGGTACCAATGGACTGTCCTTTCAGGCGGATATTGGCACCGGGGATGACTTGTCCTTTATTATCCACTACGCGGCCGGTAATAATAATTTCCTGCTGCTGTTCTGCGGAAAAGCTGGTGCCGTTCCGTTTTAGAATAATTTTGTTGGCAATGAATTCATAGTTGATCTCCAGTGGTAAAAGGATCATCTGTAGTACATCATCCAGTTTATTATCTTTTACGTTCAGGGATATTTTCCGTGCGGCTTTAATATCATCATTAGCATATACAAACACGAGGGAAGTTTGTGCTTCGATTTTGTCCAGCACCTGGGCCAGACTGGCATTGTCTACCTGCAGGCTAACCAGGTAGTTGAGAGATGGCGGTCTTTCGCGCTCCTTCGCCGGCTGATGCTGTACCTGCCGCCGCGTACCAGCCGCGTAAGCTACCTGCGCATGCAGGTCCAGCACGCTCAGTAGCGATAAACAAATTATCAGCGACCCGAAAGGTGGACGAAAAGAAGGCTTGTATAGTTCCTTTCTCATAACGTAGT
The DNA here is from genome assembly GCF_056399985.1 of Chitinophaga sp. 01L420. NCBI lineage: Bacteria > Pseudomonadati > Bacteroidota > Chitinophagia > Chitinophagales > Chitinophagaceae > Chitinophaga > Chitinophaga sp. 01L420. Next base: position 84,391 of record NZ_JBFTSK010000019.1, read on the forward strand.
GGTGATTAAAAATGAATAAATGGTAATGTTGGCTTTATATTATTCTCCGATGACAAGCGTTGAATCAGTGATACGATAGTGGAATGCTTTTGACTTACTCAGGTAATACATGATATCTTCCAGGGAGTTATTATGGAAAGAACCTGTAAGACGATATTGTTTAGGTGCATTGGCTTCAAAGGCCACATGTTTATTGAAATTGCGTTCTAAGCTGGCGCCGATTTCCTCCAGGGTAGCATTTCTGAAAATGAGGCGACCTTCCGTCCAGGCTTTGTCTTCTGCACCGATGGTATTGCCTTTGATCAGTGTACCACTGCTGGCAGTAAAGCTTACTTTCACATCCGGGGTAATCAGGATGGTATCATTAATTTTCTTTGCCTCTTCATACCGCGGAATAAAGGCCACCTTACCGGTTACCACCGCGGTTTGTACGGGTTCATTCTCGTAAGCGCGGATATTAAAGGAGGTACCCAGTACTTTGATCGTTCCTTTTTTCAGGTGAACAATAAAGGGACGTTTAGCATTGGTAGCTACATCAAAAAAGGCTTCTCCTTCCAGGAAAATTTCGCGGCTATCGCCTTTGAATTTTTCCGGATAGGTGAGCATACTTTCTGCGTTGAGCCATATTTTACTGCCGTCTGCCAGTTCTATAAATGACCGGGTAGCCTTGCCATTACTACGTTTCACCCATTGCTCCTTACCTGCTGCCGGAGGCTTACTGCCTTTATTGAAAAAGTAGAACGCGCCGCCCAGCATCAATACTGCTGCCGCTGCTGCCGCCCATTTCCAGGGATGTATCTTTTTAATTTTTGTGGTGGGAGATGTGACCGCCGTTTGTTGGGATTTTATTTTTGCCAGCGTGCGTTGCAGGGCCTGTTCGGTATTTTCTGCCGCGTGGTGTAACGGATCTTCAAAATAATGATGCAGGTGGGTATACCGCTCTTTCAATACCGGGTGCTGGTCCAACATGGTCTCCAGTTCCGACAATTCTGCCGGAGTGGCGGATCCGGCTAGTTTACGGGTCACCAGTAAGACGAAATATTCTTCGTTTATCATAAAATGGAATCGTGTTCAGAGATAAGGACAGGTAACGGGAGGAGAATTACTTACAGGCGGGGAAAATATTTTTTCTACCCGGCTGATGGGTTGGCGTAGCGGTAGCAGGATAGTAATGGTTTAGCAAAAGCCGGGGAAAGACAATGCCAGTAACATAATCAATGGCGGCAACACATTTTTGCCCTTGCCAATGGCGCCCAGTTCTTCATTCAGGCGGCGCATAGCCCGGAAAAGTTGTGTTTCAACTGTTCTGGGAGAGATACTCAGGATTTCAGCAACTTCTTTATACTTAAAGCCGTCTTCTTTGATCAACTGGAAGATGCGGCGGCATTGAGCCGGCAGAGAGGATACTACCTTATCCATTTTAAAGCGCATCTCTTTCCATTCCAGGTCACGCTCCAGGTCCACGCTGTTGCGCAGATCGGCGGTATCTGAACCGGAAAGGGGTACAATACGCAAATGAGAGTACTGCTCCAGATAATTAAGCGAATGATTTTTAACCGCCACAAAAAGATATACCTCCAGGTTTACGATGGGTTCCAGTTCCGTACGACGGTTCCAGAGCTTCACGAAAACATCTGATACAATTTCTTCTGCCGCTTCTTTTACATGTACATACCTGATACAAAAATGCAGGAGCCGGTCATATAAATGGCGAAACAAGCGGGAGAAAGCCTGCTCATCATCATAACGCGCTATTTGCATCTGCCATTCACGAATCTCATCCATGCTCATGTGTAGCTAAAACGTTTTTGCTAAATAGACAAAAAAAAACGGAAACTTTTCCTGATTGATCTGGTTGCTTGTTGTAAGGGAATAGTCTGGTTGGCTCCCTTGCCGTAGCAATAATAAAAAAAAGGATTAACAAAAACAACAAACCTTCCTTATAGTATAAATTTATTTATAGACCTACCAAAATCACCTTATTTATTTTATACATATAGTTGTACCACCTTTGCGGGGTGAATATTTCAAATCAATTAAAAATGGAAACAACATTAACAGCGGCTACGTCTCAAAGCCGCATGCCCGCTGCGTTATGGGCATTAACGATCAGCGCGTTCGGCATTGGCACCACAGAATTTGTGATTGTTGGATTATTGCCTGTCATCGCAAAGGACCTGGCAGTGAGCATCCCGGCGGCAGGATTGCTGGTCAGCTTTTACGCCATCGGAGTGGCTATCGGCGCGCCCATCCTCACGGCATTAACCGCTAAAGTGCCACGTAAACAACTACTGATTTCCCTCATGATATTATTTATTGCGGGTAACACGCTGGCAGCTTTTTCAAAAGGCTACTACTTGCTCATAGCCGCCCGTATGCTCACCGGCTTTGCCCATGGCGTATTCTTCTCTGTGGGGGCTACCATCGCAGCAGCTATTGTATCTCCCGACAAAAGAGCCAGTGCCATTGCCCTGATGTTTGCCGGCCTCACCATCGCCATGGTGACCGGGGTGCCCTTAGGAACCTTCATCGGGCAACAACTGGGCTGGAGAGCCACCTTTACCGGAGTAGCCATATTAGGCGCCATCGGTTTGCTGGCCAATCTGCTCCTGCTACCGGGGAATATCCCCCAGGAAGCCCCCGGTAGCCGGAAAGCCCAACTCCTGGTACTGTCTAACAAACCTTTATTACTGGCATTACTCACCACCGTCCTTAGCTACGCCGGCGTATTCCTGGTATTTACTTACCTGTCGCCCTTACTGACGGATCTTACCGGCATCGCGGAAAGCAAAGTGAGTATGATCCTTTTAATATATGGTGTAGCAGTGGCCATTGGTAATATTGCCGGGGGCAGCCTGGCCAACAAAAATCCGCTTCGCTCCCTCCGTTATATATTAATAGCCGAAATGGTCGCGATGCTGATTTTCACCTTTACGGTACATAACAGTATCACGGCTATTATCAATCTCTTTATTATAGGAGGATTATCATTTGCTACGGTACCGGCTTCCCAATTATATGTGGTACAAACCGCAGAGAAGACCGCCCCCGCCACAGTGAATGTGGCCTCTGCACTGAATATTGCGGCATTTAATGCCGGAGCAGCTATTGGGGCTTATGTGGGTGGAAACATTGTGGCGTCATCACTTGGACTGGGAGCTACTCCCTGGATAGCAGCAATTTTTGTACTACTCGCGGCGGGAACCACCATGATTACCTTCAGAAAATAATTATTTGCTATTGGCAAACGCCATAAGCTAAAAGCTAATGGCTAATAGCTAATAGCTGTTATTCCCATCCTTCCTTAATAGCCTTCACCACCAACTCAGCGGATGATTTAATGCCTGTTTTCTTGAGCATATTTTTACGATGCTGATCTACTGTTTGCCGGCTGATATTTAAGTGCTGAGCGATTTCCCGGCTGGGCATCCCTCCCAGCATGAGTCTCAATACCTCCTTCTCCCTTTTCGTCAGCACTTCCCGTGCGGGTACAAAAGCCTTCTTTACTTCCACATTCAGAAAAGAAGGTTCGCCTTCCAGTCCTATAAAAGAGAGTACCGGACGCCCGGCCATTTTAAGATGCGAAATATCTGTATGTACTACCAGGGTACGAAGCAGGCCCCCTGCCCCATCATGCTGAACGGGCGTGGTTTGCTGGAGTACGCGCAGGTATTCACCATTGGCTTTCTGTACCCTCAGGTCATAACGCACCTTATACTTCAGGACTTTCTCCGGCGGCAGCTCTGCAAAAAATGCCACGGCGGTATTTTCAAAATCAAGGAACCATCCCATATCCTCCGGATGAATATAACTCACCATAGTCGACACCGTGCATTCATTGACGTTATACCCCAACAAATCATATACACCGGGATGCACATAATCAAACTCCCCTTTCACGACATTAAAAATAAAATAGCAAAAATCGCCTACCTGGAAAAAGCTCAGTACTTTTTTATGAATTTCCAGCTCCAGTGTAAGGTCGGGCGGGTCCTTACTCTCCGCCATGATATTCCAGATCTTTCTGGCTTCTTCATACAAACGAATTTTCAGCATACCGGGATATTGCAGAATAAATAAGCCGTAACAGGAAAATGTCCTGGCAACGGGAAAACAAAGTGCTAACGATCAGCTCAATAAATTAAAAGATACAAAAACTATTGTAATGCTGACACAAATTAATGCCACCAGGAAAGTGTAGTCCGCCACTTGTTCGAGTCGTTCGCTTCTGTTATCATTTTTACTTTTTAAAGATAAAAATGAGAGCAGACAACTGGCCATCAGGAGCAGGGCGGCAATACCGGTGAAGTCGTCAATAATGGTGGCGTTATTAAATCTGGCCACTTTTATAGAGGTAAGAACAATCAAACAAAAACCCAAAAGGTTGGTGGAGGTATTCAGAATGTGCGGCGACTTGCTATGATTTGCCATATTTTTTTTGTTATTCCTGCTTAACAAATGCTTTGTAACACGAATTGAAGAAATTTAGTCAAGACATTCGTCAGTAGAAATTATCTTATGAAAAAAATAACAATCTTAGCCCTGTTAAGTTGCCCTGTATTCATAAAGGCACAGCCCGCAAAGTTTGTTCTGAATGGCAAGGTGACCAAGCAAAGCGGCCCGGTTAAAGTATATCTCAACCAACTGATCAACGAAAAGCTCGTTATTGATTCCGCAGATGTGCGGGATGGTGTATTTCGCTTTGAAGGCACTGTGGATGGCCCGATACGGGCCATGCTCATATTCGACCACAAGGGATCTACGATGGACTTTATGCAATTACCCGCCGATGCCGATGTCCGGATATTTTACCTGGAAAAAGGCGATACCAAAATACAAACCCAGGAAAACGTCAGCAAAGCACACGTTACCTCCACCACCAATCAGCTCGAAATCGATTATAATAATTCCCTGAAAACAGTTGAAAAAGCCATTGGCCTGATCACGAAATCATACACAAAAGCATCTGCAGCCGAAAAAGCCAATAAGGAATTTCAGCAAAAAATGAATCAGCGCTATGCAGTAGCCTACGAAGCCAAAAAGCTCATGCAGCAAAAATATATCGCTGAAAACCCCGGTTCCTATTTCAGCCTGCTGGCCCTGGAAGATGTGGCCGGCATACAAATAGATCCGGATCAGATTGAACCCCTCTTTCAGAAGTTAACACCTGAAATACGCAATACGCCCGAAGGAAAAGCATTCCAGGAAGAACTCACCCGCATCCGTAACCTTACCGTAGGCAACGATGCCCCCGACTTTGAAGTACAGGACATGGACGGCAAAATGGTACGCCTGTCTGATTTTAAAGGTAAAACAGTGCTGCTCGACTTCTGGGCTTCCTGGTGTGAGCCCTGCCGCAGAGAACACCAGTATGTCCGGGATGCCTATAGAAAATTCAAGGATAAAAACTTTACCGTGATCAGCATTGCACTGGATCCCCCGGCGGATAGGGCTTATGTGATACAGGCCATACAGGAAGACAGCCTCGTTTGGACCAACCTCGCCGATCCTGCCAAAGATAAAAATCAGGCGGCAAAAGCCTATAGTATAAAACTCATTCCACAAAATTACCTGATCGATTCTACCGGGATGATTTTCAACCGGGACCTCCACGGAGAATCCCTCTCACAACAGCTGAGTAGTCTTTTACTTCACCAGGAATGAGTAAAAAGCCCTACATTTGTCCTTGTCAATTATAAATATAATTTATTGTAACTATATAAAACATGGACAAACAGCCCCTTTTCTGGGCCGCTAATCTGAAATTATTACGGACACGAAAGAAGATCTCTCAACAACACCTCTCTGATTTACTGGGACTGAACCGGAACAAGATCACTGCGCAGGAAAGCGGCAAAACACGCAATCCACGCATGGAAGACCTGGTCCTGATCTCCACCTTTTTCAGGATTGACATAGACCTCATCATCAAAACGGACCTGTCTCAAATCCCGGAAACGCAACTGGAAGAACTGGAAGCCGGTAAAAAAGTGGACCTCACGGGCAGGCATATACGTATTTTGCCTATTACGGTAGATAACAGTAACGAGGAGAATATGGAATACGTGCCAGCAAGGGCCAAAGCAGGATACCGTAGCGGTTTCAGCGATCCCGGCTTCATTGCCGCCCTGCCGAAATTTACCTTGCCGGAATTACCCAGAGGTAAAACCATCCGCATGTTCCCTATCAGCGGCGACTCTATGGAGCCCATCCCTGATGGTAGTCATATCATTGCGCAGTACCTGCAGGACTGGGCTCACTTAAAAAACAATACAGCCTGTATCCTCATACTGAAAGGTGGAGAAGAAGAAATTATTTTCAAAGTAGTCGGTAACCATATTAAACAGAATGGCACCTTAACACTGCATTCGTTGAATAGTAATTACGACACTGCGATTATAAATATTGAAGAAGTCCTGGAAATATGGACTTTCATCGGGTATCTCAGTAAAGAATTACCGGAAGCAAAAGCTGTCTGAAAAATAATGGATGTGAAAGGGAGGCTCTTTCACATCCACTTTTCTTTGTATCAAAGATCCTCCAAACTTCCCTTCGGTAAATAGTGCAAATCCTCCAACTCCGACAACGCCTTGATGTTCTTGAATACTCCTTGGGTAACCAGGATAATACAATCGCTGCTGGCAATAATATTCCGGTAGTCATGATCCGTAATAATGAACCCCTTGCTCACCCTGCCTGCCTGGATCAATGCCACAATCTTTTCCTTGAAGAGTGGGTCCAGCGCATTGAAAGGCTCATCCAGCAAAATAAACTTAGCCGGAGAATGCACCAGCAATAATATTTCCAGGTATCTTAATTCCCCTCCCGATAAGGCACTTACTTTTTTATGGAGATGGGGTACAATATTTTCATTTGTCTTTACCAGTTCCTGCTCCACCTGGCTATCTAAAAACAGTGCTATCACTTGCTGGACGGTAACGTTACCCGGCAGGAAATCATGCTGCGGCAAATAAGCGATCAGCCCCTTTTCTTTGTAGGGCGCATCATACTTTTTACCGTTAATGCTTACAAATTTATGGTGGCAGGAAACCGTGCCGAAAATGATTTTCAGGAAAGTAGATTTACCACAACCATTTCTCCCTAAAATACCAATCACCTCTCCGGTATTACAGCGCACAAAACAATCCGTCAGCAATTCCCGGTGGCCAACATACTTGAAAATACTGTCAGCTACCAATTGATTTGTACTCATACGATGCTGTTTTTAATCAGTAAGCAAACAGTGATGCCCACCACATTGATACCGTACGATAACCCTATCAGTTTCATTTTGGAAAAGCCTTTGTTATAATAAAAGTAATAGCAGTGTTCATATTTTAGCCCGTAAAAAAATAACGCTAACCCAAAACCACCTGTAAGAAGAGAAATAGCAAAAGTCAGCAGAAAGCCGTCCAGCTTATCGCCGCCAATCATACCGAAACAACCTAAGAGTAAAGAAAATGGAATATTGAAGCTATGTAGGGATTTATAATAGTGTAATAAAATTTTCATGTCGGATCTTTGCCTGCTAAATATAAGTCTGTAATAATGAAAAGGAGAAGTACGTTGCCGCACCCCTCCTTTTTTTAACATAATATTCTGAATGGTTGTGGATGGAAGTACCAAACCACTCCATTAATTGTTGTCTTACTTATAACTTTCCCTGAATGCCTGCAACCCCTGTTCCATCCTTGCTTTCAGGCGCGCACCCTCCGGACCGTCACCCGGTTTGGCAATATGAAAAAGTGACAGCGAATTGTTCTCTTTCAGTTCCCGGCTGCCCTTATCGCTTTCAGCTATCGTTACCACGCTGCCATCAAATTCCAGTCCTATATAATAGTCGTAGAATACGGCTTTAATGGCACTTACTGGTGCAGTTAAGCGGTACAGTGTAAAACTGTTTTCCACCGGGTAGCGAAAGGTAACTGATAAGATCCCCTCTTCGCTGATGCGGAAAGAGGATTCGATTTTGGCGCCGGATTCCGTCAGATAAGATAACTGCGGCGGATAAATGGTGGCGGCTTCATTCAGTAATTTGGTGAATTGAATCGCAGCTTTGGCCCGGCTGCCGGCGTTGATGGCTTGTTGCTGTGCAAAAGTGCTGATAAACGTAAAAGTAAACAGCACTAAAAAAAGTGAGTAGCGTTTTTTCATAGGTATAATTTCCGGGTAAAGGTTTTCTTACGCCATAAATATAATATATTAAAATCATATATTAATATCCCCTACGGGAAGAGGATCGTTTCCCCGGCAAAATGGATCAGCCCCGAACCAGCAAAAAAACAACCCCAATAATTCAATTATCTTTCAGATATTTAGGCCGCCATACCGCGCCCACACAGCCGGCGGTCCTCCTCCTCTCCCTACCCCGCTTTTAACATTGTTTACAATCTTTTAAATTTCATTAACAAGTTAGATTTCTCCTGCATACTAACTTCATTGCCTTATTCAGCACCTGTGATTTATTTAGAAAATCGATTTAGCATCTGATAAAGTATATCAAACCAAAATTTATTATACCAACGAAAAGAGTAGATAGGCATTATTAATTCAAATACAATACGTCAACCAATTTCATTTTAACAACTGGCATCAGCATTCCAGTATCATTTCATAAGCTTCAAATTAAATTACATGACTGTTAATTTTACAAAATACAGCCATAGCTGTGCTGTTATGTTATTAACGTTCTGCCTCACCGTCCTTTCCCTACCCGGTTTCGCACAGGTAAATCCTGCCACAACGAAAATCACGGTAGCCGGATTTGTACGGGACGGATCTGACGGAAATCCCCTACCGGGCGTATCTATCAGCATTTCAGATTCCAAATCGGGCGCTATCACCAATGCCGACGGCAGCTACACCCTTAAAGTGAATCCCGGCAGCATGCTTACCTTTACCATTGTAGGCTATCTGCCCCGTTCCATCACCGTAAAGGAAAGCAATGCCCACCTGAATGTTTCCTTACCTATAGACAAAAAAGTATTGAAAGATGTGGTGATCATCGGCTACCAGGAAACCTCCCGTAAAACGGTGACGGCAGCGGTGACCTCCATCAATCCGAAAACATTACTGGATGTTCCTGCTCCTACCTTTGATGCCTTGCTGCAGGGCCGTGCACCAGGACTGGACGTACAGAACTACTCCGGTGAACCGGGTGTAAGAAGTAATGTGGTGATGCGTGGTAACACGGCGGTGAGTCGCACTATCAGCAGCGATATCAGCAGTACTACTGGTAAAACAAGTCTCGCCCGCGCATTGAGCGGACCGCTCTACGTGATTGACGGCGTACCTCAAACGACAGAAGATATTGCTGCTATCAACTACGGTACTGGCACCAATACAGACGTAATGGCCGGTATTGCCATCAACGATATACAAAGTATAGATATCCTGAAAGATGCCTCTGCTGCTGCGATCTACGGATCAAGAGGCGCTGGTGGTGTGATCATCATCAAAACAAAAAGAGGGCTCTCCGGAAAACCTAAAGTAGATTTCGCTACCTATCACGGCTTCACTGAAAAACCACAACTGGAAAAAGTATTGATTGGCGCAGAAGAGCGCAGGGCAAAAATGGACCTGATTAATCACTACGGTAGCTGGGGTAACCTGAAAGATCTGCCACAGATACTCACCGACAGTCTTAATCCTGCCTTTAACAACGCCAACGATTACCAGGGCGGCATATACCGCACCGGTAGGGTTGATAACTACGATGTATCCGTTTCCGGCGGCAATGACCTGGTGAACTACCGCTACGGACTCAACTATTATAATGAACAGGGCATTGTGCGCAAATCAGGCTTAAAGCGCTACAGTTTCAGCAGCAGCACTGGTCTGAACCTGTCAGAAAATCTGAAGATTTCTACCCAGATCCGTTATTCAAAGCTCGACAGACCACGGTCTATCAATGATCTCTCCGGCGGCTTTGGTGCATTTAACGGAGGATATTATGCTTCCAGCCCACTGCCAACGTCACTCATGTATATGACGGATGCTTCGAAGGATTTTATTTTTGGCACCAGCAGTAGCGCTACCGATCAGAATACCAATGATAACCTGTCTATTAGCCCGGTGATCGACTGGCGGATTTCAAGGAAATTCAGTTTTAATACCGTCATCTCATTTACACAAACCAACAGCCGGATGGATGCCTATACACCGGGTATTGCGAGAAGAGATGGTACCGGTTTAGCCACCAGCTTTACTGATAAATCCAATAATTATTTAATGAGCAATACCATCCAGTATACCACTACACTGGGTGCCAATCATTCCCTCAATCTGCTTGCCGGACAAAACACAGAGTTCTGGGAATACCGCTCCACCTATGCTTATGCCATTGGTATTCCCAATGATCAGATCCATACGGTGACCGTATTGAATAAGAACCTGGCCGACACCAGATCCGATCTGCTGCAGAGTGGTATTCAATCCCTCTTCCTGAGAGCCAACTATAGCTATAAAGAACGTTACCTGTTGTCCGGGGTAATCACTGCGGATGCATCTTCCCGTTTTGGTAAGAACAATCGCTGGGGCTACTTCCCCTCCATATCCGGCGGCTGGATCATCAGTGATGAACCGGCACTGAAATCTGCCGGCAACTGGCTCACATTGCTGAAATTACGCGCCAGCTATGGTGTAACCGGAAGACAACCGGATGGTGGCGACAACTACCTGTCTTATAACACCTACAACATCGGCGCCGGCGGATTTCCAGGCAGCAGCAACCCTGCTACCGGCAATAACTATGCTTTTGGATACAACGGCATACCAGCTGTAGCACTGAATTTTGATAAAGGACTGACCAATAATAACCTGAGTTGGGAGAAGAATACACAAACCAACCTTGGTATAGATGCGAGCTTATTGAACGGCAGATTCAACGTAGTAGCAGATGCTTATATTAAAAATACCAACGGCGGTATCTTTAACCTGAATGTACCTGTAACTACCGGCTATTCTATCCTCACCGCAAATGCAATTGGTATACGCAACACCGGGATAGAACTGCAGCTCATTGCCAACGTATTAAAACCATCTTCCAAATTCCAATGGCAGGCATTATTAAACCTGGCTCATAACGATAATATTATTACTTCCCTGCCCAATGGCGGACGCGATATTTATCTCGATAAATTCCTGTTACGTCAGGGACAGCCACTCAATTCTTACAACGTATTTAATAAAACAGGCATCTACAAAACAGATGCGGATGTACCTATTAATAAAGTAACCGGGCAGCCACTCAGCTTTTATGGTGGTGCGTTCAGAGGTGGAGATCCAATCTGGCAGGATACCAACGGTGATGGCATATTAGATGATAAAGACTATATACCTGCCGGAAATCCAAACCCTAAAGTAACCGGTGGTTTTGGTAATACCTTCAGCTACAAAGGCTTTACGCTCTATGTATTCTGCACATTCACCGCAGGCAGAAAAATCTTTAATGACTATCTCGCGGGTAAACTGTCGCAGCTGGTGCCTACAGATGATGGCGATCCTAATCCATATCACTCTATTTCCACCCATGCTTTACCTGACCTGAGCGGTATCAACTACTGGAACAACCCGGGCGATAATGCGCAGTATCCAAGTCTGAGTTCTGTATATGGTACCCGTTATAAATATGCCATGGTGAGTTCTGCCTGGATAGAAAGCGGTGCTTACTTCCGCGTAAAAAATGTGTCCCTCTCCTACTCCTTTAACCAGGGCGTATTAGATAAGCTCCATTTCAAACGTTTGAGGATCTATGCACTGGCCGACAATCTCTATCTCTTTAAACAATCTAAAAACATTCCTGATCCGGAACAGGTAGATGCTTTCGGAATATATAGCGGCAGTGGTTATCCCATTCCTAAAAAATTCACACTGGGACTGGATCTTAGCCTTTAAACCATCAAAAACGACATCATGAAAAAACAACGCTTATATATCGCATATGCTGCTGCTGTTATTTCAGCAACGGCCCTGGTATCTTCCTGTTCAAAAATACTGGATCTGGAGCCGCACAACTCCACATTCACCAGTGCCTACTTCACCAGTGAGTCCGATGCCAAAACCGCGCTCTCCGGCGCGTATGCTATCCTGAGAAATATCCTGATCAGGGATAACTCCTGGCATAAATACGGCGACATCGTATCGGGGGAACTGAGTATTGATGGTAGTAAAGACAACGGTAATTTCAACATTTCCAATGGTGAGTTCATTGGTTTAAATGTGGGTGGCAACAACTGGAACTGGCAACAGTATTACCAGCTGCTGCAGCAGATAAACCTGATCATTAATAAAGCACCCGGTATTCCGGATGCCAAATTCGCCTCTATTGATACCAAGCGTCACGTGATAGGAGAAGCTTATTTCCTGCGTGCCTTTACTTATTTCTATATGAGCCGGATCTGGGGAGATGTGCCTTTAAAATTGCAACCCGATCTGGATGTATCTACAGCCAAAAATATAGCCAGAAGCCCTGCAGACAGTGTATGGACACAGTGCCTGAGTGACCTGGAAACAGCGAAGCTAAATCTCGACTTCGGCTATGATGCAGACGGAGGCGAAAGAGCTGTAAGAGCAAATAAAGGAAGTGCTTTTGCTTTGCAGGCACATATCCTGGCCTGGAAACATGATTATGCCGGTTGTGCAGAAGCCGCCAATACGGTGATCACACAAGGCGGATATGTACTCCAGGATGCCGTTAATTATATGAAGGTATTTATTGGCAAAACAAACGAAGGCATTTTTGAAATCAACATCAGCGATGCCCAGTCAGAAGGACTTTCCCTGCAAAACAACCCGGGTTTTGGTGTAACCATGAGAATGCCCTTCATTGATGGTAAAGATCCGATAGAATGGCCGGTAAGTACCAACTTCGTAAACAGACTCTATAAAGATACTGCGAACGATATCCGGTTTAAGAGTTTCTTTTATGAATCGCAAAGCGATAAAGGACAGATCATCAAATTTTCCAACATTGCATATGCAGATGGAGCAGCGAAAAAAGACGGACGCCTGAGCAACAACCTCATCATCTTCCGGCTGGCCGATATCATGCTGTTAAGAGCCGAAGCGCTTCACGCTCTGGGTAAAGACGGCGATGCTATTATTTTACTTAACAAAGTGCGTAGCAGAGCCGGCATCAGCGATTACCAGGCTACTGACGACCTGGGTACTACCATACTGGAAGAACGTTTAAGAGAACTTTACTACGAAGGACATGCGTATTACGACCTGGTACGTACAAAAAAAATCTCCGATTATAATGAGCACTTTACCAGCGCACAGTTCATGAACGGCGCTCCCACAGGTGGCTGGTTATGGCCGGTGGATCCCGCCATGTTCAAAGACGACTATACCCTGGTGCAAACGCCTTACTGGAGAGGTAAACTTTAATCAACTAAAATCAGCTGTATGAAAAATAAATTATGTCTTGGTATCATCGCCTTTGTGAGCATCATCCTGTTTTCCTGTAAAAAGGATTACACCATCGGCGGCAGTGTGCATGATCCGCATGTAAACATGACTACTTACGACTATCTGAAAACAAACCACCTCTTTGATACGATCGTGTTGCTGATTGACAAAACAGGTCTTAAGGATGAAGTAAATGCCAGCGGTACTTTTTTTGCCATCACCAATTACGCGCTGGACAACTATATCGACAAGAAACGTGACGTAGCCAGGCTGACAGATCCCAACGTGAAATTTGACTATGATTCAATAGATTTTAAAGCGATAAAAGATTCTCTCCGTGCCTACATGTTCAAGGATCAGATCACCCTGGACAAGGCCACCAAAGTGGGAAAGTTTTACACCGCCAATGACGGTGAAAAGCGCCTGATACAAGGGATTCCCAGCAGTGATTATACCAACAACGGTGTATTTACACAGTACCCGGTTTACCTGTATCTGACCAAGGTGATCGCTAAGCCAGGCAGACCGGTTCCTCCGGATGAATCAGGGCTACCTAACCTTACGTCTGACCAGTTTTTACAAACACGTTGTCAGACAACAGGCATTATTACCACTACCGGTATATTGCACGTAGTCAATAATGGGCACGTCTTCACTTATTACGCGGATCTGTTTAACTAAGTTTTTACCCTTACGCAATTATCATGAAAAGACATATAAAAACCTTCAGCGCTATACTGCTTGCTGCTACTGCGATATACAGTTGCTCAAAAGTGGAAAACGGTTATCTCAGTGATCAGATACGTTATGTAGATAATCCCATCAGGATAAAACGCGGGCAGGTACAGAAAACCTCCCCTGTGAGCAATGATGGATCCAGTGCACCTGTAACGTATAAGCTGCTGGATATCCGTGATGTCATCAAACATCAGCACTCCGACAGTATGTATGCCAGGTATGAACGCTACGAGTGGACCGCACAGTTTGATCCTACAAAAGATACCACGGTAGCATTACTGAACAAAAAAAGACAAAAAGTAAATACGCCCTGTTGGGAGTTTAATGAGTTCACCGGTTCCTTTACTTTTTTCGGTACTTCCGTGAAAGTGCCGCTTGGCACCTATGAATTTGATATCCAGGCATCCAATCAGAACGGCTCTAAAATTTTCAAGAACATTGCCACCATTACCATGCAGGATGAACCACCCTATAACGTTGGTGACGGCGGGGCTGCCTGGTTCCGGGACGGTACCACCACCAGTGGCGACCTTGGCGCCCCCATTGTCACGATTAAAAAAATATCTGATGAAGGCACCAATATCATCCTGAAGATAGCGGATCAGAATGGCAGGTATTTTAATCCATCTAAAGGAGAAATTATCAGAAGAGGTGACCGCAGTGATTTCCAAACGTACGCCCAGTTCCATCCGCTGGAACTGACAGATACGTCAATGACCTGCAACTTTGAAACAACGCCTTTTCCTTTATTACAGAGTGCTTACGGATACCTGATCTATTATCGTATCCCCAGCAACTTTGTTAAAGTGGATGCCGGCTATGCACCTACCAGTGATCCCATATATAACGTGAATCCAAGGTTCCAGTTCCAGATTTTCCAGGAAGGAACTTACGAGGTAACGGTAAAAGTAAAACATGTGACCAGAAAATAAACGAGATGCAAGCAACAAAAAGCCTTCCCGGTTAAATGGGAAGGCTTTTGTATTTAAACTACCTGAGACTTAGATCATTACCCCATCCTGCTTTCTTCAAACAGGTATTAAATTACTCCACGAAATACCATAGATTTGCCGCGTAATTTTGTACCCTTTATTGTTATCATGTAGTAATGTTAATTATACCGCATTACATTGCTTTGTTTAATCCATAGTTCTAATATTTATACCTATAATAAATTAATACTTATGAAATCTATCTGCCTCATGATGGCGATGCTGTATTGTACCAACGTTTTTGCACAAACACCAACAAATAGGCTCCTGCCAGATGGTTATGCCGGAATAGGTACCACAGCCCCTGCCGCGCCCCTGCACATTAAAAATGGCGTGCAAGAGCTGATGTTGGGAACAGGCACCTCCAGTTCCGGTTATATTTTAAGTATGGGCGCAAATGACGATGCCGCAAACTTCAGCCTGAATTCGAAAGTAAGAGGTTTTGCCTTTAAAAATTTAAACTATAATGGGGACGAAAGGAAACTATTAACGATAAGTCCTGAAGGAAATGTGGAAATAGCCGGTGTCTTCAGATCTACTGCTCCGGTTACTTTTTTCGGACCAGGAACTGCGGCCGATAATAGTATCACCACATCTAAGAGAGGGATATTCTTGGATAATGGTGTCAGTACCGCGTGGGATCTGTTTACTTTACAGAATGCATCCGGTATACAATTTAAAGTGGCAGGTAACGGTAATGTAGGCATAGGAGTTAATCCCAATAGTTATAAGCTGGCTGTAAACGGGATTATTGCCGGGCGCCGTGTAAAAGTAACACAGGAAACCTGGGCTGATTTTGTATTTCACAGCAACTATCACCTCCCTGCATTATCCGAAGTGGAAAATTATATCCGCGAAAACCAGCATTTACCCGGCATTCCCACAGAAAAACAAGTAAAAGAAGAAGGCATAGACCTGGGCGAAATGAATAAATTATTGCTGCAGAAAATTGAAGAACAAATGTTATACATCATTCAATTGAATAAAAAAGTACAGGAGTTATCCGCAAAAATCAAAGATTAAGCAGGACGCTGTTCTGTAAAACAAAGCGTTTTCACTAAACCCCAGGGCCCCTTCTCATAACGCCACAACTGCAGGCCGGTAGCTTGTATGTCAAATGGCTGGAAATCCGCCAGCAGCTTTTCATACACTCCCTGTGCCTTCCAGGCTGTCACCTTGTTCATAATGGTAATATGTGGTCGTAAAGGTTGTTGATCACGCCAGATCAGCCAGGGCGCCCATTCCTGTTGTAACGACAGATGCAGTACCTGCAATGGTCCGGATGTAAGCGTATAGGCAATACCGTGAGCGTAACGTTGCAATCCGTTCACCTGTAAAGTAAAGACGGCTGGCGCCTGAATTTTGGCAAGAGCAGCAACAACGCGTGGCTCATCTGCCGGCAGGCGGTGAAATAAGGTAAGATGGGCATCCACCACATTGGCATAAGCCGGGTAATACAAACGGCGCAACCGGTTAAAAAGGCCGGTGGCAGCAGGATCCAGTTGTAAAGTAAGAATCAGTGCTGATGTCATATACACAAAAATAAGAAAGGCCGCGCTAATGCGGCCTGTTCTTACGTCTTCATCAATGTTACCGGCTCACTAAACCGGAAAACGATTTTACTGAACACCCCAGCTTTTGTTAGGCTTAGGTCCCATGAACAGTTCCAGGGTACCACCATCTACCAGTTGCTGATGGGTGAAAGTAGGTTTGTTTAAAGGCTTGCCGTTAAACTTCGCCTGCTGTATATATTTGTTGACCACCGAGCTGTTGTGTGCAACAATGGTAAATTGCTTTTTATTGGGCAAGGCAATGCTTATGTTCTCAAATACAGGACTACCAATGGTATACTCAGGAATACCCGGTGTGAGCGGATAAAAACCCATAGAAGAAAATACCACGAAGGCAGACATCCCACCACCATCTTCATCACCGGGAATACCGAAGATGTTATCCTTGAACCAGGTGTCCAGCAGGAAGCGGATACGCTCCTGCGTTTTCCATGGCGAACCGGTATAGTTGTACAGGTAAGGAATATGGAAACTGGGCTCATTTCCCATAGAGTACTGACCAACCAGGCCAGTGGCATCAGGGAATTTGCTCCAGAAAGCATAACGCGACATATCCAATGGTTCGCGGAACAACTGATCCAGCCTGTTTTCAAATGCCTGTTTACCACCCATGAGTCCAATCAAACCAGGAATATCCTGTTGTACCTGCCAGAGGTAAGTCCAGCCATTGTTTTCATCGTAGTAATCACGACTGCCCATGCCGCCGTCATATTTTACATTAATATCTATCCAGTCGCCCTTCTCATCTTTCGGCAAAAAGAATTGCTTATCGGCGTTCCACAGGTTTTTATAATTTTTTGCCCTTGGTGCAAAAAGACGCTGATCATCTTTCTTATTCAGATCTCCTGCCAGTTCCGCAAGTGCCCAGTCATCGTAGGCGCCGCCCAGCGTTACTGCTACGGCCTGCCGTTTTTCAAATGGATGCACTTCTGCTACGGTTTCCTTCTCCCCTATATGTAAAGCGGGGAAATAACCTTTGGTATGATAGATATCATCCAGTACGGTTTTAGGACCATTACGCCATGGCAACATGGTAGCATCCGTGGCATTTTTACGCATGCCTTCGTAGGCTTTTTCAATATCAAATTTCTTCAACCCTTTTCTCCAGGCATCCAACACTACCACAGAAGAATGAAAACCATTCATACAGGCATGATCTCCAAACAACACCGGGAAAGTAGGCAGCCAGCCACTTTGCTCATACATGTGTACGAACGACTCGAGCATATCTTCTTCCTTCGCAGGATTGAGGATCATTCTCAGCGGATGTAGTGCCAGGTAAGTATCCCAGGTCCAGTCATCTACATAAAAAGGACGGTTGTCTTTATGGATCTGCTTATCATAGCCACTGTAATACTGTCCGTCTTCGGTAATATCCACGGCTCTTTCATACGAGCGATATAAAGCCGTGTAGAAAGAACGTTGCTGTGCCAGGGTCCCTCCCTTTACTCTGATCTGCGACATTACATCGGACCAGACTTTTTTACCGTTGGCGGCTACGGCATCAAATTGCTGACGACTGATTTCGTCTTCATAGCTTTTCTTTGCCTGTGCCGGGCTGATATAACTAATGCCATATTTAAAAGTGACTTCTTTTGTAGTGGCAGGAAAACTGATATAAGCTTTAACGCCTTTACCAGCAATGCTTTTATTGTTAGTCAATTGTCCCTGTTCTACTACACCAGGTGTGCCGGCTTCACTGAAAACGCCATACATATATACCTTCACGTAACCATTATAAGTTTCCATACCAGTCATTACATTACCCGGCAGGAAGCTATACGAGGCATCGCCGTCGTTGTATACATCAAATAATAAAGATTTATTTTTCCCCTGCGGAAAACGAAAACGATAGTAGCCCGTTTTTTTACCGGCGGTAAATTCTACGTTTACTTCTTCATTCAGTAACCAGGTGGAATAATACCAGGGCTGATTGATTTCCAGGTTATGATCATATGCCAGTCTTTTCTCCCATCCGGCTGCTGCGGGAGCTTCTACAGAAGGTTTCACCGAAAATACCTGTCCTAATCTGTGCGATACAATGGTCAATGGAAAATCGGAGATCTGGTCATCCATGTAGTCCTTGCGTTGCGGCGTAAACCGGATCAGCTGATTGGGCAACTGCACCGTAGGACGGGTAGGCTCCAGCAATTGTCCAACGTTGCCAATGGTAGGGTCAATCAGGTCAACAGGCTGCTTATGGCCGGGAATTGTGTCCGGAACAGCCGCTGTAGCGCTGCCAGTCAAGCATACAAAGGGTGTCAGCAACAAAAGGCTGCACAGCTTCCACATTGTTTTTTTCATTCACTAAAGTTTATGCACAGTAAGAAATTCTCGTAGTCTGCGCAGCGAATTAACAAAATAGTTTAATCATACACAAGGCATGATTAAACTATTTATAGGCCAAATCAAAAATTGCTTAGTAAGATGGGTTCTGTGTCCATCCCGGGCTCAGGCTCAGATCACGGAAAATGATCGGAGCAAGATACTTAGGTGCAGGGTTACTGGCTGAGTTAGTATTGATCGCATTCTGTTCTGCTGTTTTGCTACGCTGTGCCAATACTTTTGGCAGCAATTGCAAACGGCAGATATCAAACCATCTCTGACCAAACTCACCGGCAAATTCATAGGCACGTTCGTATACTACTGAATCACGGAAGGCAGTAGCAGATAATCCGGGTGTGAGATTGGGCAACCCTGCACGGTGCCTTACCAGGTTGATGGCATCATAAGCCGGACCGGAAGGTGTACCACTGGCCATGGTAGAAGCTTCTGCATAAATCAGCAGTGGCTCTGCATAGCGGATGATATCCGTTGTTTTATTGGTACTTGGTTGAATAGTCTGAATGGTAGTAGCGGTTTCTTTTACGCCATCATTCAGCCCGTGACGGAACTTATTATAGTAAGGATGCCTGGCGTTGGTACGTGCATCATCCCAATTAACCAGGGTGTATGTTACCTGATCGGGATTGCGCAGTTTGATGGTGGTGTAGAAAGTCTGGTCGGTACGCTTACACTTAGGTGCATTCAGATAGAAATTCACCTCAGGATAGAAGTCGTCCCATCCACTGGAACCATCCAGCCCCAATTCTTCCAAAGGCACGCTGGTAGAACCGAATGAACGGTTAGGCGCGTTGCCGCCTACATTAAACTCGATACCGAAAATACTTTCTGCATTATTATTAGTAGTAAATACCTGCAGATAATCTCCTACAAGTGAATACTTATTGGACTTGATCACCGCATCGGCTTCTGTAGCAGCCAGTGCATAGTTGGAAGTCTGGTTCAGCGGCCATCCTGCCATAGTCAGGTATACATTGGCGAGCAAAGCTCTGGCAGCGAGACTGCCCGGACGGCTGATATCTGCGGCAGCTGTCCACTTGTCAGGCAACATACCGATCGCCTGTTTCAGGTCATTTACGATGAACGCATATACTTTACCCACGTCTTCTCTGGGTGGCACGATCGCAATTTCTGCTTTCTTATCTACAATAGGCACCGCACCAAATGTTCTAACCAGCATAAAGTAGCCCAATGCGCGCATGAAGTAAGCCTGTCCGGCTGAGTAGTTCCGGGCATTGATGCTGTTCTGGTCTGTGGTGGGTACTTTCTCATAATTGGCCAGCACGTTGTTCGCCTGGTAAATGGCGTTCCATGGGCCATCCCATTGTGCTTTCAGCCCCTCATTGGTACTAAGTCCTTCCAGCTTATCAAAATCGCGGAAGTCCTGTTTGTTTAATCCCTTATCCGTGGTGAGGTCATCTGCGCCAAAGTAGGAAGTCATTTTATTGGTGAAAGCCCATGCGCCATCCACGCTTAATTTCTGAAAAATAGAAGCAACGGCTGCATCCAGATCTTTCTGGGTGGCAAAATAATTATCAGGTGTTAAGTTACCTTTTGGATCTTCCGTCAGCTTTACGCAGGAGGCAGTTCCCAATACTGCCGCCAGTGCTAAAGGCATGAAATATTTAAAGTTCATAATCGTAGTTTTTTGAAAAATGGAATCCTTCGCTGTCAATATCAATTATAATCCAAGTCTTAAACCGATAGTGTAGGTTTTAGGATTCGGAATAGTTCCTGTTTCCAGCCCCTGGGTGATACCATTGGTAGCATTGGTTACCTCTGGATCGTAGCCAGGATAGTTGGTGATAGTAAACAGGTTCTGTGCACTCACATAAATATCGAAGCTGCGAACTTTGATCCTGCTCAGTAAGCTTTCAGGGAAAGCATACGTCAGGGAGATATTTTTCAGTTTAATATAGCTGGCATCGTATACCCAACGACTGCTGGTCAGGTAGCTCTTACTGGTGTAAGTAGGTACTTCTGTTTCTTTCTCCGATGTCCACATATTCAGTACTTCAGTAGAAGTAGCATGACGGGCATCACCTAAACCACCCAGTGTATAAGGTGTGGTGAAAGAGTAGATCTGGTTGCCCTGTGTACCCTGGAACATAATGTTCATACTCCAGTTACCGTAAGACAGGTCATTGATGAAACCAAAACCATATTTGGGAGAACCATGACCTATTACCTGCAGATCTGGTGTGCCATCGCCATTCAGGTCTTCGTATCTCGCATCACCCGGTTTTGCACTGTATTTAGCTGCTTCGGCTGCATCTTTGGTTTTCCAGGTACCCAGGAATTTGTAACCATAGAAAGAACCCAGTGGTTCACCTACTTTCAGGATAGCGGCGCCGGTTTGTGCAGATCCGATATTGTTAACGATGATATTATCCACTCCACCCAGGTCTATCACCTTGTTGCGGTTGAAGGAAATATTAAAGTTGGAGGTCCATTTAAATTTATTACCAACTACTGGCGTACCACCGATGCTGAACTCCAGCCCTTTGTTTTCCAGGCTACCAATGTTTTTCTGGTAGTTTCCACCACCATAGTAACCTGCGTTGATTACGTTATACAACAGGTCAGTTACTTTACGCTGATACGCATCTGCGGTAAAGGTTAAGCGGCCATGAAAAAATTCCATATCCACACCGGCATCATAAGTGGTGTTACGCTCCCATTTCAGGGTTTGGGATACTGGTGTTCCCAGTGGAGTAGAAACGCTCGGTGTAGATCCATCGAAGTAGTAAGCTGGTCCGCCACTGCTCACCTGTGCAATGGTAGCATAAGCAGGAACGGATTGGTTACCGGTTTGTCCATAGCTGGCACGTACTTTCAGACCAGAAAGTACACCCGCATTCCGCATGAAATTTTCTTTGTCAACTACCCAGCCTAATGCTACGGATGGGAAAGTAGAATATTTCTCGGTCAGATGAGAAGATCCGTCTGTACGAACAGCAGCCGTTAGCAGGTACTTATCTTTATAGGCGTAGTTGATCCTTCCCATGTAAGAAATCAACGCATCTGCCCAGTAACCACTGGTAGTGAGCTGTGTAGCACCCAAACCGAGGTTGTAATAACCATTGTTGTAGGTTGACAGGTTTTTAGACTGCGACTTTACATTGGTATTGGTTTTAGATGCTTGCTCAAACAAGGCGGTAGCCGTGATGGAGTGATCGCCAAACTTATTGCTGTAAGTCAGGAAGTTACTATTCTGCCAGCTTCTGTAACGGTTGGTTTCAGCCTGCGCATAGTCCCCACCCACTTTACCTTCGTTGGTTTGCGGTGGGAATAAGGATTGAGTTAACTGTGACTGTAACTCATAACTGTTATTGGAAGTAAAGGTCAGATGATCCAGGATGCGATAAGTAAATACGCCTGTAGCTGTTACGTTGGTAGTGCTGCCATCTACAGACCTGTTCCTCGCATTCGCCACCGGGTTGTACTGATTGGATGCAAACGCTGAACCCGGAACATATTTACCGGAAGCATCTCTTACAGGAGCGGTAGGATCCCACTGGAAGCTCTGTGCAAATGGATCAGTGATATCACCAGAGAAATCAGTATTGTGTGTTTGAGGCAATACAGCGGTAATATTTACCTTGAAGCTCATCCTGTCGTTCAGGTTTGCATCAATGTTTGCCCTCAGGGTATTTCTCTTATACCACTGGTTAATTAATAAGCCGGGTTGATCGAGGTGATTGTAAGAGAAGAAATATTTTATATTCTCTGAACCACCGGAAACACTTACCTGGTAATTCTGGATCAGGGGAGACTGGATCAGTTCATCCTGCCAGTCGGTACCCGGATTTGTTTTAAATCCATCCAACTGTGTTTGTGTAAATGGTTTGGTAGCGGAAGGATCTTTTGCAATGGTGTAAATGTTCACCTGGTTAGCGAAATCATACGCATTCATTAAACTCAACTTCTTAGGAATTTCAGCTTTACTCAGCCAGGTACTGAAATCAACGCGTGGCTTACCAGTTTTACCGGTTTTGGTAGTGATCAGCACCACACCGTTGGAACCTCTCGAACCATAAATCGCTGTAGCAGATGCATCTTTCAAAATCTCCATAGATTCGATATCTGCCGGACTGATAGACTCAATACTTCCACCGATATAGCCATCTATTACATACAATGGATCATTACTGCCACTCGCAGAGCTGGCGCCACGGATTCTTACGCTCATCCCCTTACCTGGCTGACCGCTGTTACTCTGAACAGTGACACCGGAAGTGGTACCCTGCAAAGCCTGCTCTACTCTTACCAGCGGACGCTTGGCAATTTCAACCGCTTTTACGGTGCTTGTAGCACCCGTTACATCTCTTTTCTTTTGTGTACCATAACCTACTACGACCACATCATTCAGTGACCGTGAATCTGCTTTCAAATGAACGGTGATATTATCACCAGTGATGGCTACTTCTTCCGTGATGTAGCCGATGTAAGAAATTACCAGTATCGGAGACGCGGCATCGCCGGTTGCGATCTGGAAGTCGCCCGTACCATTGGCTGGACTTGAGATGTTGGTACCTTTTACTCTTACAGTTGCTCCGGGTAGTGGTTGGCCGGCTTCATCCAGCACTTTACCCTTTGTCAACTGCTTTTGTGCATAGGCCTGCAGCAGGCCCGATGCGAGGAGCATCAGCAATAGTAATCTTTTCATAACGCGAACGATATTTCGATTGATAAAAAATAATACCCTGCAAGTAAGTATCATTGGCCTAACAACCGCGCTAATAATGAACTAACAAGGGCATTAATGTTATATTTTTTTTAAAATTTTAGTGAGATGAATAACGTGATCAGTCTTTATCGAATGCTGTAAACATATTTGCGGGCAAAGCTTTTTGCTCACTGCGTTCAAAAACATAATTACCTGTTACGAGATAATCCATTTCTGTACGCATAAATGCCAGCCACGCATCGGATGGTGTGTTCACTACCGGCTCTCCTCTTACATTAAAAGAGGTGTTGATAAGCATCGCACAACCAGTAAGTTTTTTAAAACTATTAATAAGTGCCCAGAACTTTGGATGAAGCGTACGATGCACGGTTTGTACGCGCGCAGAATAATCTACGTGTGTAATGGCAGGAACGGTAGAACGTATTTCATATAACCGTTCATATAAAGTAGGGGCATCATCATTCAGGGCAAGCCGCAACGATTTTTTTACCGGTATTACAAATAACATATAAGGAGATGCCATGCTCACTTCAAAATAATCGGCCGCATCTTCCGCTAATACTGCCGGTGCAAACGGACGGAAACCTTCGCGGAATTTAATCTTCAGATTGATCAGGCGTTGCATATCCGCCTTTCGCGGATCTGCCAGAATACTGCGGTTGCCGAGTGCGCGCGGACCAAATTCCATCCGGTCCTGGTACCAGCCTACTACTTTTCCTTCAGATAACTTTGTACTGATAAAATCCGTTAGTGCGTTAAAATCTGACCAGTGCGTTCCTTGTGCATTGTACCGACTCATCATATTTTTGATATCGCGGTCGCCATAGGCCGGACCAAGGAATGCGCCCTGCATACCATCTTCTCCCGGAACAAAAATCCGCTCTTGTTCCATACCAATGTAGTACGCTGCATATGCCGCGCCGATAGCCCCGCCGGCATCACCGGCCGCCGGCTGTATCCATATATCTGTAAAAAAACCAGCCTCCCTGATCTTGCTGTTGGCCACCCCATTCAATGCCACGCCACCTGCCATCACCAGGTGATGACTACCCGTAATTTCTTTTGCCGTGCGTGCCAGCGCTACCACTATTTCTTCCGTTACCTGCTGAATAGCCATCGCCAGGTTCATGTGCTCCTGTGCGATATCCGACTCCGGCTCCCGCCGCACCATGCCAAACAAGGCTTCCCATTTTGCCGTAGCCGTCATTTTCATGCCAGTGGCAAATTCAAAGTAGTCCATGTTCAATAACAGCGATCCGTCTTTTCGTATATCCACTAACGTGGCAAGGATCTTTTCCCGGAAAGCAGCTGTCTGCATGGATTCCCGCTGCCCATACGGCGACAGCCCCATTAATTTATATTCACCGCTGTTTACTTTAAAGCCCAGGAAATAAGTAAAGGCAGCGTATAATAAACCTGGTGAATGCGGAAAGCGCAGCTCCCGCAACACGGTAATATCTTTTCCTTTTCCATAGGAAATGGTAGTCGTTGCCCACTCTCCCACACCATCCACCGTGAGTATGGCCGCTTCTTCATAAGGCGAAGGATAAAAGGCACTGGCTGCATGTGATAAATGATGCTCCGGAAAATGCAGCGGGATATTGCTGCTGGCTCCGAGCGCCCGAAACTCTTTGCGCAACAACTTCTTCATAAACACCTTCTCTTTCATCCATACCGGCATCGCTGCCAGAAAGCTACGCCAGCCCCGTGGTACAAACGCATGATACGTTTCCAGCAATCGCTCAAATTTCAATAACGGCTTATCATAAAATGCCACCGCGGTGAGTTCATTAAATGAAATGCCTGCTTCTGACAATACATATTTAATCGCCTGTGCCGGAAAAGAAGGATCCTGTTTGATGCGGGTAAACCGCTCTTCCTGGGCAGCCGCCACTATCTGTCCATCTATTATCAGCGCCGCTGCACTATCATGATAAAATGCTGATATACCCAGAATGATTTTCCTCAATGCCATTAAAATATGGAGTAAATAAAAGGTGCCAGTGCAGATATACTGGTCAATGCCACCAATGAAGCCAGCAATAACAGCATGACAATCAAAGGAAGCAACCAGAACTTTTTACGTGTTTTTAAAAAGTGAAATAGTTCCTGCAGAAATTCCATCACGTGTGAATTATAGTTATTTTAAAATGTATGCTGCAAATCTTCTTTCGTATATAAATGATTTCGTACTACCATCACCGAGGCATCGTCCTTTTTAAAGCGGCGCAGCAGCAAACTATCCCTGCCACGCCGTTTGCGCCATAATCCTACCGGTAATACCACCAGCACAAAAACAAGTGTCAGCAATATGCGTATATTTATTTCACCGAGTATTTTTGAAAAGCCAAACCATATCCAGGCCAGCGGATGAAAAAGTCGCGGTACTAAAATAGTGATCGCCAATGCCACCAATGCCAGTGCCACCAGTTGAAAATTCCGGTAATACAACGCGGCCACGATAGCTGCCAACACAACTACCTGTCCGAATTCTATGCATTGCTGCCGGGTGATAACGGCGGAACTTTTCTGCATGACCTATACTTTTTTCAGCTGACTTTGTAATGCGAGTGCGGCTTTGTTGCCGGGTGATGTTTGTAATACCTTTTCTACATATAACTCCGCACCTGGTTTATTACCCATCTTAAAGTACCGCTCGGCTATTTCATTCATGACGTCTACATTCCCGGGGGCTTTTGCGGCTGCCTGCTGCAATTGCACCACCTGCATCAGTAACGTTTTCACGGGTGCTAAATTTAAATGCTGCTCATTATTGGCGATGGCGTAATCGAGATAAGGCAATGCCTCGGTTGTTTTATCCTGTTGCAGGTACAATACAAAAAGCATCCTGGCCGACTTAAAAGAAGGCGATAAAGAGAATGCCTGTCTGAAATAAAAAGTGGCCGCAGCGGTATTATTTTCTTTGCCGTTATAGTTAGCAGCTACTTCATACCAGGCCGCTTCCGTTGGATGCTCCTGTACAAATGCTTCTGCAATGGTGCCTGCTTTCGACAAATTGCCCTGCTGATTGTATGCCTGATATAGTTGCTCCATGGCGGCAGCCCAGGAAGTATGTCTGAAAGCAACTTCATAAGCAAGTTGTTCTTCCGGGGTGGAAATCAGCGTAGTATCGC
The DNA here is from genome assembly GCF_056399985.1 of Chitinophaga sp. 01L420. NCBI lineage: Bacteria > Pseudomonadati > Bacteroidota > Chitinophagia > Chitinophagales > Chitinophagaceae > Chitinophaga > Chitinophaga sp. 01L420. Next base: position 111,269 of record NZ_JBFTSK010000019.1, read on the forward strand.
TTGTTGTTGAAGTAGTATTAAAAGGCTTGCTGCTTTTCAGCTTGGCTATTTTATAAGCACCCGATAAGGAATCTACAATCGTTAATGGCATGTTTTGTTGTAAGGCGGCAAAGGTCATTTCTTCGGCAGCACTTACTTTTATAAGGCCCTGTTGTTTCATGGCTTTATAAAAAGCATCGGATAATATAGCGTATCCTTTCAGGTCCGGATGCACATGTTCAAGAATCAGGTCATTGCCGATGATATGCCCCTTGCTGTTGGCTTCAAATGCCGCATTGGCATCTACCAGGTGTGCGTTTTTATATTTGCTGCATAATTCCAGGATGATCAGATTCAGCCGGGAAGGTGCCCGGAACCGAAGGCCATCCAGATCTCTCGCTTTATCGAAATATGCTTTTGCATTGGTAGTATCTCCTTTCTGAAAAAGTAATGTACCCAGGTAATAGTTACAACCGGCATGTACCGGGTAAATATTGTCTGCTGCCAGAAACGCATTTTGCGCAGCTGCGGAGTCGCCGCTGGCTAATAGCTGTTCTCCTTTTTTATACAACGGTGTAAAGCCGGGAAACTTCGTGCTATCGGGTGCGATGCTGATAAAAGGAAACAGGTCCTTTTCTGTGGACACCACGTTACTGAAAAAAACAGGCACCTGCGCTTCGTTGAGCAGGCGCAGGGTGTTGTCCATATTAGCAGTGAACTGCGCCATCCCCTTTTCGTATGTGGGCGATCCAAAAGGAATTTCATGCTCGGCCACCATCAGCTCCATCCGTGTTTTACCTTCGCCTTGCGGGTTGGATGGCTTCAGCGCGGATAATTGCTGCAGCGTATTCGCCATCAACTGCGTGAGGCGGTACTCCCGCAATTGTAAGATGAGGTGAATCAGGAAAGGACTACCTGCTATCTTATCGGTGCTGCCGGTGCCGAGGCAACCATAATACTCATTATGCCCGGTATAAATAAGTACAGCATCCGGCTGATAAGGCAGTAATTCCTTTGCAAACCCTTCTACTGTATAGGAATTAACGCCCGTTAGTGATAGATTAATGATCTCAAGTCGTTTATCCGGGCAGTTATGCATCAACCGGTATTGCAGCCAGCGGTGAAACGAGCCATTATGAAAATAGGGATAGCCGATGGTAGTAGATTCTCCCAAAACAAAAATCCGGAGTGTATTGGTATCCTTTACTTTTTTAAATAACTCTCTGTTGCCGGTAGTGGCAATTTCCTGGTTGGAGAAATATTTACGGGAAGCATCGGGATTCAGTATATAATAGTCGTTGTTGTCGGGAGCAGTAATAAATAACCGCAGGTCATGACCATAATGGAATAATCTTAGTCCTGATTCCAAACCACCCAGCAACATAAAGGGAAAAAGAATGCTGATGATTTTAATCACCAGCATTCTTTTCTTTTGTAATAAAGCGGCCTGAGTGCCATAGTCGTGGAATCTTGTCTTATTCATTTCAATGCAATTTATACGGCCAGCCTTAATAGCAGCACTAATAATGCACTAACTACCGGTATAATCCGGAATAAATATTAGCAGGTTTCTTATTAATATCCAATTAAGCAGGCGTCCCGGCTAATGCAAACGATTGTTAGCCGTTTGTATTTGCCGGGACGCCGGGAGGAAGTAGTATTTTTATTTGTCGCCTGAATAGGCAGTGAACGAATGCGGGAACTCTTCTCCGTACATGTGCAGATATTCTTTGGTGAACTTATTGAAGGCTGTTTTAGACAGGGAATGCCGGCCGAGCAGGACCAGGCTGCTACATTTCAGCCGCAAGGCTTCTTCGTTGACCGGGTCAAACAGGAAGATGCTATCGGCAATTTCTATCAGGAGCTCCGGATCTGTTTTAAACTGCAAAGCCGCTTCGGTTAAAATATCGAGGGCATTATTGGATATCTCCGATTGAATATCTTCCAGCCAGCTGTAATTGGCATCAGGCAGGAAGGAGCCTCTCCGCAGAATACTCAGCAGCTCACGCACCGGTGTTTTTTGCAAAGGGCGTGGTGCCTGCAGCAGGTGTTGAAAATCTGCCAGGTCCATGCGGATATCTGCACTAGCATAGTGCAAGCTCCACCTGTCGGCTTCTTTCACGAATGCACAGGTGCCCAGCTTATCAAGTATGGCTTTCAGCTTCACCATATTTACAGATCGGTTGTTCTGTGCTTCCTTGCTGGATTTATCGCGCCATAAAATAGCATATAGTTTATCAGAAGAAATACCTTTTCCGGAACGGATCGTATTAATGGCGATCAGCAGGAATAATTCCTTCAGTAACGGCGTAAAGAATTTAGTGACATCCTGTCCGTCTTTATCCTGTACTTCAAATGGACCGAAGAAAAAGACATGGCCTTTTTTCTCGGCTTCCCGTACAGGAACGCTCTCTGCTTCTTCTATCAATGCCGGAGCTGGCGGCGGAGCGGCGGGAGCTACAGGTTTTACAGCGGTGGCTGTTGCCGCGGTCACAGGAGCAGTGGTTGTTGTTACTGGCGGTTGCTTGCGGCGCTTCTTCAGGAATAAAAGGATACCAAGCGCGCCCAGTGGAATCAGCAACAGGTAATACCAACCGGCAAAATCCGGGAGACCGGAAGTATCAGTGATCATTACATCCGGTGGAAATTCCAGGGTATATACTTTTACTGCGGTGACATTGTCTTTGGATGTGTATAGTGTTACCGCCACCAGCTTTTTACTGTCTTTGCAATAATATAGGTCTGCGAAAGATTTAATATCATGAAAAGAGTATGGGATCGCATCGGCCAGCGGAGCGTATTTAGGTTCCAGCAATGATCCTTCAATCAGTTGCAGGGTGGTATTGAATTTATCATCCGGAAAAATAAGCGCATAGTAGGCTTTGGTATTCGGGTCTATGACAAGGCTGTTGGCAAAGCAAAACTGCACCGGTGGTTCCGGTAACTGATAAATTTTATGAAAGGAATGATCATTTACCGCAAAGGCCATCAGATCGTAATAGTGCCGTGGGTTCACCACCTGGTTGCCGCTATTGCTACCATATCCTCCAAGGATATAGGCGGTATCGCCATCTGGGGTGCTGCCAACGGCCGCCAGGTAGCGGGGAATGAGGCGTTCACCGGTAGTAGGAATGGAATCCCATTTCCTGTCAGCGAAATGATAGCGTTGCACCGTATTTTTATACTGCATCTGGCCGTAGCCTCCCAGGACATAGAGCGATGAATCTGCTGCTGATATGAATTTATTGGCTTGCCAGAAAACGGTCAGTAAATCCGGCGAATAGGTCACGTCCCATTTACGGGTGGAAGAATCATATGCGCCCGCCTTCTTATGATCAATATAAAAGTTATATAGCTTATTATTAAATGGATTGAACACCGACTGATTACCTGGCATCAAGCTATCCAGTCGTTGGGCGAGCCGGATGCCGTGCGTTTGTTCATTTTTAAAACAGATGCTATATAAAGAGTCCGCGGATACAATATAAAGTACTTCCGTATTTCTGTCGAATGCCACACTTGGCGTACCACTGATTTCCCAATGCTCTACCAGGCTCCAGTTCCGATGTTTGGGTCCTATCCAGTTGGCGTTGTTGATAACAGCAGTTTTTCCTGCTACGATATCAGTGGCGGTATTGCCGGTATTTTCAGAGAGAGGCCAGTTGTATTTAACAGTGCCACTTTCTTTTACCAATATATTCCGGAGGTTCATGGGCGGTATGTCTACCGTTTGAAATCCTTCGTAAGTGTTGGTACCAAAAAATACGCGGGCACATACCGGTGCTCCTAATTTGGCAGGGCCCCTGGCAATAATTTTATCATTTACAGAGATAGCGGCCTCATTATGTTCTACATCAAACCGGATCGAAAAGTGTGTCCATTTGCCGAACAGCGCGAGTGAGTCTACCGCAAACACCCGTGAAAAACTTTCTCCTATCAGGAAATTAAAGGTGCGTTCCTTCTGATTATATACCAGATCTATATTCTGATTATTGGCCGCAATAACTCTTAGTACATATCCGAAATAAGTTTCCTTATAAGGTAAGAAGTTCAGGTCGAAAGAAATCTCTGCGTCTTTCTTAAAACAGAGCGGCCCGGAGGAGGTGAGGTTCAGCGTTGTTCGTCTTTCCTGCACAACTTCATGACTAGAAAAGCGTAATCCATAGGACTGAGCATAACCAGCATTTGTAATCAGGTGAACAGATATAAATAGTAAAAGGATAAATTTCCACATACTCCGCTAAAAAACTAAAATAACTAACTATTTAATATTTTATAGATCTAACGCCACGTGGAATATACAAATAATAAACAAATTAGTGCTTTTTTATGCACTAATAATCAATGACAAATGTAAAATATACACGCTAAGCTGCCTATAACCTTCCTTATAAACAGTTGTTCTTTATTTTAAAAATTGGTTGACTAATACTTCCCATTCCTGCTCTTTCGTATAGGCAGGACGTTTGGTGCCTGCCCGGCGATACCAGTAGTCGGCATTTGATTCGTCTCCCTCTACCCTATGCAGATAGGCATGCACCCGGGCGGCCTCTGTTCCCGGTAAATCATCTACCAGGTCATGCGCTTTTTTCCAGTTGCCTTTGCCATCATACCACAGCGATTCCAGGTACACAGAAAGTTGCTTTGGAGGATGTGCATCCTGCAAGGATTGCTTAAATTCAATAAAATCCATCTTTAAATTTTACCAGCTAATATAAATGTGGGATTCAAATATACGGAAGCAGGGAGCAAAATGGCGCCTTATGATATTAAATTAGCACATAATCAATGATCTTCAATTGTAAGCGTCTATCTTATATTGTTTCCTTTCCTCCCATTTCCCGAAAAAAAATACATTATTCTATCAGGTACCTTTTCATGCTGGACTGGACGGAGTTTAAGCCATAATAATTTTATGTTTTTATTTTTCAGGATTTTGTACTAATTTTTGGGAACTATTTGCCATGCAGATGGGCCCCAAAAGTTAAGACAAGATCCTTTTTTTGACGCTGACATTGGCGGACACCTTTAGTCTGGATACAGGAATCACTATTTGATTTTTAATTCAACCCCAAATAACTACTCATCTCCCCAAAAGATTTTTATGCAAAACACAAAAGTTTTGACGTTATGCCCGTGCGGGCCAGTCCTGCTATTTCAATGGATCATGTGTAATTCACATACCGCTATTTGTTAACTCTTAAAGCAGCAGGAGGCTGCAGCATATTATGCAACTCATCGTAACTGTTAAAAAACTAAACAAGCGGAATCGTGTCCCCGCCAAGCTTACAGACAAAGGCAGTATCATTGGCACGGTGCTTCAGGGATTTAAATTTGAAGGCACAGAAGTAAAAAACATCGCGGACCCTTCACTGGGTAAATGGTACAAAGACCGGGATGGTTATTTTTACTGGGGCGGCGGCCTGATGGCACTCCCCGAGCCTGCAAGGTTTCCGCTGGAGGATTTGCCAATAAATCTTCCGGAGAATTACCTGTTGGGCGCTGACGTTTCGCATTACAACTCGCGGCCCGACTGGGATGCGATGATACATGCCGGTATCAGTTTTGTTTACATCAAAATTTCTGAAGGTGTAGGCACTCCCGACCAGAAAGCCAAAACGCATGCAGAAAATGCGCATGCAAATGGCCTTAAAACAGGTTATTATCATTTCTGCAGACCTGACACCAGGAACGGAGGCACACTGCAAACGGATGCTGTTGCAGAAGCAAATGCCGCGGTGATCATCCTGCAACAGCTCCCGGAACCGGCACTCCCGCTGGTGCTGGACCTGGAAGATCAAAGCAGCTGGGATACGCCCCTCTCCAAAAAAGATTACCTGGCCTGGATAGAAATATTCATTCAACAAATCATTCAATCTACCGGCGTTCCACCAGTGATCTATAGCAGGAAAGAATATCTCGACCGGAAGCTACCAAAAGACCATACGTTGGGGAAATATCCCCTCTGGCTGGCGGCCTATTCCATCAGAGATGCGGACAAACTGAAATGCCCGGTAGGTTGGCAGGACTGGAGCATCTGGCAGTTCTCTGAAAAGGCACACATTGGTGGCAATGCTATGCTGGATTTGAATATCATGAAAGACCTCACAGTGATAATACCCTGATGATGGTTCTAGCTGGCCGTTTCTCCCGATGACAGGTGGCATCGGGTGTAGTCTGCTGTGCGCTGCTTACTTAGCGTTCGATGCATTGCCGGCGCCGGAAAATTCCTTCACAGAATTATACCCACTCATGGCGCTGATGGTAAAAACGCTATCCGCTACTTTATATTTTTTAAGTTGTTCTATGGCATGTGTAAACACGGTGGTCTCTATGACCTTTCCAACAGGTACCCGCGACTCTGTGACAGCTTTTACCGGCAGAAAGGAGGTTTGGTTGATATAATAATACACCTTTACTTTTTTATTTCCGATCCCCTCCATTTGCGGCATCAGCTTCCAGCATTTTTCACCGTTAACAACTTCCTCGGGCAGCAGTTGCATTTTATTAATAAGACTATCTGCTTTATACTGCTGCAAAAAGATATTGGCAGAAATAATGAAAGGAAACAATAATTCATCGCTGCGCAGCCGTTTTACTTCGTCAGGATATTTACGTGCATCCGTTACCGTGGCTATTTTTTCGGATAGCTCCACAATAGTTGTTCCATCGTATATTTTGTGATAGGTACTATCATTCCTGACGGCGGCTAATTTGTAGCCGATCACCTTATCCTTACTATTTATTTTGAAATACAAGGTAGACACACTCGCCAAATGAACGGGCTTCTGGCCGGGCACCGATTTTTTATAGTCCTCATTTAAGGTATACTGCCCTGCCGGTGTGCTTCCCACGGCGATATTGATCTTGTTAAGGATTTCCTTCAGTTCATTTTGTTGGGCAAGCGTAGTAAGACTATTCGCCAGCAGGATAAAAATAGGAATGATGTATTTCACTTGTTGAATTTATAGGGCATAGAAAAAATTCGCTGCAATTTCAGCACCTAATATATATAAAATAAATCATCCATTCGTTTTCAACCAATAAAAAAGGTTTTCCTTACGATACGTGGTTGATCTTTTGTTGCAGCCAGGCTTCAAATGTGAGCAATCCGGGATGCCACTGTTGCAAGGCTGGAATATTTACCCGCAAGTCAGCGCTGTTCAACCATTCCACAGCTTCCGCGAGGCGCCCGTCTATTTGCTGCAGGGCTGCCGCCGGAATATTCACATAACTGATTTCCTTACCGGACAAACGCGCCATACAGGCGGCTGTAGCGGCTACCGTTTGTGCATCTCCGGCCAGCTCTATGGATTGGCCGATGAAATGTTGTGGTTGTGCAAATGCAATCGCGGCAAAGGCCCCGATATCTGTGGTGGCCACCAGGTGCTCTTTTACATGAGGCGCAATAGGGCTTGGCAACTGTCCATTCCCTTCCCGGGCCCAGTCCCCCCATCCACCAAAGTAATTTTCCATGAAATTATAGGGACGCAACATCGTAAACGGCAAACCGGAAGCCCGCAGGTATTCCTCTCCCCTGCGTTTCATATCAAAAATGCGCAGCCCGGGAACATCTACGCCGGCTACCGAACAATAAATGAAATGAGCTACCTGATTCGCCACCGCAGCATCTACCACTAGTTGCGCATACCTTACCTGGTCTTCATCTGTGAAACCGGCAGGCGCACCCGGCGTTGCAACACTTTCACTGATGCGCTGCGGCTGAATACTCACCACCCCATACGCTCCCTCAAAAGCCACTTTTAAAGCCGCCGCGTCATTCATATCTCCGGTTACCAGCACAGCGCCTTCCTGCGCCAATGCCTGCGCTTTTGTGGTGGTAGCATCTCTCACCAACGCCTTTACCGTAAATCCTTTTTTTAACACCTGCATTACGGTAGCACTGCCTACCTGCCCGGTGGCACCTGTCACTATAATCGTTTTATCCTGGTTCATTATTATTGATTTTTGTTATGCTAAATTGCATACAAACAGCGTTATTTCACGACACGGTTAACTACAGGTAACCGGCAAATCCGGCAGCAGCAATGATTAGAGTTAAAAAAATAAAGCGTCATTCCGACCAGTGCAAGGAAGCCTTACTGGCGTTGCGCGATAGCGCTGAGTTGTGGAGCGGCAAATGGCGATTGTATATACTGGCTTACCTCTATATCCATGAGGCAGAAACCATTTTTTTTAAACGAATGCAACGCGACCTGGAAGGCATTTCTGCGAAAATGTTATCGAAGGAATTGAAAGAAATGGAAATCAACGACCTCATCATCCGCAGCAGTAGCGAATCCGGACCTGTAGCGGTAAGCTATGCCCTCACGGAATATGGCCGCACCTTTATACCTGTGGCAGAAGCCATGCTCAACTGGGGACTGAATCACCGGAAAAAAGTGAAGGCAGCTATTTAATATTGCTACAAAAAACAAGGGGCTGCAGATCAGCCCCTTCTACTATTACTTGATCAAAAGAGAATTTTCCACGATTCTATAGGTATCCAGGGTTATTTTTTAAATTGTTGTTTAACGATGTTGAGATATACTTCCCCGTAGCTCTGCGCTGGCTCCAGCTGCATATCTTCCTGCCAGTTATTAAATGCATCCACCATCACCATTCTTGTTTTACTGCTGGCATTCATTTTAGCCACATTACACAACTGCCTGAATAAAGCACCACTATCTGAACGCAGATAGTTTGGATTGGTACTGGTAGGGTTGCCTATGAGCCAGTTATATGCCGGCGTAATATTCGGTACATAGTCCGCGCCGAAATTCTGCGCAAAATATTCTTTGGAATATTTCCAGTTCTGATCTATCGCCTGCGGCAGTACATACCAGCGATCCCAGTTGCTGGGCTGTGAACTGAATGACTGATGATAGATGGCATCTACACATCCTTTGAAGCGAATGGCGTAGCGCGCCGGCGGTGTCCAGCGATCCTGCATCCCTACAATGTAAACCTGGATACCTTGTGCATTCAAACGATTCCTGAGGGTATCATAAATCGCTTTGTTATTATCTGAATACAGCACCTGTGCGTTCTGAATATAGATCAGCGGCTTACCATCAATTTTCATGTAGTTGGCATCTTTCATATAAGGTACCGCCCTGCTGAAGTCCTGAAAGAACTGCTCCAGCTTTACCTTGTCTTTTTCCAGCGGATTGGCAGCGCTGACACCGTATGATCCGGTAGAGAAATTGTACATCATGGCAAACTTCATGTTGCCTTCGCCATCAGCATTGATAAAAGAACGGATCACGGTGGAATCTGATTTGAAATTGTTGGCATCTCTGAGCGGCGAACGGAAAGAAAAAACAAAATAATCCAGTCCCGCTTTTTTACCGAAACCGATATGCTTTGCCATTACGCCCGCAGTGGGCACACCGCTGGGATAACTATAAGTGCCCACTACCGGCACTTCTTTAATGACGCCATTCCAGCCACCAAAGCTGTAATAAAAAGCACCTACCACATAATCCTGTGTGACAGGTATTTCATTTATTTTATAATTCAGCACATTATCATCTACAGACGGTCCTGTCATGTCTTTCTTACATGCGTATAACAACAGGCACACCGCAGCAGCAAAAAGTATATTAAAACGTTTCATGGTTACATTGTTTTATGGGCGATAAGTCAGGGAAACACCATATCTGAAACCGTTGGCAGCGGCAGCTGCGTCCAGCGACTGAATAGTGGTACCATACCATTTCCGCAGGAAAGCATAATCGTAGGTAGCATTGGCGCCGGCCCAATCAGGAATTTCGCGGTGTTTTGCAAAATGCAGCTCCTGGTAAATGTCGTAATCATCTACACGGGTAGTACCTAAGGCTTGTAATGCACTCTGGTAACCAACAGGATTAAGATTCACCACAGATACCGGGTAAGACATTCTGCCAGGAATATCGGAATATGTTGGATTAGGCGAGTACGTGGCATTTCCACCGGGATTGGTATGTGGTGGCAGGTTAAACACCCATGTTCTACGTTCCAGGGCCCAGCAATCAAAGCCGCCATCCGGGAAATAATTCAACCAGCGTTGTGTCCATATTTTGTAATTATCATCCTGCGGAATATCGGTGTTGACAAGGCTCAGGTAATTATTAAATCCTTTCCCTCTGGTCCCCCATTTAATACCATCTCTTGCTTTGTAAGCATCCCGCAGGGCGCTGTTGATACCCCAGTAAGCAAAGTTGGCATCGATACCTGCATAGTAATATTGCTCCGGCGCCATAGCCCCACCATAGCCCAGTTTGGCCGCTTCGGCTTTCAGGAAAAATGATTCGGAAAAAGACAACATAATAAAGGGCCGGTTCGGCTGAAAGATGATCGGATTAGCATTTGAATAAGCCTTGATGTCCGCACCACCTACCACATCTGCAAGTCCGGCAAGATTAGTCCAGCCGGCCAGTTTGGTACCTGCTTTAGGCTGTCCGAGGTAAGGTATAGGATAAGTCACCACCCTCAGCGAATCGTCCAGGTCACTCGTAAGGGTATCTGTTACCAAAAAGCGATTAGCTAATGGTACGGTATCATAATAAACAGATAATCTTGGATCACTGTACGACCTGAAAAGTGTGAGCATATATTCACTCAGCTTGGGCGCCTGCCCCGTAGCCGTAGGATTGTAGGGAAAGTAGCCATTGCCTTTGATATACTTTACGAAGTAAGGATTTTCATTTCCATTCACATTTTCAAAACTCATCTTCGCGGTTTCCATTTCGTTACTGATGGTGGCTGCTTCTGACGACATCACCTCCCGGATATGATCCGTGGCTACGCTACCCAGATTTTTCGTGCACTGCAGCGCTATCTTTAACCGCAGGGTATTTGCAAACTTCACCCAGTTCTGCAGGTTCCCGTTGTAAATAACATCATAGGCCATTTTATCACCGGCAGGTTTTATTTTACCTGCTGCATCTTTTAAGGTAGTCAGTACATAACTGTATATGGCGTCTTCACCATCGAATTCGATAGCGGAAAGATGTTCCGGATCATTGGCCTGTGTTAACGGCACCGGGCCATAGTTACCTGCCAGGATAGAATATGCATAGGCTTTCACTATCCGGGCTATCTGCACCCGGTTATTAAAGGCGGAATCGTTTCCATAATTCAGCTCTATCTGTTGCAGATTCCCGAGCACACCCTGATACATGGTTTGCCATAAACCGGCGTCCGTTACATCATACCGGTTGCTCTGCTGGCAAAGCAAATGGCCCAGATCCCAGTATTTGCTGGTATTGTGATTCGCCATCTGGGTATTCAGGTTTTTTACGGCCGCCAGAATGCCGGCTTCCGGTGTGGCTTTTGTAAACTGTGTAGGATCGGTGTTGAGACGGGTAAAATCTTTTGTACAACCCCAACACATCATCACGATAAAAGAAAATATAACAACTGCTTTCATGTTACTCATTTAAAAAGTTACTTTCAGGTCAAATCCATAAATCGCATAAGGGAAAGATCCACCAGACTCAATACCCTGGGCATTACCCGTTGTATTAGCGGCTTCCGGATCTATACCCTGCGGCGTATGTTTAAAAAGTGTCCACAGGTTTCTGCCTACAAAGGCCAGGCGGGTGCTTTTAAAAGGCGTGCCCTTGATGATCCTTGCCGGAATAGTATAGCCGAATATCAGTTCACTGAGTTTAATGTTGGAAGCGTTATAAGTAATGGCAGGCGTATTGTTTACCACCATATCCGAATTGTAGGTGGTGGGATTCATCCAGATGCTGCTTTTTACACCCGGTTGCATACGACCATCTTTATCGAGAATATATTTTCCTTGTTTATCTACCAAAGGGAAATAGGCTTCGTTATACCTGGCGCCTTTAGGTCTGTCCCCATCCTGGTAAGCCGTGTTACCTGTACTGGTGGCCTGTCCTACGCCCATACGTTCCTGATCGTTCTCTCCCAGTATTACATTGCTCATCAGCCATTCATCCCTGCCATACAAACTGGCGATGGTATTGCCGGCAAAGTTGGCGCGGCCATAGGAAGCGGAATAAAGAATGCCACCCCATTTCACGGTAAATAAAAACGATAAATCAAAGGCACCATATTTAAAGTTGGACCCCAATGATCCAATCCAGTCAGGATGAAAATTACCCAGCAGCACATTCGGATCGGCAATCGTTCTGCCATTGGAAGGATTCACCAGGATAGTGTCGTGGCTTTTATAAGGGGCATTACCCGTCAGTTGTCCGTAAGGCTGACCCACAATAGCATTGACAGTAGCACCCAATGTGGTACCAAGGGCCAGTTTATTAATACCCGGCGCCAGGGAAAGCACGGTATTACGGTTCATTGACCAGTTGGCCAATACATTCCAACGCAGCTTCTTCGTTTGCAACGCTACCGCATTTACAGATACTTCCAACCCTCTGTTCCTCATTTCACCAGCGTTCATCACACGGGTAGAAAAACCTGTTTCCGTAGGGATCTGCGCTTTGATGATCTGATTAGTGGTGTTAGACTGATATACGTTGGTGGTTACCTGTAACCGGCTTTGAAAGAAGGCCAGCTCCACCCCCGCTTCGCGGGAGAACGTTTTTTCCGGTTTCAGTGCGTTGTTATTCAGTTGGTTGCCGGAGCCATAGCTCAGGTAAGGAAAGCCCTGAAACAAGCCACCATAGGAGTAAGTAGTGATCAGCGATTGTGGTGGTGCTGCATTACCTACCTGGGCAACAGAAGCTCTCAGCTTACCATAATTCAGAATACTGGTTTTAGGTAAGAAGTTGGAGAAAATAAAACTTCCACTCAGGGATGGATAGAAAAAAGAACTGTTGGCTACCGGTAAGGTGGATGACCAGTCGTTGCGGGCAGTAACATCGAAAAACAGGAAGTCCCTGAATCCAACCGTAGCACTACCGTAAATCGATTGCACATTAGACCGTACGTTGGATTCAAAAGCGAAGGGAAACGCGTTACTGTTTTGAATACTCGGCATATCATGTACCAACAGGGAAGAAATATTTGCGCCTCTGTTGAGATTATTGACAGTCACGTATTCCGCGCCGGCGTTGGCTGTCAGCGTAATGGATTTGCTTAGCTTATTATTATACATGAACATTCCCTGGTAATCCCACATCTGGTTGTTCTGAGAAGAATTGGAATAATATCCCAGCGGTGTTTTCAGTCCACCCAGCTCCTTATACTGATAAAAGCTGGCAAAAGCGATATCAGTAGATGCCTGCAAACGGAAACTCAGGTGACTGGTCAGTTTAGCCGTAGCCGTTATACCTCCCAGAATCCTGTTGCGGGTATCTTCATTCTGATTTTCATATAACATCCACATAGGATTTTCTGTATTGTTCACCGAGCCATAGGTAACAGAGTTACCATTCGCATCTGCCCACGGTGTAAGTGCATCGATATTTAAGCTGCGGGGCATATACACGTAGGCCGACATAGGACTCGATGCGTCCAGGTTGCGATAGGTACGGTTCTTTGTACCCTGGTTGGTATACGTTATTCTTGTATCAATGTTGATGATATTTCCCAGCTTACGGCTGGCGGTCAATGCCAGGTTATGCCGCTTGATAATATTCTGGTTCTTCAATACATCATCGCTGTTGGTAAAAGTATAAGACAAACGGAAGGCAGAAAGCGCATCGGCCTTGCTGATAGAAATACCGGAAGCATTGGTGACACTGGGTTTATAAAAGGAGGTCACATTGCTGGGTTGTGGCGAGTAGCCACCTGGTATAGGCTTACCGTTAAAGTCGTTGTAAGGTTGTCCTAACATAGGCATGCCCCAGGTAGCGCCATTGGTACCCATGCGCACCGCGCCGGTACCCGGCACAATGTTGTTGCCATTTCCCACCAGGAAGCCGTTGCCCCCTTCCCCATATACATTCTGATAGGCGGGAAACTGTGTGATGCTATTGATTATCGTATTCTGATTAATTGCGATACCCAGGTTGGCGTCTTCTATCTTACCTTTTTTAGTCACCACGAGGATGGCCCCGTTGGCGGCTCTTGACCCATAAAGGGCCGCAGCATTAGGTCCCTGTAGCACCGTGATGGATTCCACATCATCCGGATTCAGATCGGCAGCGCCATTTCCAAAATCCAGTTTATCATCTGCCGAATTTTCGCCCATATCGTTGTTAATGGGTACCCCATCCACTACCCACAATGGCTGGTTGTTCTGAGTCATCGAGTTTTCCCCGCGGATCACCACCCTGCTGGAAGATCCTGGCTGCCCATTGGTAGTCACCTGTAAGCCTGCTACCTTACCGGCTAAACCGTTTACGATGTTCAGGTCCCTGGCTTCCGTAAGATTATCCGGGTTGACGGATTGTGAGGAATAACCAATTGATTTTTTTTGCCGGTTCAAACCAAGTGCACCGGATACAATCACATTTTTTAAATTAATGGCGGATGTCCTTAACGAAAACTGTACGGCTGTTTTCCCGTTAAGGGTAATTTCCTGGCTTTCATAACCAGTCATGGTTGCCCGTAAAATAGTTTTCTGTGGCTCATTGACATAAATGGCGAAAGTACCGTCTTCAGATGTGGCCACGCCATTGCGGGTATCTTTAACCATAATACTAACACCTGGTAAGGGATTGTTTTTGTCATCAGTAGCCTTCCCCCTGATAAGGGTTCGCTGCGCCATTGCCTGCGTACAACAGAACAAGAGCAAGACTGGCAAGCAGAATTTCATCATTGATTGATAATTAATGGTTTAAAAAAGAAACGGGAATCGTGGAACTTTTTCAGAAAAAACGGCTGCTACCATGAAAAGATGGATAGGAAAGGACATCTTTCAGATCGTGGAATACAGTAACGAAGCGCATCGCTGAAAAAAAATAAATAATACTGCAAATCAATGATCTACACGCTAATAAATCCATTAACGATCGCATTAATGCGTCGTTAATCGGTAGATTTTTTTTAAAAAGAAGAAAAAAGGAAGATCAGGAGATGATTTCCTGGAAGTTCAAAACAAATGCTTCTCCATACATATGGAGGTAATCTTTGCAGAACTTTTCATAAACAGACCGGGCAAGAGAAAGCCGGCCCTGCTGAACGAGACTTTTACATTTTATCCGGAGGGCTACTTCGTGGATAGGATCAAAAACGAAAATGGCATTCGCTATTTCTATATAAGTTTCCGGAGATGTGGTGGCGGGTAACTCATCTATGGCCATCAATAGTACATCCAGTGCTTTCGAGGAAATTTCAGATTTAATATCTTCCAGCCAGGCGTATTCTGTGCGATACAGAAAGGTACCTTCTTTGACTATTTTCAATAAGGCAGTTAAACGTTCTGGTCCCAGCGCCCCCGACTTTACCAGCCAACTGAAATCGGCGAGGTCTATCCACAACAATGCCGGATCGTATTGCATTTTCCACCTGCCCTCTTCCCGTAGAATTACACCGCTACCCAACTTTTCCAGTATGCCTTTTAGTTTCACCATGTTAACAGAGCGGTTATTCCGCGCATCCCTTTCCGACTTATCATGCCAGAGCAGCTCATATAATTTTTCGGAAGAGATGCCCTTGCCTGACCATTCGGTATGTATGAGAATCAACAGGAACATTTCTTTGAGCAAGGGTGAAAACAAATGTGTCAACGAATTTTTGTCTTTGTCGATCACCTGGAATTCGCCGAATAACAACAACGCTGCTTTATTCTCTGACCGGTCGGGCCATCCATCTTCAGCAGCGGCAGTGACTCCCGGTGCTGGCGCCCGTACGTGTACCACGGACGCTTCTTCTTTTACGACAACAGGTATCACTTTTCTTTGCGGCTTCCGCTTATATATATAATATATGAGCACTCCCACCACGCCGGTGACGGCCAGGAGTAACAGCCACCATTTCATCTCCATACCTGCTTTATTACCCCCAGGCGTCAATGACAACTGTCCGGGAGGAAAGGCCAGGGAATAGATCCTTATTTCAGTGGACTTATCTCTGTCTGTTATCTGCGTTATAGCTACCAACTGGTTGCTCCGCGGGCAATAGAACAAATCCACCCCGGAGCGGTTGTCGAGGAAAGCATAGGGAATAGTATCGGCCGCCAGCTGATACTCCGGGCGCAACAGCGAACCTTTGATCAGTTGCAGCCGTGATTTAAACCGGTCGTTTGGAAACATCAGGGCATAGTAACTATGATCGGTGGTATCGATGACCATAGAAGACGCAAATACAAATGGCTCCGCGGGTTCCCGTAAATTGAACAGCTTCTTAATACTTTTACGTTTCACATCAAACTGCAGCAGGTCGTAATAGTAGGTAGGGTTGAGCATCTGCTCTCCGGTACCGCTGCCATAACCACCAAGGATATACGCGGTATCGCCTCCATGTGACACACCCAGTGCTGCCAGGTATCTTGGCTTATAATCAGTTTGCTGCACGTTCACGATCTCCCATTTCCGGGTGGCAAATCCATAGCGCTGTACCAGGTTTTTATATTTCAACTGCCCATAGCCACCCAGAATATATAAGGCGTTTTCACTGCTGTTAATAAACTTATTCGTTTGCCAGTATTCGGTGATGTCTACTGAATCAAATGACATGTCCCAGTTGCGGTTGCCCGGCATATAACCCGACAGTTGCCGCTGGTCGATATGAATACTGTATAAGATACGATCACCGGGATGGTAGATAGCCTGAAATCCGGCGGAAAGATATACGGGTCTGATAAGCGCTTCGGACCGCATTACCTTATCACGCATGAGAAAATGATAGATGCTGTCGATACCCACGGCGTGTATTTCTTCTTCCGAAGGATCAAAAGTATAACTACCATTACCCTTCACCGTTAGTACCTGTAACAGTTGCCATTGCTGGTGCAACGGCGTACCCCACACCGGATTATTGACAGTGGCTACTTTGCCATGGATACTGTCTACCGCAGTTTTTCCGCTCAGCTCATTCAGTGGCCAGTAAGCAAACAGTTGCTTGTCTTTAAACAACGACACCTCCTTTAACTGCATGGGTGGGAGATCCGTGGTTTTAAAATTATGCAGCTGACAGGCACCAAAAAAAATCCGGAAACACTGATCTTCCAGGTTTATTTTCGTACTGCCACAAGACTTCCCATTCACCATCAACGCCAACACCTGCTGATCATACTGCAGGGAACAACTGTTCCAGCGATGAAATAGCGCAGCGCTGTCCAACTGAAAATCAAGATGGGCAAAGGTATCGCCGAAAATAATATTGAATTTCCTGTCTTTATGATTGTAGATAAGATCTATATGCTGCTGAGGATTGTTAATCAATCTCACCAGGTATCCATAATAAACACTGCGATCGGGGAAGAAAGTAAAGTTAAACGATAAGCCGAAGCTGCCATCCAGACAAAACGGTTCATTCCCATGCAGCATGAGCGATGTCCTTTTCTCCTGTACCTGCTCAAAGGAAGAGAAGACCAGGCCTTGCGATCTGACAGGTAAACAATTGCCTGCGAAAAAAAATATCACTGCCCCAAAAATGAGAAGGGCTTTATGTGAGCAAATATTCATAGTGGAACACTAAAGGGCACATCGATCTGATAACAGGCTGCAAGTTATAATATTAAATCATATCACCCTTGCCCACCCCATCTGCTAATAATGCCTGGATACTATTTTGGTTGTTAGGGCTTCAAGGTAACAAAAGATCACCTGTTTTCCGAAAGGAGTTGTTTTATCCCTATTACTCTACTAATTTAGTAGAATAATAACGTCAGCTTTTAGCCATTAGCTTTTAGCTTTTAGTAAAATGCAGCGGAGATAAATATATTTAAAATGCAGATGGACAACGCAAATAAAATAACCAAAGTACTTGCCCTTTTATTCATTGGTCTGCTACTGACTTCAGCATCCATTCATGCGCAAAAGAAACCCAATATCATTGTCATACTGGCGGACGACATGGGCTTTTCTGATCTGGGTTGCTTTGGCTCGGAAATCCATACGCCTCACTTGGACAAGCTGGCAAAAGGTGGCCTGGTGATGAACCAGTTTTATAATGCCGGCAGGTGCTGCCCTTCCAGAGCGGCTTTGCTGACAGGCTTATATCCCCATCAGGCAGGCGTAGGCGATATGGTACAGGATAGAGGTTACCCCGCTTACCAGGGCTACCTGAACGATAGCTGCGCTACCATTGCAGAATTACTAAAAACGGCTGGCTATTCCACTATCATCTCCGGCAAATGGCATGTAGGATTAGTACCTGCTGCCTGGGCGGGCAACCGGGGCTTCGACAAATCCTTTACCCTGCAGAACAATGGGAGCAATTATTTCAATTCAAAGCCTTTGTATAACGATGGCAGAAAAGTAACCTTCCTGTTGAATAATAAAGAAGTGGTCAGAGAAGATACTTCTCTTTATTTAACACAGGCGATTACCAACTTTGCGGTGGAAGCGCTGGAAGAACAAAAAAATAAATTGAATCCGTTCTTCCTCTATGTAGCGTATAATGCGCCACACTGGCCCATACAGGCCCTGCCCGAAGACATTGCCCGCTACAAAGGAAAATACATCAGTGGCTGGGATAGCTTACGACAAAGCAGGTACGAAAAGCTGATCGCTACCGGACTGATAAAAAAAGAGTGGCTGCTATCTTCCAAACTAACGAAGATACCGGCATGGAATACCTTATCTGATGCAGAGAAAGACAGACAGGATACCAGGATGGCCATTTATGCCGCCATGATAGACCGCATGGACAGGGAAATAGGTCGATTGCTCGATAAACTCAAAGCTATTCACCAGGACGACAATACGCTTATTCTTTTTCTGTCTGACAATGGCGGCAGCGCTGATGATGTGAAAAACTGGGACTATGTGATCCAGCAATCCGGTATGCCTGGTTCCGTAACGTCTATCGACAGCTATGAAATTCCCTGGGGTACGGTAAGTAATACGCCTTTCCGGGGATTCAAAAAAAATACGCATGAAGGTGGCATCTCCACTCCTTTCATCGCTTACTTTCCCGGTGTGATTAAACCTGGTACCGTCAATCACCAGGTGGCGCATGTGATAGATATTATGCCTACCTGCTTAAGTGCAGCCGGCATCCCTTATCCTGCTTCCTTCCATCGGCGAAAACTTACCCCATTACAGGGTACTTCTCTTTACAACGCCTTTCACAATAAACCGTTTAAAGACCATACCGCCCTGTGCTGGGAACATGAGGGCAGTCGTGCTGTGAGGAAAGGAAAATGGAAACTGGTAGCCGAAAAAGGGGAGGTATGGGAATTGTATGATATGGAAAAAGACCGATCCGAAACGCATAATATCGCCCCACAAAACCCGGCCAAAGTGGCCGAACTGCAACAGGATTATAACGCCTGGGCCGCTAAAGTGGGTGTGGTAGATTTACCATAACATCGTTCCGGCTCAGCAAGGTTTAGGCGGACTTCTTTCTATAACAGCTCACCATAAATCCTATCGCTACCAGGAAACATAATAGCGAAGGCAAGTATTGGCTATGTGGCTGGTACTGCGATAAAACAGTACCGGAAAAAGCTGAAAGCAATCCACTGAAAGCGCTGACCATTTTTAAAATATGCTCGTACAGCCATATGCTAGCGTTGGTATACGCAGCGGCAGGAATCAGGTACCGGGCAAAATCCCAGGTCACTATAAAAACCAGGTATCCTACACTGCTGTACATCACTACCGGCGCCCATATCATGCCCATAGACCTGAAATAATACAGCACATACAGCACCGTTGCTACTGCCAGTAAGGCAATACCTACGTCCAATAACTTCGCCCGGTTGGATTTAGTTTGTAAGACACGGTAACCGGAAAAACCCATATACCCGCTTAGCACCGTGATCAACAACAAAAATGTATTTCTGCCAAAAACGAAGACACCCAGCAAACCGGTGATGATCACGATAACTAAAAGCCACAGGAATACTTTTCCCAACCACCGGTGAAACTGGCCTCCCTTTCTGGCAATTAACGTCATAATACCCGTTAATAAGGCGGCCGTGCCGCTCCCGATATGCACCAAAATATTGGCCTGATGTAATACTTCCATCGTCATCTTTTTTTAATGAGAAGATGATACAAATGAAAGGTTTTTAACCCGCTCCGGGGTCCTGCAAGGTAGGGATGGACCAGTAAATACGGAAGTTTTCAGGATTTCTGGTATTGAGACGGTGTAATACCCACCATCTCCTTAAAAATTTTATTAAATGACGATTTTGACCGGAACCCGCAATCATATCCGATATCAATAATAGCGTAATGTGCGTAAGCAGGATCCTTTAACCGCTCTTTGACGGCTGCCACCCGATAGCTGTTGATGAAGGTAAAGAAGTTGACCGCCGCCTGCTGATTGATCACCTGCGATAGTTGGTTACTGGTCATTTCTAATTGGTCTGCCAGGGTCGCCAGACTCAGATCCTCTTCTAAATAAGGTTTGTGCTCGTCCATATGCTGCTTCAGTTTATCAAACAGCCCGGCTGCCATCGTTTCATTCAGACCGGAGTTTTTATAGCTGGACGCAGCACCACTCCCGGTTGCTTCCGGTATATTGGTAAAAATCACGGTCTGCCGTAAGCCAAAATAACCGATAAAGAAAATGTATGCCGCCAGGACACTTCCTACCACGGCAAACAAATAAGAATAAGTCAGCAGCCCGGTATGCACGCCAAACCTGATGAGGAGAAATAACACCACAAACTCTATAAGTAAAGAAGTAACTACCCACTTCAGCCAATTCAGATTCACTTCTTCCGTATAGGAATAGCTATCCGGTAACGATCGCTGATACCGCAGTAATACCCGCAGGCTCAATATTGCATAGGTTCCCGGAACAATGGCCAGCAACATATTTAAAGTCTCCGCCAGCCAATCAGGTACATTTGTTCCAAAATGCAGGAACCCATTAGCCGCATGCACATTATCAGGATGCATGCTCACCAAACCCGCAATCACTCCGTTGAATAGCAGATAAGGCAATACATGCGCCCACGTTCGCCGCCATTTAAATGCAGGCCCGAAAGCCAGGGAATAAATATACAGATAAAGCACAGGAGCACTCAGCAAGGGAAGCGAAAACCCCGATAATTGCAGGTATTCAGCAGCCACCGGTTGTACAGACAGGTTATCATAATAGAATAATAGTTGCAGCGCCGTAATCCCTAACCAGACCATCAACAGCTGATCCGTGTTTGAATTCTTTCTTTTGGCATTCAACAGTAGTATGAGAAAACATCCCTGTATAGCGCCGGATAATATGAGAGATCTGAGCAGCATTTCATATGTTTATCAGCTGGTAATTTAATGTAATCCCACAAAAAAGGGGATAGCAATAAATTGCCATCCCCTGTACACAAATCAAAAAAGACAAATACTTAAGGTCTGTTTTCTTCCGGAATCTGGAAATAAGGGCCGCCGCCTATCAGCGACTTCCTGTTCGGATATTTCCTCACCTCACTGAAATGTTTGGTTAAAACCGGAGACATATACATCGTAAGTGCCCAGCCACGATCAGGGCCGGAATTTCTGCCGGGAGATGTTTTAACCCCCTGCGAAGGAGCGGCACCGTTAAAGAGAATGTCATAATTTTCAGCAGGATCCCATAAAAGATTATAAACAGCAGGGGCACTGGTCAATGGCATGCTCGGGCCAAGCCAACTGTCTTTCGCTGTAAAAAGGAATTTATAATTTTTCACCCGTACACCGCCAAAAGACTGATCATAATAGAAAAAGAATTCCTCCCGTTTACTGGGACCTTTGCCTAACAGATAGTCGCTATTATCGATACCATCAAAGACAATAGGATTTCCTTTGTTATCTTTCCAGATATGCGGAGGTGGCTGTACGCCGATAAGGCTGGCAAAAGTAGGCCACCAGTCCATATGTGACATCATTTCTGCGGAAGTAGTGCCGGGCTTGATATGTCCTTTCCATGCAGCAATGCAGGGTACACGAAAACCTCCTTCGTACGCCGTTCCCTTTGCACCTCTGAAAGGCGTATATCCGGCATCAGGCCATGCATCTACCCAGGCGCCATTATCCGTTGTCCATACAATCAAGGTATTTTCTTCCAGTCCCAGCTCCCTGATGGTCTGAATAACGCGACCTGAGTTATCATCCAGTTCCATTAAGGCATCCTGGTATGGCATGCCTGCAGGTGATTTGCCCTTCCAGGCAGCAGAAGGAAAATTAGGCTGATGCACTTTCATGAAGTTAAGATACATGAAGAAAGGCTTGCTGTCTTTTGCATGGTCTTTGATCCACGAGATCGCAGTTTCCCTGATTTCAGTATCACTTGTTTCGAGATTTTTATACGTAAATTCCCTCGTCTTTCTCGGCTGCTGTCCGGGCTTTTGCTCCCATTCACCCAAATTCACATTCGCCCACTGTCTCATAAAAGCAGTATCATTTTTGGGCCATGAAGGATTCAGGTTCTGGTCATCATAAGCATATACACCGGCATAATACGGCAGCATATGATACATTTCTTCAAAGCCCACAGCAGTAGGATATGCTTCAGGCACATCTCCCAGATGCCACTTACCTAACTGCACAGTGGAATAACCATTCTGCTTTAAAAATTGTGCAACAGTGGGTGTTTCGTTGGTGATGTGATCAGGATCTCCCGGTACCAGCACCAATGAAAGTGCTGTCCGGATAGGAATACGCCCTGTCATAAATGAGGCACGCCCTGCGGTGCAACTGGCCTGTCCATAATAGTTTACGAAACGGGTACCTTCCGATGCCAGTCTGTCGAGATGTGGTGTGGGAGCACCTCTCATGGCGCCGCCCCCGAAACAGCCCACATCTCCCCAGCCAACATCATCTGTCATAATAAAAAGTATGTTAGGCTTCTTCTGCGCCTCCAGGTGATTACAAGTGAGCAGTAGCAGCAACACTAATCCTGTACAATAAACAGTTTGTTTAATGAACATAAGTACCGATTTAAGTAAAAAAATGGGTTTCTATAAACACAAAGCGGTTCCGCTTTACATACGAAGGGTATACATATAGCTGAATGTAAATGCCAGCACATCTGCGCCTTTATTCTGATGTACTGTTTTCATGAAAGCCAGTCCCAGTAAGTGCCGGCGCTTAATCATATCTTTGACGGTAGCTCCTACTTTAATCGTGTTCTGACTGTTATCCTGCCCTACTCCATCGAGATAACTCTGTCCCCCGAATGCAGAAAAGAAATCAGCGGATAACCAGAGCGTAGGCGTAAAATTGTAACTAATATGTGTGTCCAGTCCCAATATAGGTTTGATCGTTTCCTGCCGGGCTTTCTTCACTTTATTGTTGGGGGTGGTAAACATCACACTTGGATAAAAGTCCCATATAAACCCTTTGCCAAAAGCCTGGGAAAGTCCGATTTCCGGCTTGAATATCCAGTGATTGGTGCCGATGTTCAGGGCACTGGTAGTATCATATTTACCCGTAGGTCCCGTCACCTGTAATGTCCAGCTAAGGATTGTTTTCTGTTTATACTTCATGAATTCCGGAAGTGACAATGAAGGAGCACCGATAATATTTGCGCCAATGGTAACAGAAATATCCCCGAAACCGGCATTGGAGCCTTTTATTCCCAACTTCGGAATGTTACCATCCACAAAAGTATAGGGCAACATTACATTCACGCCGGCGGTTTTTCCACCTAAGGAAAAGAAACTGGTAAACCGTGTAAAAAGAATATTGTTGTGGATACCTGTTTGATCCAGATAATGAGAATTTTGTAGTGAAGGAAAATTTGCATTGGCGTAGGTATAATATACACCTAGTGCCTGTGTGCCTTTGGGCACATTAAGATAGGAACGGGGCTCCGTAGGAACTGCCTGGCTACAGGCATCAGAAAGCTTGAGTAGTAGCAACGCTACCACCATAGCCAATTTCAGGCGCTTCATAAGCAATAATTTAGAGGGTCAGTAAATTACATACACACCATGTTAATGACGGAAGTTCATCGTTGTGATGCTAACTACAGGAAATGAAGAAGGAAATTGTTTATGCAGAGGACGGAATAATTCCGGAAATGAGTAACAACTTTTGTAAAAATAGGAGAATGAATTTTATAATCCAAAAAATAATAGCAGATTTTATTTTTTCTACGCTATCAGGAAAAGTGCTGATAACAAAATAATACATGCAGCATTTACATTTTATTTTTTACAGCGATGATCACCAGATCTGTTGTCAGCATACCATCTGTGGCCGGATATACTTTGCGTGTGAGCAATAGGATATCAAAATTATTTTCGGTAAGTGCGGCCATTAAATAATCTGCCTGGTGGTAATAAGTATAGGTAGTATCACCGGTACTGACAGATCTTTTAATACCGGATTTGCTGTAATCATCTTCCATGG
This sequence comes from Chitinophaga sp. 01L420, assembly GCF_056399985.1. Classification (NCBI taxonomy): domain Bacteria; kingdom Pseudomonadati; phylum Bacteroidota; class Chitinophagia; order Chitinophagales; family Chitinophagaceae; genus Chitinophaga; species Chitinophaga sp. 01L420. Next base: position 135,556 of record NZ_JBFTSK010000019.1, read on the forward strand.
TACTGATGTAAAGTACACCCGTAGCAGATAGTAATCTGGCGGCATCTGCAATAAATGTGATGACTTCTTCCTTTGACAAATAAGGAAAACCAAAACCACATAGAACGGCGTCATAAGTGCGGTTGATTTTACCGATATTCCTGGCGTCCATTAACTGAAAAGTCGCCGCCGGGTTATTCAATGCAGCCAGCCGGATCATATTAGGCGCCAGGTCAGTGCCGGTGATATTAAAATCCGGCCGCTTTTCCAACAGGTACTTAGTGATATTACCAGGCCCGCAGGCCACTTCCAAAACATCGGCCTGTTTTCGTGGGATGCTGTTACAAAACAAATCGAATGTATCCTGGTACAGATCTACATTCATGAATTTTTCCTGGTAGAGGTCCGCGCGTTTATTGAATACATCAACAGACATCTGGTTGTTATCCATATAGGGTTAGGTTTGATGTTTTCAATAGCATCAACTCTTCTAATTTACAATTTTCATTCAAACAAATCAGGGGCCTCATTGTTAATAGTTCAGGACATCTCCTTTATTTTTCCTTCGCATAAATAAGCAATCCCCAAATTCCCGGCTGGCATTAGTTATTGATATAACTAGTAATGAGATGGCTATGCTACCTCCTTTCTAACCTTGAAAAATTAAAATATGAAATCTTCCTTACTGTTACTGCTATCTGCGTTATGGTGTTTTACCGGTTGCGTTCAAAATGGCAGCAAAGACAAAAGCGACAGTTCCACGCTAACAGCGGATTCGGCCCAAAGCATCGCGCATGATGCCTGGATTTATTCGTTTCCAATGTTTACCAATTACAGAACGATGTACCTCTATGCGATGGACAAAAAATACCCGGATTACATAGGTGGATTTAATCAATTCAGAAACTATAGCAAAAGCTTTACTTCCAGCGATACCGCCGTGGTAACGCCCAATAATGATACCCCTTACTCCTGGGCAATTCTTAATTTGAGCGATGAACCGGTAATTATCGAAGTACCAGAGATCAAAGACAAGCGGTATTATGCACTGCAGTTAATCGATCTTTATACTTTCAATTTCGGATACATAGGCAGCAGAACTACCGGCACCGGTGCAGGCAGATATATGATTACAGGTCCTGGCCAACACGTCGAAAAACCAGCAGGGGTGGATAGTATTATTCCTTCAGAAACATACCTGGTAACACTTTTAGGAAGAACAGAACTAAAAACAACGCCGAATGACATGGAGAATGTCAGAAAAATACAGCAGGGATTTAAGATCATCAAACTACACGAGTATACCGGGCAACCGGCGCCTTCCGCCAAAAAGTTTGATTTACCACTTCCGGTATATAATCCGGCTGTCATAGGCTCCTATTCTTTCATTGGTCTGTTGAATAACCTGTTGCAATATACCGGCCCTGCACCGGAAGAAGAAGAAACAAGGAAAAGATTTGCCCGCATTGGCATTGAACCCGGAAAACAATTTGACAGCACTGCTTTCTCTGCTGATATACTGGCAGCCATCAATACCGGTGTAAGAAGTGCAGAGAAGGAATTACAGGAAGGCACTGATACCATCACCAATGCAACAGATCTCTTTGGGACGAGAGAAATGTTGCATGGCAATTACTTTAAACGTGCCTTGGGCGCCGCTGCCGGCTTATTCGGCAACACCAAAGAAGAAGCTGTTTATATCGGTACCAGGTCTGATAAAGCCGGCAAGTTCCTGGCAGGAAAAAATGATTATATCATTCGATTCCCCAAAGGACAAACACCTCCTAACAAATACTTCTGGAGTATTACTTTATATGAATTACCCAGCCGCTTCCTGGTTAAAAATCCGATTAACCGGTATTCTATCGGTGACAGAACAAGTAGCTTACAAACGGATCCTAATGGAGACCTTACGTTGTATCTTCAACATCAGCCTCCGTCAAAAGACAAGGAGCCTAACTGGCTGCCTACTCCCGAAGGTGCGTTCTATTACCTGATCAGAATTTATGGGCCGGAACCAGCCATTCTCACAGGCGAGTGGAAAGCACCTCAACCAGAGCTGGTCAAATAATTACTGTAACGCAGGAACAATACGTTTACCGATTAATTCAATGGCGTTTAATAATTTTTCGTGAGAAAGACCTGCGTTATCCATTTGAAAAGTCACTCTTGAAATACCACCCAGGGCATCGCTATGGCGTTTTATTTTTTCGGCTACTTCTTCCGGGCTGCCAATTAATAAAGCGCCGCGGGCGCCTGCCTGTGCATCGAACTGAGCCCTGGTAACCGGAGGCCATCCCCTCTCTTTGCCAATCCTGGTGAACGTTTCGGCATAGCCGGGGAAATAATCTTCTACCGCCTGTTGTGTGGTATCTGCAACATATCCCAATGAGTGGAGACCCACCTTTAATTTTTCCGGGGCATGTCCGGCTTTGGCGCCGGCTTCGCGGTACAGATCTATCAGAGGCCGGAAGCGATGTGTCTCTCCTCCGATGATGGCCACCATGAGTGGCAGTCCGAGTGTACCGGCACGCACAAATGATTGCGGTGTACCACCTACGCCCAGCCAAACCGGCAAAGGATTCTGTACTGGCCGCGGATAAATCGCTACGTTGTTCAGCGCTGCCCGGAATTTGCCTTTCCACTTTACCACTTCATGGTCCCTGATGTGCAGAAACAAGTCCAGCTTTTCTATAAACAACGCATCATAATCTTCCAGGTTATAACCAAACAGCGGGTAGGCTTCTACGAAGGAGCCACGACCCACCACTACTTCTGCACGGCCACGGGAAATAATGTCGAGTGTAGCAAAGTTCTGGAAAACCCTTACCGGATCAGCGGCACTTAAAACCGTTACCGCACTGGTGAGCCGGATTTGTTTGGTGCGGGCTGCGGCCGCAGCCAATATCATGGTGGGCGCTGAATCCAGGAACTCTTTACGATGATGTTCTCCTATACCAAATACATGTAAACCGGCCTTGTCGGCGGCTTCTATCCTTGCCAGTAAATTGGCCATTTCATTCATATTACCTGCCGCATCCAATGCGGTGTCTTTTGCATTTGTAGCTGCAAAGCTGTCGATTCCTACTTCCATAAAATGTGCTTTATTAAACTATCTGTAAGATATCCAATTTTTTGCGGAGCACCATTGCCTGGCATGCTATGCTTTTGCATACCGGCTTACTTCTTTTTATTATCTCTTGGAAAATTGCAAATAAATACTAACTTGATCAATATTAATCATAAACGATCATAAACGATCATTTAAAAACATCATGATATGAAACAGATGCTGACTATTTTAATTGCAGGCCCCTATCGTTCAGGGACCAACGACGATCCTGTTTTAATGGAACAGAATTTAAGGAAACTGGAAGAGATGGCGCTGCCTATATTCCGGGCAGGACATATTCCTGTTATCGGGGAGTGGTTTGCCTTACCGCTGTTGAGGGCAGGAGGCTCCACACGTCCCGGTGATGCGGTGTATGAAGAAATCCTATATCCTGTTGCGGGCCGCCTGATTACAAAATGTGATGCGGTATTAAGAATAGCAGGCGCCTCCAAAGGAGCGGATGAAGATGTACGCATCGCGCAGCAACGGGGACTACCGGTTTATTATACCCTGGAAGATTTATTGGCGGCAGGGGCATAATTATCATTTCGGTATCTTGTAGAAAATTGGCGCTATGAAATTTTTCATCAACGAAGTAGATCAGATCGTGAATGAAGCAATAGATGGATTATTGACGAATCCGGATCTGGCGAAATTAGATAGCTTCCCTGCCATCAGGGTAGTGATACGTAAAGACTGGGACAAATCGAAAGTAGCCGTTATTTCCGGTGGAGGTTCAGGTCATGAGCCTGCCCATGCCGGCTTTGTAGGAAAAGGTATGCTGACAGCGGCCGTATGCGGCGATATTTTTGCCTCCCCGAGCGTAGATGCCGTATTATCTGCCATCCTCGCTACAACAGGTCCTAAAGGCTGTTTACTGATCATAAAAAACTATACCGGCGACCGGCTTAATTTTGGTTTAGCTGCCGAACAGGCCCGTGCCCTCGGACATGAAGTGAGAACCGTTACCGTAGATGATGACGTGGCACTGGGACCTGACGTAAAAAAACGCGGCGTAGCAGGCACCCTGTTTGTCCACAAAGTAGCGGGGCAACTGGCAGAAGAAGGAAAGTCACTCGATGAAATTGCTGACATCGCACAACAGGTGATTGACCGTACCGCATCTATTGGCTTATCACTTACGGAATGCAGGCATTTGGGCCAGCAAACCATCTCCCGTCTGAGCGATGAACAGGTGGAATTAGGTTTGGGCATTCATGGAGAACCCGGTATCAAAGTGATTGCATACGATAAAGCGGATCAGCTGATGGCCATTGCCATGGATACACTGGCGGCCAGTTTGCCGGAAACAAACAACAGATACGCCCTGCTCTTTAACAACATGGGCAGTGTAAGTCCTATTGAAATGGGTGTGCTGGTGAATGCATTCCGAAAAACACCCTTAGGTGATAAAGTTGATTTCATGATCGGCCCTGCCGCGTTGATGTCATCCATCAATATGAGCGGATTTTCCGTGTCTTTACTTCAACTGAACGAGGTAATTGAAAAAGCCTTACTGGCGCCGGCAACACCTGTTGCATGGCAGTTACAGGCATTTAAAAGGCCGGCCAGTATTGCAGCGCCATCACTGCCGGCCACCCTTCCTTTCAAGCCTTCGGATAATAGCCAGGTACAGGAAATTATTTCCTCCACGGGTAGTCTGCTGGTAGCCATCGAAAAAGAAATCAATGACCTCGATGCCAAAGTTGGTGATGGTGATGCAGGATCTACTTTTGCACTCACCGGCAAACGCCTGTTATCTAACATCTCACAGTTACCACTGAACGATACCGGTAAACTACTACAGACCATCGGCCGTATCCTCGCCAGGGAAGCAGGCGGCTCCAGCGGAGTACTGCTATCTATTTTATTTACAGCCGCCGGTAATACATATGCCACCCAACCCGATCTCGGCGCAGCATTGCTGGCAGGCTTGCAGAAAGTAAAAGATTATGGTGGCGCTCAGGCGGGCGACAGAACCATGATTGATGCCCTGCAACCTGCTTTTGAAGCACTGGCTGCCGGGGAAAGCATCAGCACCGCCGCTCAACAGGCACGCAAAGGAGCCGATGATACGAAACATATTATTCGTACAAAATTCGGTCGCTCCTCTTATCTTTCTGAAGAAGTATTAAAAAATATTCCGGATCCGGGTGCAGAAGTAATTGCCAGGGTATTTGAAAAAATCGCGGGGTTATAATCCGCCACGCATTAAAACCAAAGTGCCTTACCTACACATATCTCCTGATGGGAATACGTATAGATAAGGCCTTCGATTACAGGATGTTGATATGTCATTCAACCTGCCGTAGCTATTTCTTTACCGCAGGAAATATATATTTCAACAACACATCGTAAGAATCTTCTCCATCTTCATTATAATTTCCGGCAGTAAGCACCACTTCCATATCAAGTGCGGGCACCATACATATAATCTGTCCACCGTTGCCTTCTGCCACTGTAATGGGGGTTGGCTGGCCTGTTATCGCCGGTTTCGCACACCAGAACTGGTAGCCATATCCTTCCGGTACATCGCTGGTATTGAGTTGCCATTTCACGGCCTCACTGATCCAATCCGCCGCTATCAGTTGCTGATTATTCCAACGCCCCTGCTGCATGTACAAACGTCCTATCTTCAACATATCAATTGGACGCATGCGCAAACCTGATGGCGCCCATACCGTGCTGTCGTCTCTTACTGCCCAGTTAAAGTTTTTAATGCCCATTGGTTCAAACAAATACTTTTTTGCAAAAAGATGAACAGGCATACCCGTTACCTTTTGTATCAGCTGCGCCAAGAGCTGTGTACATCCTCCGTTGTAATTAAAAACAGTACCTGGTGTAGCCACACTATTCCGGCTCAGTACAAAATCCACCACATCTGCTGCTGCCATCAGTTGTCGTTCTCCATTCTCCGGATCTGTGTAGGGCGTGTGTTCATTCCATTCTAAACCAGCACTCATCGTGAGCAGGTCTTTAATAGTAATCCCTCCCCGGGTTCCGGTAGCATACTTTTTATATGCCGGGAAATAATGGAAAATGGAGTCGTTGATACTCCTGATCTTCCCTTGTCCGACTGCAATGGCGACACAAGACGATACAATACTTTTAGTTACACTGCGGCAATCATGTAAACTGTCCCTGGTATGCGCTACTTTACCCACTGGCGTTGGGAATACAGCATCCTCACCCGGAAAGTAATGTTCGTAAATCAGTTTGTTGTGTCGCAAAATCAGGATACTATGCGTATTAAATTTGCCGCCGCTGATCTCCTGTTCCAGACCAATAATTTTACTCTTATCAATATTGGCTTCTTCAAAAGAGCCTGCTTCAAATCCTTCTACCGTAGTATCAGGCACCAGCGTGTGATCATTACGACAGGCAAAAAGAACAATCGCTAAAAGCGTTATGGCCAGGTATTTCATAATATGATGCTGATTTCGGTGATGAACAATCTTGTGTATCACCTATACGACACCATTAAAAGATATTACCCCCACGGTTTCATAAAATTTATTACCGTTTGTTTACCTGTTTTCAAAATACTCAAACGCATCAATCAAATCCAGGTAAGCGCCGTCAAAATGACTGTCAATAATTTTCTGTACGTAAGAAGTGCTATTGCCGTAAATAATATTCTGCCAGTCTTTGTTCCAGTATTCCGCGTAAAAATTGCCTGACCAATCGGGATCCTCTGCGCTGATAAACGGAGGATTGCCTACTTTCCAGCCGGTTTTCCAATAGTAACGGTAATTTTCCACCTCTCCTATTGACATATAACTTACCACCAAACGTTTACCCCCGTTGGCTTTGTGCTTAAGCAGATCTATGTCTGCCGCGGTAAATATAGTCGTGCTGTCAAAAAAAAGATCCATAATAATCAGATCATAATTAGTGGCACGGACTGCTGTAATAAATGCGTTCTTGCTCGCATACTTTCCCGGATCAATGATGTAAAGAAAATTCTTTGCCAGCATAATGTTATTGATATCCGTATTGTTTACACCATATGGTGTAGCCGGATAAGATGGAATATTATCCAGGCCGCGATGGTCTGCCGCAAAAGAAATATAGCCGTTGGCATTATTAGTCGTGTACGACTTGCCCATGTTTACACTCCCATTGCAATAATCCGTTACCAATACTTTTTTGGTGGTTTTAATCCTGTTCAGAAATCCCTGCATCCAGTTTTTATCCGCAGTGGGAGTTGGTTTATTATCGCCGGTGTAGCCGAACAATAGATCTTCCCGGCCTACTGCATCAATGGCTTGTACATAAGCAGTGGCAAGAGGTCCGGTAGATTCTCCATCGGTAGTAACGAGGTCTTGTCCATTTTGTGGGATGATTGCAAATTGTGTGTTCCTTGCTTTGGCATACTGACTAATCCCGATAACAAAGTTTCTCATTTCCTGCCGGTAATCAATGGCTGCTGCTGTTATTTTTTTCTGCAGATCCGCGGCGCCGGGGCGCGCAGGCGTTTGTAACATTTCTTTTGACGTACACCCTGTAATACTGCTGATCACTACGGAAGCCAGCAACAGGTGTCTGTTTAGTGTTTTCATAAATATATGTTATGGTTATTAAAGATGCTGATATAGTTATGCTACGGCAAAGGTTTACCAATAGGGCTTTTCATCATGGGTCCGTTTGGTTATAAAAAATATTCGTATGGTACAGATGTGATAAATGTAGGCGTTTATTTTAAACATTTGCCCCAAAACCTTAGTCAATCGTTTGACTGAAATATGCATATGCGACACAATAATAGCGCACACCTAAAGGACAATTCTTTACAGATCCGCCGTCCATATTATTTGAATGTTGTACCTTTGAATATGTCTTCCTACATTGCATTACAAACCTTTTACAACAGTATTGCTGACCAGCCTTCTGAGCTGAGCAGGAATGAAACCGGTCATTTCAATATTTTTAAGATAGAAGATATCCTGCTTCCGAAACACAGCCGGGAAGGGAGTTACAGCCGCCGAAGTTTTTATAAAATCAGCCTGGTTACGGGGCATAGCAAATTACACTATGCTGATAAAACTATTGAAATCCGGGATAGCGCGCTGGTATTTACCAATCCACTGATCCCCTATCGTTGGGAAAGGATCAGTAAGAAGCATACAGGATATCTCTGCATCTTCACCGAAGCCTTTTTCAATCGCTTTGCAAATATCAAAGAGTATCCTGTTTTCCAGTCTCCGGACGCCGCTATTCTACCACTCAGCAAACAACAGTTGCCTCCTTACCTGGCATTGTTTCAACAAATGCATAGTGACATACAAAGCAACTATGTTTATAAATACGACCTGCTGCGTAATCTGTTAATGACTGTGGTACACTCTGCGCAGAAAACACAACCGGCTGCCATGAATAGTTATGCCGGCTCCAATGCAGCCGAAAGAATTACCATCGGGTTTGCAGAATTACTGGAAAGGCAATTCCCCATTGAGATGACCTACCAGGTAATTAAGTTGAAGTCGCCAGCCGATTTTGCCACACAATTAAATGTGCATGTAAACCACCTGAATAAAGCGCTGAAGGAAATTACCGGACATACCACCTCTCAACTCATAAGTGACCGCATTCTGCAGGAATCAAAGATCCTGTTAAAAAGCACCAACTGGAGTATCAATGAAATTGCCTGGAGCCTGGGTTTTGAAGAACCCAATCACTTTTCCGGCTTTTTTAAAAGCAGAAATAATATCACCCCGAATCAGTTCCGGCAGTCAAATTGATTGATTTTTGTACTTTTTGGTTTCATTTTAGTATCGATATTCTTCCCCATTCCACTGAACTTTGCATCATAAACAAGTATAAGTTATGTGGACAAAAAACAACATACCTGATCTATCCGGCAAAACTGCCCTCGTTACCGGCGCCAATACCGGCATTGGTTTAGAAACAGCGTTGGCCTTAGATGAAGCTGGCGCACATGTAATACTGGCCTGCCGTGATCTTCAGAAAGCAACAGCAGCCCTTCAGAAAATACAGGAACATAGCGGCAAAGGAACCCTGGAAACCGGTCAGCTCGATCTGTCTGACCTCGCGGCTGTAAAAGCATACGCCCAGGCTTTTCTTCAGCAGCACCAACAACTGGATATCCTAGTTAATAATGCCGGTGTCATGATTCCACCTGCCTCCAAAACAAAGGATGGTTACGAGTTGCAATTCGGTGTTAACTTCCTTGGACATTTTGCACTCACCGGTTACCTGTATCCGTTGCTAAAAGCTACTCCTAAAGCCAGGATTGTAACCGTCAGCAGCATGGCCTATCTCAACGGCGTCATTGATTTCGACAACCTGCAATCCGAAATTTCTTATGATGCGATGCGCGAATACCGTCAGAGTAAACTGGCGGACCTCATATTATCGGTAGAGTTGCAACGCAGAATAGTGGCTGCCGGAGACAATGTGCTTTCTATTGCAGCACAACCGGGTGCTAATCAAACGGAGCTATCCAGGCATATGGATAGCGGCGAATTTGAAGCCGCGGTTCAGCGCATTGGTGAGCTGATGGAGCCCTGGCAGGGTGCTTTGCCATCCCTGTTTGCGGCCACGGATCCAAAGGCCATTGGCGGCGCATTATATGGACCGGATCAGGACGGAGGCTATCGTGGTTATCCTGCACAGGCAGTAATTACAGCGAATGCGTTAGATGAAGCTGTGGCGGAAAAATTATGGCTTCTTGCAGAGAAAGTGACAGGGGTAAGTTTCCCTGGCTAAAAAGAATCGTTGTATAAAACCTTTCAAAAAACAGTAAGCCCCGCGTTAAACGCAGGGCTTACTACTTGTGAACAACCGATATAACTGATCCGCTTATTTGTCCTTGATCTTCACCCTTTCCTTTTCTGGGGAAGCTGTATTTTCTGAACTGCGTTCCGTCAGCTTAGCCCCACTGCGGAAGCGATAGGTAAAGATTACCCGCAGCGCCTGCGTTTGCCAGCGGTTTAATGCGTATACATCTACATTCTGGTAACGGCTGGAAGCTTCGTACTTGTACCATTTAAAAAGATCCACACCGTTGATACGCAGAGTAGCCATTTTGTGCCACAGGTCTTTTTGCAGACCTATGCTGAAAGTACCTGCCGGCCGTTGTATAAAGGTACCGTCAATCACACTGGAAGTATACATACCGGCCAGTTCCACCATCCAGGTATCTGTTAACTTCACCTGTTGTCTCAGCTGACCTGAAAAAGTATTATTAGAGAGTGAAAAAGGTGCCTTGTTAATGGTGCCATCATATTTATAATGATTGAGCTCCAGGTATACCACGGTGGTCAGCTTATCGCTCAATGGCAACTGCAGATTGGTGTTCACCCCTGCGATAGTGCGCGTACTGATATTCTCCGGACGGATAAAGGTTTCATTGGTGGCAGTGCGCTGCTGTACAATTTCCTGTATTACATCCGTTGTTTTATTGTAAAGCAAAGTGGTAGTGAGTGCACCATCCATGAATATATGACTCAACTCTATGTTGTTGCTGTATTGTGGCAACAGGTAAGGATTACCTTCCGTATAAGTATATTGATCTACATAAAAGCGGAAAGGATTCAGGCTCAGGTAATCCGGTCTTTCAATACGGCGGCTGTAGTTAAGGCTAAGCTTATTTTTTTCATTGAGTGTATAAGCCAGCATAACAGAGGGGAACCATTGCAGATAGTTACGGTCAAATGAATCGCCTCCATTCAACTGATGGCCTTTCATCTGCATCTGCTCTGCACGCACGCCCGCCTGGAATTCCCAATCCCTGATAGTTTTCCGGTAATTCAGGTAGCCGGCATACACATATTCCTTATACAGAAAGTGATTGCTGAGGGAGTCGTTGCTAACCCATTTATCATTTATACGGTCGGAGTACATGGCATTGTTATCGGTGTTTACGTAGCTGAACTTTGCACCGGCTTCTATTTTACCATTTTTACCGACAGGCACGGAGTAATCTGCTTTGGCGGTGTAAATATGAATCTCCCCGGGCATATCGGTCATAAACCGTGTAGGCGTTTCCGTTGGCTTTCCTTCCGCATCGAAATAGTTGTTATTGAAATGCTGCAAACTGGCCGTATTATATTGCAGGTAACTTGCATCGATTTGTAATTCATGGTCACTGGAGTCGAAACGATGTTTGAGAGATAAGTCGACTTCTGTATTATTCCACTTACCATTCATATCGGCAGGCGCCACTATCTGTGTTTGTACTTTATTATCTCCTCCTTTAAGCAGTGTGTTGTTATCTGTTGTTGAGCGGGAAGGGTTGTGGAAACCACTTACAGCTACACCCAGTGTGGTGCGGTTGGAAATATCGTAATCCAGTCCAAGCTTACCAGTCAGACTCTGATTGGTGCTACGTGTAAAAGAGTGTTGGTCATAGATGGTTTTGATGCCACCATTGGCGTCTGTCCGGAAGTTGCGCAAAATGTAAATATCCTCAAAGCCTTTGCGATAGCTGTAGCCTCCATTTCCAAAGAGGTTAATGCGGCCAATACGATAATTGAAATTGAGGTTTTGCGTGGTACCGGGATAACGCCCCTGCAGATAAGCCAGGGCGATACTGCCATTAAAACCCTTGCTATTGGTCTTTTTGGTGCGGATGTTAATCACGCCGTTACCGGCAGCATCATATTTTGCAGAAGGGTTAGAGATGATTTCTACCTGATCCAGCTGACTTGCCTGCATATTACGGAGCATACCTGCGAGGTCTGCGCCGGTGACGTACGTAGCCCTTCCATCAATAAATACCTTTATCCCCTGCTTTCCCCGGATGGTGATGTTTCCCTGCTTGTCTACCGCCACACCGGGCGATTTTTCCAGCACATCCAGCGCGGAACCGCCTGCAGCAGACACCACTCCTTCTACATTCACCACGGTGCGATCGGCATACTGCTCAATTAATGCGCGTTTGCCCGTTACCGTTACACCTTTTAATGTTTTAGACCCGGTACCTAATATTCCCGGTTGTAACTCCAGCAGCGGACCGGCTACTTTCACCGGTTGCAATACTGCCTGCTGATAACCAATACTGCTGATGGTAATAAAATAATCGCCATATACGATCTGTTCGAAGGTATAAACACCTGCTGTATCGGATAAAGCGGCCTTTACCAGTGAAGAATCAGCTACCTTCCGCAGTACGACCGTAGCTGCAATGACGGGCTGCCGGGTGTCGTCCTTTACACTCCCGATAAGCTTTCCCGTGACTTCCTGTGACCAGGCATTAAAAGAGGTTCCGGTTAACAAAACTGCCAATGCAGCAATAAATAAGGCTTTCATTATTTTTTATTAAGATGATTATTATTTTTTCGAGATAGATACATTTATGTTCAGCCAAACAGGTGTATTTCCGGCATATTGATTCCCGCATACCGGATAGCCCTGTCTATCATATCTTCTGCGGGTGCATACTGCAATAGTGGCCGCTGGCTTTCTGTACACAGCATGGCCACATATGCTGCATGCACAGGTAATGACTGATAATACCAGGTTTCAAGACCATTGCCGGTGTTAAGAATACCACGATCCGTATACAGGTGTATGGTATTCAGATCTATGGAAAGCCCTGCTCCTTTCGCTTTCACCAGGCTTTCCTTTTTGATCCACAACTGATACAATGCCTCGTTTGCAGGCTTATTTTTAAGCTGTTTCAGTTCTTCCGGCCGAAGCGCAGCAGCAATGTCTTCCGGTTGCAGACATCCTTTCTTTTCTACGTCTACGCCTACACGCCCACAACGGGATACTGCCACCATCACCAGGTTACCTGAATGTGAAATATTAAAATCGATGCTGTCATCCAGGAAAAGTTTACCGTATGGATTTGCGTATAACCGTTCCAGTGAATCAGGATCATATCCTTCCTGGCAAAGCAGATCCCTCAGTAATAACTTCCCGAAGAGATGATTCTGCCGGTCCTCCCAGCGATGATAGGCCCCTATTACAGGACGCATCTGCTCCGGGATACACTGCAGCAGCGTATCATACAGGTGTGGATTCAACTGCTGGGTGTATAAAAAAAAGGAATACGTGATCATAGGTAAACAGCTCCTTTTGTTTCTTTATTAATCAACTCCGCCAGTGTTTCAAAATGATGGAGTATGAAAAAATGGTTCCCTTTCATGCGCAGGATGTTGGGTGGATACACAGATTCATCTGCCCAACCGGCGGCCATTTCATCTGAAATAGGTTCCTCAGTGCCGCAAATAACCGTCAGCGGTACTTCGTAACGTCCCAGCGGCTGATACTGATACAGTTCCAATGCCTTCATGTCTACCCGGATGATGGGCAGAAAAAATTCCATGAGGTCATCATTACTCAACACCTCTTCCGGCAAACCACCCAGTACCCGCAATTCTTCCTTTAACCCATTATCCGGTAAACGATGGCGGATAGTACGCAGGTGATTGGATTTAGGGCTGGCACAACCAGTCACAAAAAAATGTAGTGGTAACCTCATCCCTGCTTCCTTCAGGCGGTGCAGCAACAAATTACCGAGTATGCCGCCCATAGAGTGGCCATACAGTATATAATCTTTATCCGTATGTCCGCTTACCTGCAATAACAGGTCATCTGCCATGCGGTGAATATCTTCCAGCAGTGGTTGCGCCATGCGCTGTCCGCGGCCAGGCAGCTCTACCGGCACCACCGCAATGCTATTATGCAGAAAGGGCTTCAGTGTGTTATATGCATATTTGTTGCCGCCTGCATAAGGCAGTGTGATCAGGTTTATTTTCATCTTCCTATACTTTATAAAAGCGGATATTATTGTACCTCTCTGCTTACAGCCGCTTTTTGCGAAATAAGCTGTAGCTGTGTTTTGAAATGCTGCATGTCCTGATCACTGCAGTAAGCTTTGTTGTAGCCGGCCTCCTCCAGCTCTACGGCATACAGATAAGACATATTGGCGTCTGTACTGAGCTTGCCACCGATAAACACCGGTCTTTCTTTCATAATATCGAGGGTTCTCACCCGTTTGATCAGTTCCTTTCCTTCAATATAGCCGTGGCCATTAATGGTGGAAACGATGAGCAGATCGGGCTGATGCTGCACACAGGCATCCAGCAACAAATCATAGGGAACGCTGGGCCCCAGGTTCACGACTTCAAAGCCGTTTTCCTGTAAAAAAAGCTGTATAAAAACCATGTTCCAGTTATGGGAATCCGATGGAATGGTTGTTAATAATGCAATAGGCTTCATGTGATGTTATTTTATAAACAGGATAATATTTCTACTCATGAAAAAATAGGATTCAGGGCGTGTATAGCTGCTCCTGCGGCACACACAGTCCATCGTACTTTTGTTGATTGAATGACAGCATGTGCAACAATTCACTGGAAGAAAGTTTCTTCTTCCGCTTCACCGCATTGTTGCGGATATGTGGAGGAAAAGGAATTTTACCCGGATCTGACCAGTATACATATCCCGCTTCGTCTAGCTGTGCACTGGTAAGACGGCGGTTATCCGGATGCAGACAATAGGGAACATCCCAATAACCCATTTTAAATGCCTTGGCCATGCTCCTTTCCAGGTTGCTATCCAGGTTAAGCAACAGGTCTATGAGGAAGTCGGCTTCTTCATAAATCTGGGTAGTCCATTCTTCCACACCAGCATGCTGACTGGGCGTTATCCGTTCTGCAGTAGCCGCCTGATGACACCAGCCCAGTGAATCAAGGTTGTCTTCTATCAATGGTATCTGATGCGCCTCTTTTACGGTTTTAACAATCAATCTTTCTGCGCCGCCTTTCACCGCTGCGTGGGCACTTTCTTCAATCAGTGCTTTTGAGCCGTGGTACGACTGCGGAAATTTTCCCATGAACGTATAAAACACAATATGCCAGTCACTTTGCGGGCCAAGGTATTTGACACCCAGTTGCCGTAATGCATGCAGTGCTGCCACATCCTGCGAGGTATGTGTGCCCTGCGCCAGGCTAAGAGAATAGGATTTCACCCCATTACGGATCATAAAAATGGCTTCCGCCACAGTGATGGCAATCAGGATAGCAGGTGGACATAGTTGCCCCATCATACATCCCCCAAAACTTTCTATATGCCAGGGATCGTCACTGGCATCGGCAAACAAACGGCAACAGGTACGCCATGCCTCCAGGCTGCGTGCCAACGGAATACGACCATAAGGAAAACAATAGGAAACCGGGCCGCCTTCAATCGCATCAATCCCTGCGGAGATAGTCGCTTTGAAGATCTCCACCGGCAACGGGCTACCATGTCTGATCTGTACCGGAAAACCTGGCTCCCGCAAGCCGGCTATCAGTTGTTCATTTTCTTTCTGCGGATAACTTACAATGGGATAACCATTCAACATCATTCCTTCTTCCACTGCTTTGGTGGCACTACGGAAGTCACCACTGCGGGTAAAACTATCCAGTGTAATAGTGCCTATGGTTGGTGCGTCCAGCTGCTTCACTTCCTGTAAACCATGACGCATTTTTGCCTTATCACTAAAGCCCATACGGGGTTGTACCACCAGCCGTTTATTGCGTGCGTTCTCTTTTACGTAGTTGTGAAAAAATGCCGTACTCTGATCCATAAAAACGTTTGTTATTGGTCAACAATAAAATAGATGCCGCTATGCTGTCATCACCGGCTGTTTCACATCACTCTGCACACGTCCATAGTCAAAGCGCAACAGTCTTTCTGCATAATAGAAATAGGCATCGTCATGTGATACTGCGATCACTGTTTTACCCATCATTTTCATTTCCGGCACCAGCACTTTATAGAAGTAGGCGCGGAAAACAGGGTCCTGTTCAGCCGCCCACTCATCCAGCACAATGATGTCCTTTTCTTCCAGCAGCGCATATATCAGTGCTAACCTTTTCTGCTGGCCTTTGGATAAGGTGGCTTTAATCACATTTTTGCCTTCATTAAAAGTTACGATATCAGTCAGCCTCATTTTATCCAGCAAATGCATCAGTCTTTCATTGCTACGGTCCAGTATATAATTGTCGTAGTTTTCCGTAAACAGACAATGGTCTGTGTAAATAGCTACCATCTGATCGCGGTACCAGGGGTAGGTTTCCGGGGTAACACGTACATCGTTGAAATAAATGTTTCCGGATTTTGGCATAAACAAGCCAGTAAGCAAATGCACGAAAGTGCTTTTACCACTGCCATTACCGCCGGTAATGAAAATGCTTTCTCCGCTATTGATTTCCAGGTTCAATGGTTGCAGCCGGAATGTTTCTGACCTGATCTCATCATAATATTCGTATATCACGTTTTCAAAACGAATACTGCGGAAAGATTTTTCTGTATTCCCTACACGACCATGTCCCAACGCAATGGTTTTGGAAGCACTGATAATTTTATCAAATTCTTCCAGTCGCTTTACCGCGATGTGCATCAGGGTGAACTCTCGTATTTCTGTGATGATAATCCCCATGGGCCCCATGAGATATAACAGTGTCACAATAAAGTTGCTGTTGGCGCCAGTAGTGGTATGCAACAAAGCCGGCAGCAGAAAGAGAATAATACCGATCATCAGGTACCATACATAGCTACCCATCAACTCATTGCCCATATGCCGGATGAGGGTTTTCACGGTAAGATCCTTTGCCCTGCCTCTGTTAACCGTGATGTGTTCATGATAAATATTATCACTGCGCAGGGTGCTCATCTTGATTTCCCGGAAACCACGGAGAAAGTCGTTTACATTCTGCTGATACACATTGGCCAGGTCTCTAACTGTCGTCATATCACGATGTACCGCCAGGTTGCGGTAATAATAAATACCTGCAAGCATCCCGAGGATAAGGGTAATCAGTGCAGCACCGGCCAGGTTGATATAAAAAAGATAGAGTACGCCTATCACCACCATTACTACGGCATTAAAGGTTTCTATAAATGCCTGTGGAAAACGTTGCAATGTGGTTACATCAGCAACGGATGTACGAACTTTTTCATCACCCAGCTTCATGTATTCCTCATAATTGGTGAATCGCAGTTTATTGAATATAGACAGGCCCAGATCATTACCCAGATTGTAGGTGAGCCGGATCATATACGACTGAAAAAACCTGGCGGTAACAAAAGCCAATACGATGAGGACACAATACATCTGCCAGTCATATCCTCCACCAAACGGTAAAGGTGTATTGGTGATCTTGTTATTAATCAATAATAACAAGGTACTGCTCCATATACTGTTGATCAACCCCAGTAAGGCCAGCAGCCAGAAGAACGCTTTCGATTTTTGCTGGAGTAATTTTAACATGCTCATTTTTTTTGTTGATTAGCGGTGGTGATGACTTATTTTGATTTACGGGGTTTTTCGCTGGTAGTTGCAGACAACGATATTCTTTTTCGTTGCCCGATACCAGTTGCTTCAAAGGCCGATTTCAGCTGCTGTGGTGTGATGAGCCGGAATTGTGTAACCGGCTTGTCCGGATTTGTCAGTAGCTGCAACAGCATTGTTTTAAAATGTCCGCTGATGATGTTGACGCTGACATCACTCAATAAGCTGCTGTTGTAATTAAAACGAACCACCAGCTCACTGCCTACTCCTACAAAAACAGACAGCAGGTAATTATTATGCTCACTCATCTCCAGGTGAAGGATCTCCGGCTGCCGTTCTTCTTTTTCACTCACTTCTCCCAGCGGATAGTTCTCAAAGAATAGTACACTGTCGAACAGGTCATCCTTGATGTTTGTCCAGGTGCGGATATCAGCCAGCCCTGCATGCTGATAACTACGGGAAAGACTATGTGTGTCCTGCAATTCGCGGAGCCAGTCTGCCAGTGGCAAAGCCGTTACATCTGCGCGTACTGGAATGATATTGATATAAGGACCTACCTTTTGTTCTACCTGGTCTATTTCTGCCGGACGGGTAGAAACTGTAGCTCCAAATACTACTTTTCTGTTGCGGTTATACCTGTACAACAGGGTAGCCCAAACGCCCTGTATCAGCGTATTCACCGTGATGTGATGGGTTTGTGCAAACTGCTGCATATCGGAGGTGATGGTTTCATCGAGTACCAGTCGCACATCGTTAAACACTCCCGGCAGCTTATTTCTGTCGGGGCGATCATCCGCAAAAGGCAACCAATTAGGCGCTGTAATGCCTTTCAGATACTGCTTCCAGAAAGCCGCTGTTGTGTGGCGATCAGTCGTATCGTGAAAATGGATAAATGCTTCATACTGGTCCTCTGCTCCACTGCTGATGGTATCGCCTTTCAGCAGGGCGCTACAGGTGGAGAGCCATTCATCTATCACCACCGGCATAGACCAGCCATCCATAATAATATGATGACAGGTCCACACCATCCTGGTGTTGCCACCTGGCAACTGGATAAATGTAACCCGCATGAGTGGCGGTGTAGCCATATCAAAGTCGGTACATTTATCTTTCAGCAGGAAGGCAGCCAGTGCTTTTTCCAGCTCTGCAGGTGTAAGACCGCTATAGTTCAGTTCTGCGAAAGGCAGGCCCACGGGGCTGTATACAGTTTGTAGTGGCGTACCACCTATATCATGAAAAGCCGTACGTAAAATGCTGTGACGTGCAATCACATGTTCCCAGGCTTTTTTCATCAGCTGGATATGAGGGAAGGAAACTTCAAAACCTACCTGGATAACGTAAGTGCCGGCATTCACAGAGGAAAGGCTGTAGCGATACATTTCCGATTGCAGTGGGCTTAACTGGTACAATGTACGCAGCTGTGTTTCATGTAAACTTCCATCCTGCTGTGCCGCCTGGAAGCTGTCCAACTGCTGTATACTGAGCAGGCCCGATAAACCATAGTCAGATGGCGTAGGTGCTGCCGTTTCCTGTATAACGGTAGCTGCAATCAGTTCCTCCAGCAAAGAAATATTGCTTTGAGCGAGTTGGGCTATTACAACCGGGTTGTATTGATCCGGGCTATAAGTCCAGGACATATACAGTTGTCCTCCTGATACAGAAGCCGTAATTTCCAGCTTACTATTGAAGGCATTGTTGCCACTTACCGCATCGCCGGTAGATTCATCTGACATGCTGATATCTCCATCTGCGCGGAGTAAATTATCCAACTGTCCGAGGTAATTAAAAAGAATATCAGTAGCCGGCAGATATAAACTTTTTCTGACAGCATCGTCCGGATGCAGATAACGGAGAGCGGCATAACCCATGCCTTTTGCCGGTACCATCCGTAACTGTTCTTTCACGGATCTTATCAGCGCCGCGGAAGCACTGTCTGGTACTTCCAGCAATACCGGGTACATGTTGGTGAACCAACCCACCGTTTGTGTAGTATCCAGTTCGGGCGCGATGGCTTCCCTGCCATGGCCTTCCAGGGTAATCAATACTTTATTGTTGCCGGTCCAGTTACCGATGGTATGTGCCAGGACAGCCAGCAGCCAATCGTTTATGCCGGTATTATATACCTGCTGCACCTTACCCAGCAAATGACGTGTAGCCGTTTCTGATAGCAGCACGGTATGTGTATCGGTTTCTTTACGCAATACTTCTTTTATGTCTTTAGATACCGGCAACGGCGTATACCCGTTTACGATATGCTTCCAGTACGGCAGCTCTGCCACCGTAACCGGTGCTATAGCATAACGGCAAAGTGCCTGTTGCCACTGGCGTACAGAGGAAGTTTTAGAAGCCGGTTGCAGTACCTGTCCTTTAGTAACCGCATCCAGGTATATCATCAGGTCTTCCAGTATAATGCGCCATGACACCCCATCTACCGCAAGGTGATGGATCACGATAAACAAGCGGTGATGGGCATCTGAATGTGGCGTTTTTATCAATACGCATTGCCAGATTTTACCGGCGCTTATATCCAGTTGTTCCTGGTAGTGCTGGCATATGGCTGTTATCGCCGTTTCATCTGTGGCCTCTTCGCTGGCGACGCCTGGCAACAGGTAACCATATTCCTGTATCCAACGGTCACCCTCCCTGCGATAGTGGCAACGCAGCACATCGTGACGTTCGGCTAACGCGGCCGCTACTGCATCCAGTTTGCTTACGTCGAGTGCTTTATCAATATTCAGCAGGATAGCCTGATTGAAATGATCTTTTTCGGCGAATGACTGGTCAAAGAACCATTGCTGAATTGGCAGCAAGCCTGCTTCACCGTTGAGGATGCCTTGTTCTGTTATCACCTCTCTGCTGGTTGTTACCGCGCCTGCCAGCGCGGCAATCTGCTGATGCAGGAAGAGATCCCTCGGATGCAGCACGTAACCTGCCCGACGGGCTCTGCTCACCATCTGTATGGTGATGATGGAGTCTCCACCCAGCTCAAAGAAATTATCGTATATGCCTACCCGTTCTACTCTCAGCAGTTCCTGCCAGATACGGGCCAGTTCCCGCTCCGTTTCATTCCGGGGAGCGGTATAAGTACGCTCAGAGAAGGCAGTTTCATCGGGGTTGGGCAATGCGCGCCGATCTATTTTACCACTGGTAGTTACCGGCAATACTGCCATTTCTATCAGCAGCGATGGTACCATATAGTCTGGTAGCTGACCTTTCAGGTAAGCGAGGATGCCGTCCCTATCGAATGGTCCTTCCGGCACCACATAACCTATCAGCCGCATTTTGTGGCGGTTGTTTTTATGTACCACCACTATTCCTTCTCTTACCAACGGAGATTGCAATAATACCGTATTGATTTCTCCCAGCTCTATGCGATAGCCGCGGATCTTCACCTGGTCGTCTATCCTGCCCAGAAACTCAATGCTGCCATCAGGCAACCAGCGTCCCAGATCACCGGCACGATAACACTTCCCGGTAGCACCGGGATTAAAAATATTGCCGATAAATTTCTCTGCATTCAGGTCATCACGGTGTAGATAACCCCGTGCCAGTGAATCTCCTCCTATGCATATTTCACCCGCCACTCCTATCGGACACAGGTTATTATACCGGTCTGCGATATACACCTGCACATTGGGTACCGGTACCCCGATCACAACAGTATGTGGTTTAACCGGATCATCTGTATATGTAGCGATGATTGTATTTTCCGTAGGTCCGTAAGCGTTAATAAGGCGGATACCTTTTTCTTTGAAGTAACGCGCGTCTTCTGTATTCAGTGCCTCTCCCGCCGAAACGATGGTATGGAGCGTACCTGTTTTCTCCCTGATAGCCCGCTGATAAGAAGGCGGTAACACCACCAGTTCCACCTGGTGCCTGTCGACCACAGCTTCAAAGCCCTCTGCCGACAATAAATCTTCCCGCTTGGGCAATACCAGGCAGCCGCCGCTGAGGAGCATGCAAAACAGCTCATAACAGAAAGCGTCAAAGCCAAAGGAAGAGAATTGCAGCATTCGCAGTCCGGGCTTCAATCTCAGCGCTATTGTTTGCCCCTGTACCATGTTTACTACACCTTTGTGCTCCAGTTGCACCCCCTTCGGTTTTCCGGTACTACCGGAGGTATAGATGACGTAAGCTAATTGATTATTTACCGATGGTATCTCCAACGGCTGATCCGTTGTTTGGCTGATGGCATCCCAATCGCTGTCAGCTTTTATCACCCGGATGTGTTCCGGATAATTCACCAGACCTTCGCAGGCCTTGCTGCTCAGCAGGATGTCGGCACCACTGTCTTCCAGCGTATACAATATCCTTTCTGCCGGATAGGCCGGATCAATGGGTAAATAGGCCGCACCGGCTTTCAAAACGCCCATGATGCCAATAATCATTTCCGGTGAGCGCTCCAGGCATACAGGAACCAGTGTTTCCGGGCCAACACCCAGTTGACGCAGATAGTGCGCAAAGCGATTGGAACGCGTATCCAGCTCGTTGTAGGTTAAGGTAATATCTTCGTATACGAGTGCGGGATTTTGCGGATACAAGGCCACCTGTTGTGCAAATACGGAGAGGATATTTGCGTCGGCAGGGATATCAAATCCGGGTATCGCCTTATTGAAATCCTGTAGCTGCTGTTTTTCCCCTTCAGATAACAGCGGCAGTAATCCTATAGTGGTAGCAGGAGTCGTTGCGATGGCCTGTAATAATTGTTTGAAATGCGCCAGCAATTGTACAATGGTGTCCTGCCTGAACAGATCTGCGCAGTATACCACACTGCCCTGTAATCCTTCCGGCGTTTCTTCCATGGAGAAACTGATGTCTGTTTTCGCAGTGGTTTGCTCGATATCTTCTTCGGATAACTGTATTCCTCCCAGGTCCATACCGTTTGCACGGGGGGCATTCTGCAAGGCAAATACGGCCTGAAAAAGAGGGCTTCTGCTTAGTTCGCGGGAAACCACTACTTCATCTACCACCTTTTCAAAAGGTACATCCTGGTGCTCGTAGGCTTCCAGAGTAGTTTCTTTTACTTGTTGTAATAATTGCAGGAAAGAAGGATTACCGCTCAGGTCACTGCGCAGCACCAGGGTATTTACAAAGAAGCCCACCAGCTGTTCCACCTCCTGTTGTGTTCTGCCGGCTATCGGTGCTCCCACACTGATATCATCCTGACCGGTATAGCGGTGCAGTAATACTTTAAATGCAGCCAGCAACGTCATAAAGAGAGTTGCCTCCTGTTGCCTGCTCAGTTCCTGTAATTGTGCTGTCAGTGCAGCATCTATATGAAAAGTAACGTAGGAGCCCCGTGCGCTTTGTATCGCGGGGCGCGCATAATCTGTCAGCAGATTAAGCGGGGTTACGTCATCCAGTTTATGTTTCCAGTATTGTAGCTGTTTATCCAGTATTTCACCGGAAAAATGCCGGCGCTGCCAGATGGCAAAGTCAGTATATTGTACGGATAATACCGGTAATGCAGCGGTTCGCTGTGTGGTATACGCATTATACAATTCCGTCAGTTCACGGATAATAATACCCATAGACCAGCCATCCGTAGCAATGTGATGCATCACGATCAGCAATACATGTTCTGTTTCGGCGACTTTTATCAGTCTTGCGCGCAGCATGAAGTCGGCAGACAGGTCGAAAGGTGCGGCCACCCACTCTTCTACGGCAGCATGTAACAGTGCCGGATCGGAATACGCAGTATCATTTGTCAGGGTCAATTGCCACTGATCACTATCCTTTGTTTGTTGATAGCCCCGGCCATCTTCCTGCAGAATCACGGTTCTCAGCACTTCATGCCGGTCTATCATTTCACGCAGGGCATGTGTCAATCCGGCGGTATCCAATGTACCTTTCAATCGCAACAACACCGGCATATGATATTGCACGCTGCCTTCCAGTTGATCAATAAACCAAAGACGTTCCTGCGCAAAAGACAATGGCACCCTACCCTTGGCGGTATAGCGACTGATAGCTGGTAGCTTTTCCTTCACGGGAGCTTCCAGCAGCGGCGACAAGGTAGCAATCGTCTGTTGTATGAATAATTCCTTTACTGTCACTGCCCGGTTCATTTCACTACGAATCGCAGATACCAGTCTTGTTGCCAGCAGAGAGTGTCCTCCCAGTGCAAAGAAATTATCGTATATGCCTATCGGTGACACGCCTAATAATCTTTCCCAGATCGTCACCAGCGCTTGTTCTGTTTCATTGCGGGCGCCCTGATAGGCTTCTGTTATCAGCTGCGGTTCTGGTAACGCGTTGCGATCCGTTTTACCGTTAGCATTCAGTGGTATCCTGTCCAGTACGATCAGTGAATCAGGCACCATGTAAGCGGGCAATAATTTACCGAGGTAGCTTTTGATTTCATCCCGTGTAGCCGCCGTTTCCGTGAGCGTATAATAGCCTGCCAGTATTTTATCGCCATTGCTCTTGCGGTGTACAATCACGATCCCTTCTTTTACGGCAGGATGGGATTGCAATACAGTAGCCACTTCATCCGGCTCTACCCGATAACCGCGGATCTTCACCTGTTCATCTATACGGCCAATAAATTCAATGCCCCCATTCTCCGTCCAGCGGGCCTGGTCACCTGACTTATAAAAACGGTCACCTCCAAGTGTAATAAACTGTTGTGCCGTACGTATTTCATCCTGTATATAACCCCGGCTTAATCCTGCACCACCCAGCAACATTTCGCCGGGAATACCTTTGGGTACGGGTTTCCCGCGACGATCTACAATCAATACCAGGTCATTCTGTATAGGCTGCCCTATTGATACCGGGCCACCACTATACCCGTTCATTTCCGTGCAGGTACAGTAAGTAGTTATTTCTGTAGGCCCGTAAAGATTCATTACGCGCACCGCCGGGTATTGCGCTATCAATTTACGTATATGCGATACTGATATTTGTTCCCCACCGGTGTATATAGACTGTAACGGAATAAACATCAGCGGGTCATGATCTATCAACTGATTTAACCAGGAAGTAGTAAAAAAGGCCAATGTTACCTGTTTCTCCCGGAGAGTGGCGGCCATGCTGGAAGGATCCAGCAGATGCTGCAGCCCCAGCACAATCACCCGGGCACCATTCAGCAATGCCCCCCATACTTCCAGTGTGGCAGCATCAAAAGACAATGCCCCCGTCTGGAGTATCCTGTCTTTCTCTGTGATAGCGGACGGAGGGTTTTCCCTGACAAGATTAATAATACTATGATGTTCTATCATCACCCCTTTGGGCTTACCTGTTGTGCCGGAGGTAAACATAACATAGGCTAATGAATTACCATCTGCCACCGGCAGTTCCGGTGTTACAGCAGCATTTGCATCCAGGTCTATGTCCGGTAAATACAACACGCCTGCCCTACTTTCCAGATGCAGAGAGATGGTTTCATCATCTGTGATCACCGCCACTGCCTGTGTATATTCCAGCAGTTGCGTGATGCGCTCTACAGGTGTATTGGACTCTATCGGCAGATAACCGCAACCTGCTTTTAAGATAGCCAGCATTGCGGTCACAAAATCTGCACCGCGGCTCATTACCACTGCTACTACTCCTTCTCTGACTGCATAAGGCGATAAGGCTGCTGCCAGCTGGTTGGCGCGATTATTCAACTGCGCATAGGTCCAGGCAGACTGTTCATCTTCCAATGCAATGGCATCGGCGAATTGCGCAGCTATCTTTTCAAAAACATGATGTACGGCAGCGGAAGACGATGGCGTGAAGCTTCCGTTAAAAGAGCTGATCTCCTGCTGCTCTTCTTCCGTCATATAATCTATATCATCCAGTAGTTCATTCGGATTATCCGCTATGGCACGGATGATATTGCCCAAATGCCCCAGCATACGATTTATGCGCGGTGCAGCAAAAAGATCTGTGTAATATTCAATGCCCAGTACCAGCCCTTCATTGGTTTCTTCAAAATCTATAGTCAGATCAAACTTGCTGACAGGGCGCTGGTTGTTAAAAGGATAAGCTTTCAGCTCATTCATATCCAGCAGCGCATTGCGCGTGCTGTTATTATTCTGCATCACCACCATTACGTTAAACAGTGGAGAGCGGCTCATATCTCTTTCCAGTTGCAGATCATCTATCAGCTGATCAAACGGATATGCCTGGTGCTGATATCCTTCCAGCAAACTATCCCTGATATCTGTTTTTACAAAGTCGTCGAAAGATGCTCCATTACTGATCTTTGAGCGGATAGCCAATGTATTCACATAACAGCCTATCTGGTTCGCCAGGCTCACATGTTCCCGTCCGGCTACCGGTGTACCCACTATCAGGTCCTGCTGCCCTGTATAACGGTATAACAGCGTTTTTACAGCACCCATCAGTACCATGTACAGACTCAGGTTATTAGCAGCAGCATATTGCAGCAGCTTTTGCTGTACGTCACCAGGCAAGTGGCAGGAAATATAATCTCCGTTAAAGGTCATTACCCTGGGGCGGATAAAATCTGCCGGCAATTCCAGTACCGGCCGCTCACCGCCTAACTTGAGGAGCCAGTAATCACGATACTTGGCACCAGCAGACCCCGACAACAATTCCTGCTGCCAGGCCGCAAAGTCTTTGTATTGTATATGAAGCGGCTCAGGTAAGGCTGTTTCTTTTTTGCTGAAAGCGTAATACAGACTCAGTATATCTGAGAAAAATACCTGTGTAGACCATCCATCAGAAATGATATGATGTAACGTAAACAGAAAGGTATACCTGTTGCCGGAAACCTGCAACAACACGGCTCTTACCAGTGGCCCCTTCTCCAGGTCAAATACGGTTCCTGCTTCTGCTGCAGCAATATCCGCAGCTATGTTTTCACGTTCCGGTTCAGATTGCAGATCTTTATACACCAACGTAAAACCGGAATCAGCAAGGCTTCGCACTTGTTGTCTTGGCACACCGTTTTTTGTAATGAATACGGTACGCAATATTTCATGCCGCGTTACCAGTGCGTCCAGTGCACTACGGAATGCCTCTACATCGATGTTACCTTCCAGCACAGCAGCATGTGGAATATTATAACTGGTTTGTTCTTCTTCCATCGCTGCCAGCAACCACATTCGCTGTTGTGCATGCGACAGGCTGTAATCTTCCTGCTCAACTACCGGCAGAATGTCGGCAAAACCATCTTTGCCACTGGCATCTACCAACACCGCCTGCTCTTCAATAGTGGCGTGCAAAAAGACTTCTCTTAAAGGCAACAGCACCTGCATTTTTTTATGGATCTGCGCAATGAGCTGTGTGGCCTTCAGCGAGTGTCCGCCTATCTCAAAAAAGTTATCTGTTACCCCTACTCCTGAAATGTCCAGCAAGGTTTCCCAGATCTGTAGCAGCAACGCTTCTGTTGCAGTACGCGGCGCAACGGCTGCTCCCTGGAATTGTGGGCGGTAGTCGCCGGCATCCGGTAATGCGCGTTTATCTATTTTACCATTGGGTGTTAGCGGAATGCGTGCTAACGGTATATAATATACGGGGAGCATATACTCGGGCAACCTGCCTTTCATAAACTCCTGCAGGGCCGGGATATGCGGTTCATTGTCTGTTACTATATACGCCGCCAGCTGGTCCTGTCCATCTTTAGTATATACCAGCACTATTGCATCACGTACATCCGGATAAGCTTTCAGCGTTTCTGCTACCTCATCCAGTTCAATACGATATCCTCTTATTTTAACCTGGTTATCGATACGGCCAAAAAATTCCAGTGTACCCGAAGGTAGCCAGCGGCCATGATCTCCTGTTTTATATAATTTCCCTCCGGGAGAAAAAGGATCATCGATGAACTTACGCGCCGTCAGTTCTTCCCGGTTATAATATCCTTTGCCAACACCTACACCACCAATGCATATTTCACCGGGCACGCCTACCGGCAGCAGTTCATTACTGCTGTTCAGAATATATACCTGCTGATTATCAAATGGTTTTCCCAGCACCGGCTGACGGGCAAAATCATCGATACTATGCTCCCGCATCCACCAGGCCACAGAGCCAATGGTGCTTTCGGTGGCGCCATAGTGATTACCTAGTTCAGCATGCGGATAACGCTGAAGATATTTACGGAGATTTTTTACGTTGATGGTTTCCCCTCCCTGCTTGATCATACGCACCGAACTACATACTAACGGGTCCTCATCAAAAGTGGCACTGTTTACCAGTACACCAAAAGTAGAAGGCACCATTTTCAGGAAGGTGATACCTTCCTGTTTAATATACCGCAGTGTTTTTTCCGGATCAAAAAAGCTATCGTTAGGCACGTGAAGTGTGGCGCCAGCGGTCAATGTAGCCCATATATAACTATAACATCCATCAAAGCTGTAGGAGTTAATGAGCATGGTACTGTCTGCTGGTGTAATAGCAAATCGTTTACGGAACCAGCTAACGTGATTTGCCAGGCCCAGGTGATGAATCATCGCCCCTTTTGGTTTCCCGGTAGTACCTGACGTGTAGATCATGTAGGCCAGTTCATGCGGATCACGCTGAATAACGGGATTATCCGCTCTCTCATCAGTTAGCTCATCAATAGCTACATATCCGAGTGCTGCAGCATCCGGCGTTTGTTCTATCAATGCTTTTTCCGTCAGCACAATAGCGCATTCACTGTCTTCCAGGAAAAACCGGACACGCTCAGGAGGTGAACTCAGGTCGATCGGAATATATACCCCGCCGGCTTTGAGAATACCAATAATACCGATGATGATTTTTTCAGAACGATTCACCATCAGCGCTACTTTGTCCTGATGGAGTAAACCGCGCTCCTGTTTCAGGTAATAAGCCACCTGGTTGGCCCTTTCATTCAACTCTCTGTAAGTAAGTATTACATCTCCGCTTTTAACCGCTATACTATCAGGTGTAAACAAGGCTTGCTGCTCAAACTGCTCTATCACTGCCTGCTCACAGAAAGCCACAGCAGTATCATTAAAACTGCCATGAATAAACTGGTGATCCCCTGCCGTAATAAAATTAATATTCCCTACTGGCGTAGAAAGATCATGACTGATAATTTCCAGTGTTTTAAGGAGATGCCCACCCAGTAGAGAAAGATATAATTCCTCATACAATGCAGCATTATAATCCAGCTGTAATGTAAGCCCCTCCTCGTCCCGGCTGAAAAGGAAAAATATATCTGTCTGATATAATTCCTCCTGCAATATGGTAACCGGTTCGTAACCGAAGCCGGTAGTAAAAGCATACTTTGCCCACTCCTGCTGCTCCTCTTTCAATACTGCCGCCAGTCTGGAAAAATCATAATCACGTTGGATAATATTGGCTTCCAGCTCCAGGTGTATTTGTTTCAGCAACTCTCTTGCTGACATATCTTCCTCGTAAGACACGGCAAAAAACAGCAAGGCAGGTTCACTTATTGGCAACTCTTCGTCAATACGCACACCGCCTGTAGTAAGTAACAGCTCCGGGCGTTGACTGTATTTGCCCAGCACGATATACAGTGCAGCCATTGCCAGTTTATAGATATTGATATCTTTATCTTTTGCAGCATGGATAACTGCAGCCGACAGCGCCGCAGGAAACCGCAGCGTGTATTGCTGCCGTTTTGCATGGCCGGGAAGCGGTAATATATTGTAGAAGGACGCGCCTCCGGCATTTTTTATTTTATTAGTCCAGTAACTCGTGGTAGCAGACTCCTGTAAAGTAAACTCGCTCATAAATCTAAACCAGTTATAATAGGGTTATTAAGGATATCGGATTAACTGAAATCATCTTCAAGACTAAACACTTTTGGTCTTGTTGTTTTGGGAAGCAGGGTATGCAAGGGGACCTGCGGATCCTTTACTATCTGCGCTGCCAGTGTTTCCAAACGATGCTGCACCGCCATCATCGTATCTTCATAAAATAAGGCGTTGTTATACACCAGTCTTATGCTGATACCGGCTGCCGGGTCTGACTCAATGAAGAAAGTAATATCATATTTGTTTAACCTTTCTTCCTGTGGCAATTCAGTGAAACGGAGTCCATCCGGGGCATCGGGAATATGTGTGCCAAAGCCATCGTTGAATGCAATCATGACATCAAACAATGGGTTTCTGCCCAGGTTACGTTTCAGTCTCAGCTTTTCTATCAGCAGATCAAAAGGATAAGATTGGTGCTCGTATGCTGCCAGCGTAGTTGCTTTTACTTTCTCCAGCAAGCTGAAGAAAGTATCGTCTTCCTGTAAAACCGTGCGCAATGCCAGTACGTTTACATAAAATCCCAGCTGCTGTTGTAAGTCCGGATGCTCGCGGCCTGCGGTGGTGGTACCTACCACAATATCGTTGGTATGCTGGTACTGTTGCAGCCATAGTACAATCAGTGACTGACATATCATAAACAGGCTGACCTCTTTTTCCCCCGTCCAGTCGCGGAATGTTTGTAACGTAGCCGCGTTCAGGTTAAAGGTCAGGGTGTTACTACCATAGGTACGGGTGCGGGTACGATCTCTGTCCAGTGGTAGGTCAGGATATTCTTCTGTACGTTGTAACAGTTGCAGCCAGTACTTTTCATCATGGGAAGTATCCTGCAGTAACTGCTGTTGCTGCCAGGCGGCAAAGTCTTTGTACTGCACACGAAGTGGTGGCAAACCGCGGGTGTCTCCACTCACCTGCTGTATATATAGTTGCAGTGCTTCTGTATAAAATAATTGTAATGACCAACCATCACTGACGATATGGTGCATATTCAGTACCAATACCTGTTCTTCACCGTTGGTAAGCAAACGGAAACGGATCAACGGCCATTTATCCAACCGGAACACATGCTCTTCTTCTTCCCGCAGCAATGCCGTGCCCTGTTCAATAATATCCGTTCCAGTGGCGGCCACCGTTACAGGCAAGGTAACGGGACAGTCTGCTGTATCCAGTATGCGCTGATAAGGTGTTCCATCTTTCTCTACAAACACGGTACGTAATATTTCATGCCGTGCTATCACCTGTCTGAATGCCTGTTCGAGCACAGGTGCGTCCAGCTTACCGTTGATGACAAAGGCACCCGTGATGTTAAAGGCATTCTTTTCCGTTTCCAGTTTATCTACTATCCACAAACGTTGTTGTGCACGCGATGCTTCATACAATGTTGCGGCAGGCACCAATGGTATGCTGTGGGTATCCTGTTGCTCCTGTTCATCTATCCAGGCAGCGAGTGAATGAATATCAGGATGCTTGAAAAATGTAGCCAGGCCTATCTTAACACGCATCACTGTTTCCACGCGGGTAATAATGCGGTAGGCGGATAAGGAACTACCTCCTGATTCAAAAAAATTATCCTGCATGCCAATGCCTTTCCGGCCCAGCACTTCTTCCCATAGTAGCAGCAACTGCGCGGCTGTTTCACTGTGAGGAACATCATCGCCTTGCTCCTGCTGCGCCAACCATTCGTTGATGTCCGGCAAAGCGGTTCTGTCCAGTTTCCCGTTTTTGTTCAATGGCGCCTTATCCAACGGTATAAACAAAGCAGGAATCATATAATCGGGCAGCTCTGCTTTGAGTGCAGGTTTAAAAGTAGTAATGCTCTTTTCTGCTGCAGGTACGTAATAACATACCAGCATTTTATCACCATTCGTATTTTTTTCTACCAATACAAATGCTTCTTTCACGCCGGTTATACGCTGTATAGCATGCGCGATTTCTCCTGGTTCTACGCGGTAACCACGGATTTTCACCTGGTCATCGGTTCTGCCGAGGAAAGCCACCATACCATTTTCCAGCCACTTGCCCAGATCCCCGGAACGATATACTTTTTCACCGGGAAGGAATGGATGTGCGATAAATTGTTGTGCGGTACGTTCCGGATCACCCATATAACCAGTACTTAGCCCTTCTCCGCCCAGCAATATTTCACCTGGAATGCCTACTCCCACCGGCTGCAGGTGACGATCCACTATATACACGGTGCTATGGCTGATAGGTCTGCCCAGTGGCACAGGTGTATCAGGAAGCAGAGGCACTTCTCCACAAATAGAGAAGGTAGTATTTTCCGTAGGTCCGTATCCATTAGTAATAGTAATATCAGGGCAAGCTACCTGTACTTTTCGTATATGCGCAGGTGATAGTTGCTCTCCTCCTGCCAGTACATGGCGGAGTGGCCTGAAAAGTGACGGGTCCTGATCTGCCAGCTGATTAAACCAGGAGGCAGTGAACCACATCGTGGTAATTTCCTTTTCGCGGATAGCAGCAGCCAGCCGGGGTGTATCCAACAAGTGCATCAGGTCTAGTAAATGCACCTCACCACCATTCAACAACGCACCCCATATTTCAAAAGTGGCCGCATCAAACGAGAGTGATCCTGTCTGTAATATTTTATCAGTTGCGTCCAGCCGGATATAGTTGGTATCTTTTACCAGGCGAACAATGCTCTTATGCGTTACCATTACACCTTTAGGAGTGCCGGTGGATCCGGAGGTAAACATAATATAAGCCAGGGAATCACCTGTAATAGCCGGTGCTAAAGGAGATACTTCAGTGGAGGTACTAAAGTATGCTTCTTCCGGCGTCAGCACTGCTATATCATCTTCCAGTGTAGCTTTTAATACCACATCATCTGTAATCAGTAAAGCAGCGTTGGTTTGGGCCAGCAGGAATTTGATTCTATCGGCCGGTGTATTACGCTCCAGTGGCAGGTAAGCAGCACCTGCTTTCAATACCGCCAGCATCGTAGTAATAAATCCGGCTGTTCTGGACATCACCACTGCCACAACATCTCCGGTGGCAACAGCGTGATGCCTGCTGATATAAGCCGCTAAATTGCCCGCACGATCGTTGAGCTCCCGGTAAGTGTATGCATGTTGTTCATCTGCCAGGGCCGGTGCATCCGGATAGCGCGCCACCGTTGCTTCAAACAACTGCGTTACGGTACTGTCCTGCGGCAGCTTTTTGTTATCACCGGAAAGTACTTCGAGGATATGCTGCTTTTCAGCAGCACCAATGTATTCCAGTCTTGCTACCGGCAATTGAATATTATCTGCAACAGCCGCCAGCAGGTTAATATAATGGGTAGTCATACGGGTAATACGCGCTTCACTAAAAAGGCCGGTATTATATTCGAATGACATTTTCAGACTACCTGCTGTTTCCCACATCTCTATGGTAAGATCAAATTTACTGCTCTGCAGTTCCAGCGGATATTCCTTTATGTGAAATCCGTCATATTTTTCCGGGAGATGAGTACCGCCATCGGCATTCTGCAGCACCAGCATAATATCGAAGAGCGGCGACCTGCCGGCTTCTCTCTTTATCGCCAGTTCTTCTACCAGCTGATCAAATGGATAATGCTGATGTTCATAAGCAGCCAGGGTATTTTTCCGTACTTCTTCCAGCAATGCAGCGAAGGAAGCATCTGCATTGAACCGGCTCCGCAAAGCCAGGGTGTTTATGTAAAAGCCTACCTGGTCTTCCAGGTCGCTATGTTCACGGCCTGCGGCAGGGGTACCTACTGTAATATCCTGCTGACCGGTATAACGGTACAGCAATGCTTTAAAGCCTGCCAACAGCAGCATAAAAAGACTTACGCCTTGTTGCCCGGCTATACTTTTCAATTTATCTGTTAATGCTGATGGCACGGTGGCATATACTACTTTTCCTTGTTGTATACCACTGGTTTGCCGCGGATAATCTGCCGGCAACTCCAGCACATTCACCGTTTCGCGGAAATGATCCAGCCAGTAACGGCGGTGTTCCTGGAAAACAGGTAAAGCCGCTTGTGTATGATCCCATACTGCAAAGTCTTTGTACTGTATTTTTAAAGCGCCAGGCAGCACATTTTTATGATCCAGCAAGCCGCTATAGAACTGCATCAACTCTTTCATTAAAATACCGGTAGACCAGGCATCTGTGATGATATGATGTATGACCAAAAGAAATACATATTCCTGCTGGCCGGTTTGCCACAGATGTGCACTGAAGAGCGGAGATTGTTCCAGGTCAAATACCTTTCGCGTAGCCGCTGCTACCCGGTCTTTCACGTCTTCTTTACCGCGCAGGTCTTCTACCTGTAATCCGAAACGGGCATCGTTGAAAACTACCTGTTGACGGGGTTCTCCGTTGACCGTTATAAACACCGTGCGCAATATTTCATGCCGCGCTACCAGCAGGTTAAAAGCAGCCGATAATGCATCAACATCGAGTGTACCACTGAAGGTGCAGGCAACAGGCAGGTTGTAATTAGCGCGGTCTTCCTCCAGTTGATAAACAAGCCAAAGCCGTTGCTGCGCATGCGACAACGGGTAATTGTCCTGTACCGGTGCAAGCGGAATAGCTGCATATACATTTTCTCCACCGCCAATATTTTGTGCCAACTGCCGGATAGTAGGATATTGAAATACAAGTGCCACTTTTACGGCAGCGTTCAACTGTTTGTTGATAGCGGCCGTGAGTCGAATGGCGGAAAGGGAATGACCTCCCAGTTCAAAGAAATTGTCGTGCACGCCTATACGCTCCACGTGCAATAGTTGCTGCCAGATGCCTGTCAGCACTTCTTCTGTTTTACCAACCGGTGCTACATACCCTGTAACAGATACGGCTGCTGCATCCGGATGAGGCAATGCTTTACGATCGGTTTTACCATTGGAGGTAAGCTGGAAATACGGCAATGGTATCAGGATGGCCGGCACCATATAATCGGGCAGTCTGTCTTTCAGATAAGCCAGTAGTCCATCGCGGTTAAAGATACCTTCGGGTACCACGTAAGCCACGAGTCTTTTAGCACCGGTGGCATCATTACCAGCCATCACTACCGCCTGTTTCACAAAACCACTCTGCTGCAAGGCCGTTTCAATTTCTCCCAGCTCTATGCGGAAACCGCGGATCTTCACCTGGTCATCAATACGACCCAGGTATTCGATATTGCCATCCGGCAGCCAGCGGGCAAGATCGCCGGTTTTATATAATCGGGAATTATTTTCTTTGTTAAATGGGTTAGCAATAAACCGCTCCCGGGTAAGTTCGTCACGATGCAGATATCCTCTGGCGAGGCCTGCCCCAGACACATACAACTCTCCCGGTATGCCTGCAGGCGATAACTGCAAACGGGCATCGAGAATATAAAGCCCCAGCGTAGGAATAGGCATCCCTATTACGCTGCTGCTACTGGCCATTTCCGTTTCCCCGATTTCCTGGTAGGTAACATGCACCGTGGTTTCTGTAATACCGTACATGTTAATCATACGGCAGTCCGGATACAATGATTTCCATGGCCTGATAGCCGCAGGATTCAATGCTTCCCCGCCAAATATGACGTAACGTATTTGCAAAGCAGCAGAGTTAGCCACCATATCATCCTGCAATACATAAAAGGCGGAAGGTGTCTGGTTAAGTACAGTTACGCCTTCTTCCTGTAACAATGCGGCAAATAAAGTTGTATCCTTTGCCACTTCCTTCGGCACTATGACCAGGCGGCCACCGTAAAACAGGGCCCCATACATTTCCCATACTGAAAAGTCGAAACAGAAAGAATGGAACATGGTCCATACATCCTTACTGTTAAAGTCGTACAACGGCGCGTCTGTTTCAAATAAACGCACTACGTTGCGGTGTTCTATCAGCACGCCTTTAGGCTTGCCGGTAGAACCGGAAGTATATATTACATAGGCCAGGTGGTGCGGAGCAGCCACCGGATCAGGGTTATGTGTGCTTTCTTTACTGATTTCTGCTGCATCGCTGTCCAGCAGAATGATAGTGGCATTGGTAGCGTCACTTACTGCGGCTACTACAGATGACGCAGAAATAACCACCTTCGCGGCGGTATCTTCCAGCATAAAGGCAATGCGATCCTGCGGATAAGCCGGATCCACCGGCACATAGGCGCCACCGGCTTTCAGAATACCCAGCAATGCGATGATCATTTCCAGGCTCCTGTCGATGCATACCGGCACCAGCGTATCTGCTGTTACACCTTTGCTACGAAGAAAATGTGCCAGCTGATTCGCTTTTTCATTCAGTTCGCGGTAAGTTAGTTGTAAGGCACCTATGTTTACTGCTACATTATCCGGTGTAGCAGCTACCTGTTCTTCAATAAGATCTGTGATGGTTTTATGATACGGATAGCCGGCTATTTTTTCCGCAGAAGCCAGTAACAGCTGTGTTTCTTCGGGTAAGGTGAGCATCCTCAGCGTATCGATTCTTTGCTCAGGATTTCTCAGTATATCCTGCAACAACTGCTGATAGTGCCCCAGCATCCGCTCAATGGTAGCAGCGGTAAAAAGATCAGTGGCATATTTTATAGAGATGTGCAGACCAGCTTCTCCGTCCCTGAACTGCATTTGCAGATCATAGTCAGTATAGTCATCTCCGGAAAATAATAAAACAGAGGTACTGTCTTCCATACCAAACGTTACCCGGAAAAGTGCGCCGGGGTTATTATTCTCGGGTATCCCTAATGATGCAGCTATTTCAGCTAAGGACACATCGTGACATGCTATCGCCTCCCGGATACTATCCTTTACCTGTTGCAGCAGGTTTACAAACAGTGGGGCGTTACTGATGTCCGCACTTAACGGCAGCAACCTGTTTCCACGTGGGTCAGGAATACCGGAACTGATCACCTGCTGACCTGTATACCGGTATAGCATCACGTGAAATGCCGTCAGCAACACCTGGAACATGGTCGTATTTTCATCCATTGATAAAATGGTCAGGCCATCCCTGATATGATCGGGCACTTTGTACTCCGCTACTGCTGCATATGTACCCGCTATTGGTGGACGGGGAAAGTCTGTTGGCAACTGCAATGGCTCTACGCCGTGCAGTTGTTTCTTCCAGTACGCCAACTGATAAGCCGGTTGTGATGTTACTTCCGAAGGAATATCTATCGCTATTTCTTTTACCGGAATATCTTCATTTGTCAATACCTGATCGATGATCCTTTCAAACTGTTGCAGGATCTCATTCATGTATACAGTCGTATAACAGGCAGGGTTATACGATAAAATCACTTCCATTTGTTCTCCCAGTACTACGTTGATATGAAAGTGGTAGTTGGTTTGTTCAAACATCTTCACTTCCTTCACATCAAATATATCACCGGTGCTGCCGGACTGCATGATACCTTCTTCCAGCGGATAATTTTCCACTGCAATGATATGTTGGAGCAGCTCCCGCTTTAATGCAGTACCAGCTTGTATTTCTGCCAGCGGTGAATAATGATAAGGCAATCCTTCGATCGCATCATGATGCACCTGTTGCAGCAACTGGTTAAACCTTGTTTCGTGGCCGAAGCGGATACGCAGTGGTACGGTATTAATAAACAGCCCCAGGATATCCTGTACGCCTGGTATTTCCGCCGGGCGACCAGATACCACGTTGCCATACACCACGTCATTTGTATTATTATACGCAGCCAGGAGTATGCCCCATACCGACTGGAACATTACGTTCATGGTGGTATGTTCTTTCCTGGCCAACGTTTCCAGTTGAGCGGTCTTCTCCTTTGACAACTGTAGCTTTTCTACTGCGGTGACATGATGCGCTACTTTTCCTTCAGGAAAGAGTACCGGAGGCACTCCTGCTATATTCGTATATCCATTCAGGTAATTAGTCCAGTAGCTGGATGCTGCCGCTTTATCCTGTTTCTCCAGCCATTGTATATAAGCAGCAAAGGATACTGCCGGTGGTAATTTTACCGGCTGCCCGGCCGCCAACGCCCTATAAATGGTAACCAGCTCATTCAACAGGACAGGTATACACCATCCGTCCAGCAGGATGTGATGATGGCTCCATACAAACTCATATTCGTTGTCGGCCATTTTTATCACAGACAGCCGCATCAGCGGATCTTTCACCAGGTCAAAGCTGCGGAGAATATCCTGCTGCCGGAAGTCTTCCAGGAATGCTTTTGCAGCCCTGCTGTCCAGGTGAGAAATATCAGTGGTATAGAAAGCAATACGACGATTTTTTAATACTACCTGTATCGGTCTTTCATTCTTCTCATATACAAAAGAAGTTCTGAGGATATCATGCCGCAGGGAAAGTACATCCAGGCTTTGTTCCAGCAAAGCGGTTTCCAGGTGACCGGAGGTACGGTAACACACCTGGTTAAAGTAAGCATGATTACCACCGTATAGTGTATGGAACAGCATCCCCTCCTGCATGGCGGTCAGCGGATATATCTTCTGTATATTATGCTTGTCGTTCATTGGATAGTTTTTTATAGGGCAAATATTAGCGGGCAGCCAGCGTACTTATAATACCGCCACCCTTTCTCCGTTTACAGCGGATTCGCATATTTCCAGCGCGGCTTTCATTACATCAAGGGCTGCATCGATAATAGGCATAGTGATGATCAGAGGAGGTACCAGGCGAACTACATTGTTATAGTGCCCACCCACTTCGAAGATCAATCCGCGTTGCATACACTCATTCCTGAAATGCTTTACCATGCCAGGGAAAGGTTCTTTCGTATGTTTATTTTTTACAAACTCCACTCCTATCATGAGTCCACGGCCTCTTACATCGCCGATGTAACTGCTGTTCTCCTGTAATTCTTTCAATCCGTTGATCAGGTATTCACCTGCTTTTTTCGTATGATCATTTACGTTATACTTATCAACGAAGTCGAAAGCGCCGTTGGTACCTGCCAGACTGGCCTGATTACCTCTGAAGGTACCGATGTGTGCACCTGGTCCCCAGGCTTCTATGTCCTTGCGGTAAATGATTCCTGCCAGCGGGAGACCTACGCCACCCAGGCCTTTTGATACGGTAATAATATCCGGAACAGCGCCGGTATGCATCCAGGCTAAAAATTCGCCGGAGCGGAAAAAGCCGCTTTGTATTTCATCAAAGATCACCAGCACATCATGTGCATGTGCCAGTTTCACCAGTGCCTCCAGGTAACCTTCTCTTGGCACAATATTGCCGCCTTCGCCCTGTATTGGCTCAATCACAATAGCAGCAGGTTTAGGAACACCGGAATGTCCATTCTCCAGCACATTTCTGAGGTAATCCACGCAGGCCATTTTGCAGTTCTTTTCTTCCAGCTTAAATGGGCAACGATAGCAATAGCTATAAGGCACAAAGTGTACGTTTGGCATCAGGGAGGTAATCCGGTTGCGGAAACCGGTATCAGAGGTGAGTGACAACGCACCTGCTGTCATACCGTGATAGCCGCCGGTGAAAGCAATGATGGTATCACGACCGGTTTTGATCTTGGCCAGTTTGAGAGCCGCCTCAATGGCGTCTGAACCGGTAGGTCCGCCAAAGCTAACCTTGTACTGATCTCTCAGTTCTTCCGGCAGATGGGCCAGTATTTTTTGAATAGCAGATAATTTATTTTCCGTAGGAAAGTCCAGTGCATGGATCAGCTTTTCCTGCTGGGCAGTTACATAGGCCAATACTTCTTCGTTGGAATGACCCAGATTCACCACGCCGGCACCGGCAAAAAAGTCGAGGAACTGATTGCCGTCCACATCCTCTATAATAGCGCCTTTGGCACGTTCAATAGCAATAGGAATACTCCTGGGGTATGACACGATACTTCCTTCTATTTGCTGCTGTAATGCCAGCAATTCCTGTGAGCGGGTACCCGGGATGGCCGGTGTAACGATCCGGGGTTTTTCAGAGAGATGAAATCCAGAGAAAACAGACATGATAGTTATTGGTTTATGGGTTTAGATAGTTTGGTTTGTGAGTGTTATTCAAACATTGAGTTCAGCGCATCTAATTCTTCCAGTGATAGTTCTTTATAGTCATAATCACTGGGTGTAAGCTCTTGAGTGGTGGTACCCGAACAAAGCGCCACTACTTCTTCCAGGGCATCCCTGTAAGCCTGCATCCAGTCGCTGATGGTTGCTTCCCTGAATTGTGCAGGATGATAATACACCGTTAATACTAACTGTTGCTGACGGAGGAAACCAATCAGTTCCAGGGAGTAGTCGCTATTGTTGAGTGGCGATTCTACCGCACCAGCTGCATCTTCCAGCAGGATAAAATCTCCATCCGGCAGATCATCACCGGTAGCACCGAGATAGTTAAATACCAGTTGTGGCTTTTCTGTATGTGGCAGCGGATCACCGGCAGCCAGGTATTTTGCAAGGCCATATCCGATACCGCCATGTGGCACCTTATGCAGCAATTCTTTGGTTTGTTTAATATGCTTCGGCAGGTCATGTACCTCCTCCAGGTTCAGGCAAATGGGATACTCACTGGTAAACCAGCCGATGGTACGGGCTACCGTGATATCATTAAAAATATCGGGGCGGCCATGACTTTCCAGTATCAACCGCATATGTTGCAGACCAAACACACGGGCAGTAGCAAGCCCCAGTGCCGCCAATAGTAAATCGTTGATATCCGTATTATATGCTTTGTGTGCCTGTGTAGTCAGTAAGCGGGTGGTATGCTCATCCAGGCGCACACTGTAAGTAGTAATATCTTTCACCGCAGCAGAGCGGATGTCGTGCCCATCGCAGGGGAAGCTACCTGCTTCCTGGTGCTGCAGCAACTGCCAGTAGGCGATTTCTTTCCTGAAATCAGGGGAGTTGGCATATTGCGTTAAACGTGTTGCCCACGTTTTAAAAGCATCTGTTTTAGCAGGCAGACTAACGGTAAGCGATTGTAGCGCTGCTTCGTACAAAGCGGAAAAATCTTCCAGTAATATTCTCCACGACACGGCATCTATTAACAGGTGATGTACCGTGATAAAGAGGTGATCTCCTTCCGGCATCCGGAAAATGGCTACCTGTAATAAAGGACCTTCCGCCAGATCGAGGGAGCCTTGCAACTGATCCGCGGTTTGCTCCATCAACAAGGAAGCATCCCCGGAATGGCGCCAATCATAGCTTTCTACGGCTACTCCTATGCCTGTTGGCCGCGTGTACTGCTGTACTTTTCCTGCTACCGTTTTAAAAACGCTTCTTAATACATCGTGAAAATCAACCAGCTCATTGATGGCCTTTTGTACAGCGCTGTTGTTCAACGGTTGCTTTGATTGCAGTAACACCGTTTGATTATAATGATGCGGTGCTGTTTTTTTCGCTGCAAAAAAATCGGCCTGAATAGGTATGAGCGGCACTTCTCCTGTCACGGCTCCCTGTTCTGCCGTTACTTTCAGCGGTTTTACCACGAGGGCCAGTTCCCTGATAGTGGGCAACTTCATAATATCTTTGATCTCTACTTTATATCCCTGCTTATAAATCTGCGAAGCCACCTGTATGGCGCTGATGGAATCCCCACCCGACTCGTAGAAATTATCGGTGAGACCTATTCTTTCTTTCTTCAATACCAACTGCCACGCAGTTGCCAGCACTTTCTCCACATCAAGCACCGGTGCAGTATAATCAGCTCCCGTTGCTACGGTGGCCGTATTCATACGCGACAACAGTTTGCGGTCTACTTTTCCATTGGCATTCACCGGTAATATTTCCAGTTCCTGGAAAATGCGGGGTACCATATACGGCGGAAGCTCTTTGGATAATAATTCTTTCAAACGAACTGTTTCCTGTGCCTGGCCTTCATGAAACACCACAAAAGCGCAGAGATATTTGCGGCCGTTCGTATCATCAGCGGCAATGACTGCAGCATCTTTTACGGCAGGAAGATGCGCCAGCTTCGCTTCAATTTCTCCCAGCTCTATCCGTTGTCCGTTTACCTTTACCTGGTAGTCTTTACGGCCATGGAACTCCAGTAACCCATCCGGACGATAACGCGCCAGATCACCGGTTTTATAAAGTCGTTGCGGTGTTGTGGCAAAAGGATCCATCATAAAAACGGCGGCCGTTTTTTCAGGATCACCGATATATCCGCGTCCTACGCCCACACCAGCCACACACACTTCTCCCACTACACCTACCGGGCACAAATTCATATAGTCGTCAACGATATAAGTATGCATATTGTAGATAGAAGTACCTATCGGTATCTGCTGCATATCATCCGGTATGCTGTCAAATACATACCAGCAGGTACCGTCTGATGCTTCTGCAGGTCCGTAGTCATTCACCACCGTGGTACCTGGATACAGGGCAAACCAACGCTTTACTGTTTCCGGCTTCAGGATCTCACCACCGCAAACCAGGCGCTGCACGGGCAGCAGATATTGCTGTGGATCTTTTTCCAGTATATCCAGTAAGAGGTTCAGATAAGTGGGTACTACTTGTAATACGGTCACCTGGTGCGCCACTACCCTGCGGAGAAATTCCTCTGCATTGTGGACGATATCATCGTTCAATACCAATGTGGTACCTCCTTTGATAAAAGCGGTGAAGAACTGCCATACCGAGATATCAAAACTATGAGAAGCATTTTGTACCAATACACTTTCTTCGTCCATGCCAAGATATTCCACGGTGGCCCATGCATGATTCATCATACCGGCATGTTCGCTCATAGCCCCTTTGGGACGGCCGGTAGAACCGGAGGTGAATACGGAAAAAGATAAACTTCCCGGATTCAAAAACAGCTCTGGATTTCTGTCTGCCACCATACGTGGTTCCAGCAAATCTTCCACATAAATGAGCGGGCAGTACTGTTGTATCCTTTCCGCCATTCCCGGGCTAACAAGCGCCCGTTCTGCCACTACGGCTTTTATCCCGGCATCTTCCAGGATGGAGATAATCCGGTTGTCCGGTAATTTCTTTTCAATGGGAATATAGGCACCGGAAAGTTTCCATATAGCCAGGATGGTCGCCGCCATATTTTCTGAACGATCCATGAATACCGCCAGGAAATCATCCTCACGGATAGTGATCTGTTCCTGTAAGGCGGCAGCCATGTTGTTTACGCGGCTGTTTAACTGTTGATAGGTCAACTGCCGGTCATCGCAGATGATGGCTGTTTTATCAGGTGTTTCCCTCGCATATTTTTCTACATAGTGATAGAAACTATTGCTCAGATCAAATGGCTTTTCGGTATCATTGAAATCCTGCAACAACTGTTTCCGTTCTTCCGGTGTGATCAGCACAATATCAGATAAATGCTGAGCAGCACCATCTGCTATCTGCAACAACACATGTTCAAAATGAACTACCAGTTGCTTTACATAAAATGCTTCCAGCAAAAGGGTATTATAGTTAAAGGAAACAACTGTTTCTGCAGCTAATTCCACCATAATATCCAGCGGGTAATTCGTTTGCTCATGGAAACTGATATTGTCCAGTTGCAGGGAAGATGCTCCGGACGCAGCCACCTTTGACACGGGGTAATTTTCAAACACCAATATGGTATCAAAGAGATCACCCTGTACGCCTGTCAGGCGTTGTATATCATTCAGCGCAGTATATTGATGCTCTCTGCACTGTAACTGTTCCTGCTGTATTTGTTGCAACCATGCCGCTACTTCCTGCTCCGGCTGCCATTGCGTAAATACCGGCAGTGTATTGATGTACATACCAATACGGCGTTCAATGCCCGGTAATTCCTCTGGTCTGCCGGAAACCGTTACGCCAAAAGTCACCGCTGCACGGCGGGTATAATGTTGTAACAGGCACGCCCACACGCCCTGCATCAGGGTATTTACAGTGATATGATTGCGCTGTGCATATGCTGCTATACGTGCTGTTACGGCGGTTCCCAGCTTTAATTGTTCCACCGCATACACACCCAATCCTTTTGTTCGTTCTGCCGTAGTCGTTACGAATGGCAGCAGGCAACCTTCATCCACGTCCCGGAGATAATTGCGCCAGAATTGTTCATCTGCTTCCTTATCTCGGGCTGCTATATAACGGATATAATCTTCGTATCTGTCTTCCTCTT
The DNA here is from genome assembly GCF_056399985.1 of Chitinophaga sp. 01L420. Classification (NCBI taxonomy): domain Bacteria; kingdom Pseudomonadati; phylum Bacteroidota; class Chitinophagia; order Chitinophagales; family Chitinophagaceae; genus Chitinophaga; species Chitinophaga sp. 01L420. Next base: position 178,556 of record NZ_JBFTSK010000019.1, read on the forward strand.
CTTCCAGCAATTCCCTGCCGGCTGTCAACCGCTCATAGGTATCAATAAACTCTTCCATCAGGGTGGGCACAGACCAGCCATCCAGCAGGATGTGGTGATGTGTCCATACCATCCGGTAACGCTGCTCATCCAGGCGGATGAGGGCCAGGCGCATCACGGGAGCCTGTCTGAAATCAAATCCTTTTCGTTTGTCAGCTTCTTCATATGCTTTCAGTGCTTCCTGTTGTGCTTCGGCATCGAGGTGACGGAAATCAAGTTTTGTAACCGGTAAGGTAACAGACTGGGCCACACATTGCACGGGAATGCTGAAGGCATCATAATAAAAACTGCTGCGCAGGATACTATGCCTGGTGAACAGGTGTTGCCAGCTCCTGATGAAAATGGCTTCATCTGGTAGCAACAGGTCGCACGACAACTGGTTGATATAAGCACCAGTGCCGTCATCATACAAACCGTAAAAGAGCATCCCTTCCTGCAGCCCGCTTAAACGATATAAAGCGTTAACAGCTTCTGTATGCTTTTTATTTTTGGCAGCAGCCACATAATCCATCAGGGCTGCTTTATTTGTTTTAATGTAGGTGATGATTTCGCTGTTTTGCCTGATGGCATTGATTTCTTCCTTGCTCAGCTTCTTCCTGTTGGCCTTCAGGCTCAATGTATCGCCTTCTATTGCCAGTGAGAAATGCATGCTTTCAATATATTCCACAAATTCCTGGATAGTCATTTTTTATACTTGATTTTAGAAGTTCAGAATACTGTCCATGTCGGCTTCTTCGTCATCTGTTTCCTGTTTCATAAAGAAGAGATCCAGCTCTTCATTACTTACTTCAGCAGATAATCCATAGTCAGAAGGCGTGTATACGGTGCCGGACTGTTCTATACAGTGTTGTATCAATGCTGTCAGTATTTCCAGGTAGCGGTTGGCCAGCTCTTGAATGTTAGCTGCTTCAAAATGCCGGCTACTGTAATTCCATACCAGCACCAGCGCCCCACCTTCTACCATGGCCGTTACGGCTATCTTTTCACCAACACTGTTCAGCGGGCTTACGTTGGCATTGGAGGTATCTGCTTCATCCATGCCGTTGAACCATTGACTCCTACTCACCAGGTTGTCCAACTGCCCGAGGTAGTTAAATACAACATCCCAGGGATCATTGCCATGTAGTTGCGCTGTTTTACGGATATACTTCAGTACGCCATATCCCATGCCCTTGTCCGGGATGCTCCGGAGTTGCTCTTTCACATTCCGGATCAGGTCTTTTTCATTTTCGGAGCGTGTTACATCCAGCAATACGGGATAAAGATTCGTAAACCATCCTACGGTGCGGCTGATATCCGTGTCTGTTCCTACATCTTCCCTACCGTGTCCTTCCAGTCCGATCACCACGTTGTGATGGCCGCTCCAATCTGCCAGCAGTCTTGCCAGCGCCGCCAGCAGCATGTCATTGATATCTGTACGGTATACTTTTGAAACATCCTGTAATAGCTGATGAGTCAACGTAGTATCCAGCGAGGTGATTATGCGGCGTACATCCTTCACCGTTATAGCATCAGGGTAAGAAGTATCTACCGGCAACGCGGTATATGCCTGGGTGATTTTCTCCCAGTAGGGTTGCTGTAACGATAATCTTGAAGAGGCTGCATAATGTTCCAGCGACTGATACCATTGACGGTAGGAACCTGTCTTTTTACCCAGGTCTGCTACGTTACCATTAATGGCTGCCGTGATCAGCAGTTCTGTATCTTCCAGTAAGATCCGCCAGGATACGCCATCTACTGCCAGGTGATGGATGATGGTGAGCAACCTGTTGTCACGTACTTCCGCCGGGGTTTCCAGTAATACCACACGCATTACCTGTCCGGATGTAATATCCAGGCTTCGCTGATGTTGTTCCTCCAATGCGGTGATCAGCGCCGGCAACTCCTGAGGGGAAACATGTTTCAGATCTTTCACCTGCACCTGGATGTTCGTTGCTGATGTATACTCCTGTATCCAGCTATCACTGTGATGGTTATATAAAAAACGCAGGCTGTCGTGGTGTGCTACCAGTTGTGCTACTACCTCCTGCATCACCGCAGCTGTTACGGCTTTATTGATATTCAGCTGAATGCTCTGGTTAAAATGTGATATTACTGCCGGCCGGGTTTCAAAATACCATTGTTGTATCGGCAGCTGTCCGCTGGGCCCTGTCAGGTAGCCCTGTTCTGCAATAAATGCAGGTGTAACGGTTTGCCGTTCTATCAGCAATGCCGACAGCCTGGCGATCGTTTGATTATTAAACACATCCTTTGTGTGCAGGGAATATCCCAGGCGTTTTAACCGGCTGACCAATTGTATGGAGATGATGGAATCACCACCCAATTCAAAGAAATTATCGTGGATTCCCACTGATGCTATTCCCAGCAGGTCCTGCCAGGTATTGGCGAGTTGTTGTTCCAGTTCATTTCTCGGTGACGTATATACGCTGCCGGAAAGTGCAGCGGTATCCGGTACCGGTAATGCTTTCCTGTCTATTTTGCCATTGGGCGTCAGCGGCATACTATCCAGTGGTACCAGTAATGCCGGCACCATATAAGCAGGTAATTTTGCTTTGAGATAATCTGTTAAGCTATCCTTGTTCAATGAATCAGGCGATACGATATAGGCCACCAGTTGTTTATGACCGGCATGATCTTCTCTCGCCAGCACAACGGTTTGACTTACCTGCCCGCTTTGTTGTATAACATTTTCTATTTCGCCCAATTCTACGCGATAGCCTCTTATCTTCACCTGGTTGTCTTTCCTGCCAACAAACTCTATGGTGCCATCCGGCAGCCAGCGACCTAGATCACCGGTACGATACAGACGGGTATGTTGTTCGAAAGGATTGACAATAAAGCGGGTGGCCGTTAATTCGTCCTGGTTAAGGTATCCTATGGCCAGGCTGTCGCCACCAATAAATATTTCGCCGGAGGCGCCTGCCGGCATTAGCTGCAGGGCGTCATTCAGGATGTAAATCTGTGTGTTGCTGATAGGGCGGCCAATAGTAAGCACCCCTTTTTCAGCGGTTGGGTTCAGCGGTATAGAAGTAGCTACCACGGTAGATTCCGTAGGACCGTAATTATTAATGATCCGTAAATATGGGCTTGCCTTTTTCAGTTGATCACCACCAGTAAGTATCAGTGGCAATGTTTCATCCGCTGCTGTGATGTGATCCGCCAGTTGTTCGCAAATAGCGGTAGGTAAAAACGTATGAGTGATACTGTTATGATGAAAGACATGCAGCAAGCTATCCATATCCAATTTCAATTCTTCTGCTACAGGGTACAAACTACCACCATTCAACAGGTAGGGCCATATTTCCCAGACTGCTGCATCAAAGCCAATGCCTGCATACATGGTGCCACGGGAAGCAGCCGTTACATTAAAGGCATCGGTATGCCAGTAACAGAGATTGAGTAGAGACCTATGTGCTACCATTACCCCTTTGGGTTCGCCGGTAGATCCGGAGGTATAGATCACATAGGCCAGGTCTTCCGGCACAATAGATACATCACTGATGGTAGCAGGTAGTAACGCTACCCGTTGTTGCCAATGATCACTGACATGTAATGTTTTAACAGGTAGTTGCTCATCCGGCGTGGTGTTCAGGGCATCATCTGTGATGAGCAGCGCCGCTCTTGTATCTGACAGGATAAAGGCAATACGCTGATGCGGATACGCCGGATCTATGGGCACATATGCCGCCCCGGCTTTCAGAATAGCTGTAATGCTGATGATCAGTTCCGGAGATCTGGCCATACAAACCGCTACCAGTGAACCTTTTCCAATTCCTTCCTGAAGGAGATAATTAGCCAGCTGTCCGGAACGCTCATCCAGTTCACTGTAGGAAATCTGCCTATCATCGCTTACAATGGCAATGGCTGCAGGGTTGCTGCGTACCTGTATATCCAGTAAACCGGTAACGGTTTGCTCCAGGAGATAAGGTACTTTGGTATCATTAAAGTCTGCCAACTGTTGTTGTATTTCTGCAGCAGACAGCATAGGCAATTCAAGTACATGCAGGTGTGCCTGCTCAGGTATGGCCTGTAACAGGTTCATATAATGATGCACCAGACGCGTGATGGTATCATCAGTAAAAAGGTCTGTGCAATATTCCACGCTCAGTTGTAATCCGTTGCCGGTAACAAACCATTCAAAACTGATATCGAATTTGGCGTGTTCTTTTTCCAGCAGCACTTCTTCCACCTCAAGCTGATCCAGCATCAACGTGGACGCGGCAGCCGGCACATTATTTAATCCGAAGGCTACCTGGAATACCGGATTGCGGCTCATGTCCCGTTGAATAGTCAACTGATCCACTACCATTTCAAAGGGTACATCCTGGTGCATGAAAGCCGCGATAGTAGTTTCCTTTACCTGCTGCAGCATAGTGGTAAAAAGCGGGTTGCCGGTAAAATCACTGCGCAGTGCCATTGTGTTTACGAAGAAGCCAATCAGTGACTCCAGTTCTGGCCGCAGGCGGCCGGCAACAGGAATACCTACACAGATATCGTGCTGATTGCTGTGTCGGTGCAGCAGTACTTTAAACACCGTCAGCATAGTGGTGAACAACGTTACACCCTGCTTTTCTGAAAATGATTCCAGCGCTTCACAGATATTTTTTGCAAGATGATAATGCTTTACAGCCCCACGGGTGCTCTGCATGGCAGGACGTATAAAATCTGTTGGCAGCTGCAAAGGTTCTACCCCGTACAATTGTCCCTTCCAGTAATTCAACTGTGTCGCCAACAGTTCTTCTTTGATATTTTTGCGCTGCCAGATCGCATAGTCTGCGTACTGTAACGACAGCTCTGGTAAAACGGGGGTATGTTGCTGTACCCTGGCGCTGTATAAAACCGCCAGTTCATTGGCCATCAGCGGTATGGACCACCCGTCCGATCCAATATGATGCGTCACTATCAGCAGCAGGTGTTCGTTCCTGTTGAGGCGAATAAGTGTTGCACGCATCATGTGATCTGCTTCCAGGTTAAAGGAAGTTTGTATTTCCTCCCGGATAAACGCCTCTAATTCCGTTTCATCAGTAAAATAGGCGGCATCTAAAAACTCCAGTTGCCAGCCATTTTCAGGCAATACCTGTTGATACCCCTTGCCATTTTCTTCCCGTATCACCGAACGTAACACTTCATGCCGGTTCACGATTTGCTGTAATGCATATTGTAATGCCGGTGCATTTATAACACCTGTCAGCTTCAGCAAAAATGGAAGATGATAAGGAAGCGAGCCGGAGAAACGGTCTACAAACCAAAGCCGTTCCTGAGAAAAAGATAGAGGGATAAATGCGTCTCTTTCCTGTACGCCCAGTGTTGCAGCGATTGTTGGTGCGTCCTCACGGTCATGAATAAACGCAGATAATGAAGCGATGCTCGTATAAGTAAAAAAGTCCCTGATGCTGATTTCCAGGTCCAGCTCACTGCGGATAGCGGACAATACCCGCACCGCCAGTAACGAATGGCCACCCAGTTCAAAAAAATCAGCGGTCACGCTCACCGTTTCCACCTGCAACAATCGTTGCCAGATAGCCACCATACCGGCTTCCACCCGGTTGCGTGGCAACACCATATCTTTTGCAACGATGGCCGCTGCATCCGGCATGGGTAATATTTTGCGATCTACTTTACCATTGGCTGTCAGCGGAAACACCTCCAGCACCATGATATGTGCAGGCACCATATAAGCAGGCAACTGTGCGGACAACAATGTTTTGAGTTGTTGTTCATCCATCCTGCACCCGGCATCCAGTGTAACATAAGCATACAATGCCGGCAGATGATCTGCACCTTCCCTGTCCATCACCACCGTTTCTTTTACACCAGGCAAATTATTCAGCCGCTGCTCTATTTCTCCCAGTTCAATCCTGTAACCACGGATCTTTACCTGGTAATCTTTTCTGCCGGTAAACTCAATGGAACCATCAGGCAGGTAACGGGCCAGGTCACCGGTTTTATATAAGCGTCCACCGTCCTGTGTGAAAGGATCGATTATAAATGAGGTGGCTGTTTTAACCGGATCATTCAAATATCCTCTGCCTACGCCAACACCCGCCACCCATATTTCACCTACCACTCCCAGCGGACATAGTTCTCCATTTTTATCTACAATATAAATACGCAGGTTCTGTAATACCTTACCAACAGGAATACTGCTGCCGGCAGGAACCTGATCCATGATATGCTGCGTAATCGTATCTGATGCCTCCGTAGGTCCGTAACCGTTCACCAGCTTTATACCGGGAAAGGCAGCAAACCATCGTTCTGCCAGGCTCTTCTTCATCGTTTCTCCCCCTACCAGCATATACTTCAGGGCAGTAAACACCGACTGCTTCTGAACCGGCAGTTCATCCAGCACCAGCGATAAATATCCTGGCACTATTTCCATCATCGTAATACCATCCGCGGTCACCTGCTTCAGGAATTCGTCCGGTCTTAATACGGTATCCTGGCTATAAATAACGGTAGTTCCACCACACAACAGCGCGGCAAACGACTGGAAAATAGAAATATCAAAACTCTGAGAAGCATTCTGCGCTATGCGGCACTGATCATCTGCTTCCAGCTCCCTGAGACGTGCATACTGGTGATTGATCATCCCCTTATGTTCTACCATCGCCCCTTTGGGTTTTCCCGTAGAACCGGAAGTATATATTACATAGGCGAGTTGGCTGTTATCCTTTCCGGTATTACTTTTCAGAAAGATGCCTTCCTGATATGCTTCCCGACTGTCGGCATATACAACATGCTCCAGCAACGGGCAGGCTGCCTGCAAAGCAGTAGCTACCGTGCTATATTTTTTTTCTGTGATCAGTACTTTTACGCCTGCATCTTCCAGTATCATTTTCAGCCGCTCCTCCGGTAACTCCGGATGCAGCGGCAGGTATGCGCCACCGGCTTTCCATATACCGTAAATAGCCTGCGGCAGTAAAGGACTTCTGTCTGATAATACGCCCACAATATCCTCATGTTGCAACTTTGAGGCGGACACCAGGTAGTTGGCCAATTGCTCCGCCCCCTGTTTAAGTTGCGTATAGTCGACCACGTTATTGTTATGCTTTATGGCAATCCGGTGGGGATAGCGGATAGCAATTTCATCTATCAGTTCATCCATTGTTTTATCCTGGGGGAACGGATAAGCCTTGTCATTGAAATCCTTCAACAGCGTAGCTTCCGATGCCGTTATAAACGGAATGTCAGCAATCTTGCGATAAGGATTTTCCAGTATCGACAACAACACCTGTTGGTAATGTTGCGCCATGCGCAGGATTGTTTCCCGCGTAAAAAGATCACTGCAATAACCCAGGTTTACCTGCAGCGCGCCTTTTGTTTCCACTACCGCCACATCGAGGTCAAATTGTATGGCCCGCTCTTCCAGGTCTATTTCACTGAGGGCAAGGTCGCGGATGCGGAACAGCTCGGCCCCGCCACCACTGTGCAGTGTAAACGACACCTGGAATACAGGACTCCGGCTGAGATCCCGCTGTGTGCCTACTACTTTTTCGAAAGGCACTTCCTGGTGCGCATAGGCCTGCAGGAGGGACTCTTTTACAGATAACAACAGGTCATGTACCCTGCCGCTGCCCGACTCACCCACCTGCGTACGCAAGGCCAGCAGGTTGAGGAAGAAGCCTATCAGCGGTTCCAGTTCGGCATACGTTCTGTTGGCCACAGGTACACCCACACAAATGTCCTGCTGCCCGCTGTAACGTGCCAACACTATTTTAAATGCCGACAGCAACAACACATAAAGGGTTACCCCTTCCTGTCGCGCCAGCATATTTAATTGTTTGTGTAACGATTTATCGAGATGAAAACACACCATTCCACCGGCGGTACTTTGAATAGCCGGCCGCGCAAAATCGGTGGGTAGTTCCAGCGGTGATAATCCTTCCAACTGTTGCTTCCAAAAGCCCACTTCTTTGTCCAACACCGCATCCGTCAGCAGTTTGCGCTGCCATATGGCATAATCCGCATACTGCAGGGGCAGCGGTGCCAGTTCAGGCTCCCGATGTTCTGTATGGGCTACATAAAATGCCACCAGCTCATTCATGATCACCGGAAAAGATCCTCCGTCTGTAGCAATATGGTGCATCACCAACAGCAAGAGATGTTCGTTATCAGACCGGCGGATGAGTGTAGCCCGCAGCATCATATCTTTTCGCAGATCAAAGGGCAGCATCACCTGCTGATGGAGGAGCTCCTGCAAGGCGCTTTCTCCGTTCAGCGCCGTAGCATCTGTGTATTGCATTTGCCAGGTATCGGCAGGTATTACCTCCTGGAATGCTTCGCCGTTCTCTTCCCGGATCAGTGTACGTATCACTTCATGCCGCTGCACAATGCCTGACAAAGCATATTCCAATGCGGCAATATCCAGCTTACCCGACAACTTCAGCAGTGCAGGTAAATGAAAGGGCACACTGCCCTGCAGACGATGAATGAACCATACCCTTTCCTGTGAAAAAGAAAGCGGTATATGATTACCACGCTCACCCGGAACAGGGCGTTCGCCAGTATCCGTTTCCGTTAGGTTGGCAATAAAAGTCGCCAGCAACGCCGGCGTACTGTGTATAAAAATATCTTTGAGAGACAAGGTAAGACCAAAGGCATCGTTCATCACGGCCGTGGTACGTGCTGCCAGCAAAGAATGTCCGCCCAGCGAAAAGAAATCATCTGCCGGACCTATATTATCCTGTTTCAACGTTTCTTTCCAGATGCTGATGATCCGGGCCTCTGTTTCGTTAGCGGTAGCCTGGCTGTCGTAATGATCTTCCGGCAACCGCAGGGCAGCGATATCCAGCTGACCATCCGCCAGTTCCGGGAAAGATGGCAATACCACAAAGTAACGCGGCATCCGGGATGCGGGCACGTATACACTCAGCCACTGACGCAAACCAGCAGGAGTTATCTCTTCATTTTCTTTTGGCGTTACAAATACCGTTACGCCAGGATGGGTATGTCCGAATGACAACATTACTGCTGCCTGGTATACTAACGGATGTGCGTAAACGATTTCCTCTATTTCATCCGGCGTGATCACCTGGTTGCCGCTGCGTACCTCCCGGTGTTGCTGGTTGATCAGCTGTATTTTTCCGCCGGGTATAAAGCGGGCATTGTATCCCGTGGGAAATAATTTTTGAGAAACAGGGGAATCCTGATTAAATAATACCGGGTTCGTCAAACAATTGTTTTCTACCTGCAGACTACCTTTTACATTCACCGGTGCCGGTTTGCCTTTTTCATCCAGTATCGCGATCCTCGTTTTGCCAAATGGCCGGTGTAAGGATAAGCTGTCTGTGATATCGGCATCTGTTACTTCGGCTGCGTCCATATACCCGCTGGCAATGGATACGGGCAGGCCTAACAACTGATAGGTATGCGACACCACCGGGATATGAGGGTACTGTTTTTTCCATGCTTTCACCAGGTGGCGGTTAACACGGTGGTGGCAACTGATGATCAGCCTGCCGGTATCACCATTGATGATATGCCGGAATGATCCGGGGCGGTGCAACCACTCTCTCACTCCTTTTACATTCAGTTTCAACGCCACTTCGCCATGACTACCGCCTGGCGTGTTTTTGTCCATAAACTGCAGGGTTGCTTTTCCGGAGATAGCCGGTAGCCACCACTCCAGCAGATCGTGGTACTGACGGACAGTATCCGTTAGCAGCCGCTGAGAAGCAGTGATCCCAAATTCACGGATGATATGTTGTAAGTGCTCTGTGAGCACCGGATAATCAACTATAAAAGCGGCGGCCTCCCCCGGAAGGGTATTACGCAAAACGATACCGCCTGTTGTTGCGTATGGTGGTTCATCTTCCGCCAGCACCAGGCTGGAAGGAAGAATGTACCCCTCCGCATCGTATATAATCATTCGTTCGGATGCAAACTGTCCGCTGTAACATTTCTCAGATAATATCACCGCCTCTTTCCAGTTGCTGATTTCCTGTTTTAAGACATCATCTGCATCCGGGTGCAGGAAGGAACAATAGCCACCTGCTTCTATTACACTTAACGCCAGCGTTAACCGCGTAATGGGATCATCTGCCACGATAAATACAGGGCGACCTGCGGTCACTTTCAGCATCACCACATTATTCCATACCGCTTCTGCCAGTCCGCCGTAACTGAGCGTTGTACTCCCATGTATAACTGCTGTTTTATCTGCTTCTACCGCAGGTAAAATTTTTCCTGATCTGATGTTCATGTTATATTACCGGGTTGCGGCAACAGGCAGTGAATACTGCCTGTTGCCCATATCTATTTCTGTAGCAATACGCGGCGGGGTCAGTGTAGTATCTGCCGCCAGCAGCGATGAAAAAGAGCAATCCTGGTAACGGATAATATCCGACAACCTGGTACGTATATCCAGCAGATAGTCTTTAAGCGGTGTTTCAGGCTGCAGGTGGCTGTAGAATGGCAGCATGCTTACACATTGTCCTACCAGGCAGTTCTCCCCCATACGGGCCTGTCCTGCGGAAGGAATGCCAATAACAAAAGCATGTTGTCCGCTCAGTTTGTAGAGCAAAATATTATAGGCAGCCAATAACAGGTTGAACAAGGTCAGTTTTTCCTGCTGTGCCAATGTAGTCAGTTGTTTCCGGAGCGATGCATCCAGGGTGATCGTAAAGCTGCTCCCCTGCTTGCCGGTATTAGCCGTCACCAGTCGGTCTGCCGGCAGCTCAATAGCCGGATAGTCCTGCTGAAATGCTGCTTTCCAGAATGCTTTACCTGCTTCGTCCTGTTGTTGCACCTGTTGCCATTCGTTGAATTTTTCTATCGCCACGGTGGATGGCAGCGATACCGGTTCTTTGCCGGTGATAGCAGAATAGGCCTGCCCGATTTCACTCCAGATGATTTCGATGGACCAGCCATCTGCCACGAGGTGATGGGCAGTCATCAGGAGGCTATGATGTGTTTCATCGTTTTCCAGTAAAAGAAAACGTATGAAAGGACCTTGTTGCAGATCGAAAGCCTGTTGCCCGTTTTCGCGCAACAGATCTGTGGTGGTGATACCCTGTTCCTGTAAGGCCAGTAGTTCCGCCGCTGTAATCGTTTTAATAATAGCTGCTGCTTTTGTTGCTACCAGCATACCCTTTGCACTGACCTTAACGGTTCTCAGCGCCTGGTGCCTGTTTACAACAATATCAATGGCTTCATGCAAAGCGTTTTTATCAAGCGCACCTGTAAGGGTAGCTACCTGGTTTTCATTAAAAGCGCTGGAAGCTTCCGGATCAGATGCGGCGAGCGCATACAGTTGCTCCTGTTCTTCCGTAAAGGGGATCTCCGACATTACCACCGTGACGGTTGGTCCGGCAGTTACCCAGCCACCGTCCAGCATCTCTGTTACTGACCTGGTAGCAGCCTGGTAGATATAATCTATCTGCTCTTCTGAATGTGCTGCAGAAATAAAACAGTTGCGTCCTTCCCATACATATACCCCGTTGGCCAGCAGATGCTGATAAAACAGCTCCCAGTTACCTTTCAGCACAAAACGAAACAGCGAACCAAAATTTACAACGGAAATGGGTACACGCTTTTCAGTAAAGAACTGATTCAGGTGTGCTGCCAGTTTCGCAGTGCGCGCATTCAGTGTTTCCTGTAAGCCGGGGCCCTGTTGTTTCAGATACGTCAGTATCTGCCACGCGGCCTGCATGGTGAGCGGGTGCTGGTTAAAGGTACCGGCTACAAAAGTGGTGGTTTTTTCGGGGTAAGACTGATCGCCAAACTGCCACATACCACCATCTATCGCATCCATGAATTTTGCACTGCCTCCCACTACGCCCACCGGCATACCACCACCTACAATTTTTCCGTAGGTGACCAGATCCGCTTTTACGTCAAACCAGGCCTGTGCACCGCCCTGGTGAATGCGGAAACCGGTAATTACTTCATCTATGATCATGGCGGCACCAGCCGAAGCGGTAATCTCTCTTACCGCATGGAGGAAATCACGCGGCTGTATATCCGGTCTGCGGCTTTGCACCGGCTCTACCAATACTGCTGCCAGCTCATGGGCATGCTCCCTGATGAAATCGAGGGATGCCGGCGTAGCGTAATCAAGTACCACTACATTGCTCACATAATTGTCCGCAATGCCTGGCGCCAAAGGAATGGAAGACGCAGGATCAAGCGCGTTAGCCAGTGCCAGCACGCCATCGAAAGTACCGTGGTAAGCGCCTTTGAAAAGCACTACCTTATTACGACCCGTGGTGGCTCTGGCCAGCCTGAGTGCAACCATTACTGCTTCGGAACCTGAATTATAAAATGCCACCCTTTCCACACCAGTCATTTCTGAAATGAGCGATGCTACTTTACCTGCTGTTTCCACCATCGGGCCTACCGGGAATCCCTTCTCCAGTTCGGCCATTAAAGCAGCCTTTATGAACGGAGGATTATATCCCAAGAGGTTAACCCCAAAGCCCATCGTAAGATCTACATACTGATTGCCATCAAGGTCCATAATATTGGCGCCGCTACCTTCTGCTGCAATGATCTGGTAAGTGATCTCTTTCAGCTCAGGGCGGAAGCCTGCTACATTCCTGTTATTGGCCAGCACGCCGCGATACTGCTGGGTAGATGTTTTACTTCTGGCGGTACGTTGATTAATACGGGCAGCCAGCTGCTGCAGGTGTTGTTGTTGTTGGGGAGATAGGTTATGATCGGATTTTTTCTCTACTTCTCTATAAGGCACAAAGTAGTTGATCTGCGACGGCCTTGCAGCAGCAACAGTGGCTGTTGCTGCCGGCGTAACAGTCAATGCCGGTTGCACGGTGCCTGTTGCCGCGAGGTGTTCCAGCAGGTAATCTGCGAGCCTGCTCAGCGTAGTCAGTTTATCATAAAACTGCGATAATTCCACCTGCTGTTTCCACTCTTTGCGTATGCCCTGAATCAATTGCATGATGATCAGGGAATCCAGTCCGAGCTGAAAAAAGTCGGCATCTTCGCCTATATCTTCCGGCTTCAGATCGGTATCCTTGGCGATCATTGTCCGCACCGCCTTATAAATATCCGCGCGTGTATGCGTAGCCGTTATCACTGCTGCTACCTGCACAGGAGCTGCTACCGGAGCTGCCTGATCGTAGGTAACCCAGCAACGTACTTCGTTCAGCGGATAAGTGGGTAGTGCTATCCGGGTAATACGTTTCCCTTTATATAACAACTGCCAGTTGATACTACCACCTTCCAGGTACAATGCAGCCAGCTCCTGCAGCTGATCATAACTCTGCTCGCTGATATGGGAACGCCTTTCAGCCTGTAATAACAACGTATCTGCTTTCCGCAATGCCTCCTGCAATTGTGCAACGTTGTCTGTTACAACTGCCAGCCGCCAGGAATAATGTGCCCTGCCGGTATTGTTGGCATAACAGATCGTTTCCAGGTTGTCTTCTTTTTTATCTTCCAGCCACGATACATAACTATTGGCCAGTACCAGCAAATCTTCCCTGCTGGCAGCGGATAATGTAAACAGTTGTGGTGTAGCTGTATGACGCTGATCTTTAGATGCTGCCGGAATGTATTCTTCCAGCACCACGTGTGCATTGGTGCCACTGATACCAAAAGAACTGATACCACAACGGCGGATATCTGCCGTTGTCAGCTTCCAGGGAATGCTTTCTGTATTGATATAAAAAGGAGAATCCTTGAGTGTAATTTCACGATTAGGTGCAGTATAATTAATGACAGGAGGTATCTGTTTATGCTGCAATGCCAGTATACACTTGATCAAACCTGCAATACCAGCAGCTTCAAACAGGTGACCAATATTACTTTTTACAGCGCCCAAAGCACAACCCTGCACAGGTGCATTTGCACCAAACGCATCACTCAGGGCCTGGAACTCTATCGGATCTCCCAGAGATGTACCTGTACCATGTGTTTCAATATAAGTAATCGTAGCCGGGTCAATGGAGGCCGCTGCCCACGCACTTTTCAACACAGCTTCCTGCGCAGCGAGATTAGGTGCGGTGATGCCGGCGGAGGTGCCATCCTGATTAATGGCGGAACCTTTAATTACTGCATGTATACGGTCACCATCAGCGATGGCTTTATCCAATGGTTTCAACAACACTACTGCCACACCTTCTCCTACACCGGCGCCATCTGCAGCAATATCAAATGCCCTTGTTCTGCCGGCAGGTGATTCAAAACCTACTTCATATTTTCCCTTTTCCGGCACCAGGTATACCCGTCCGCCACCGGCGAGTGCCATCTCACAGTCGCCATTCATTAATCCTTTACATGCCTGGTGTATAGCCACCAGGGAAGAGGAACAGGCAGTATCAATGGTAATTGCCGGACCTTTGAGGTCCAGGAAATAAGAGATGCGGCTCGAAGTAATGGCATTATTATTACCAGTGAGTGCTAGAGCACTTACATCCTGGTATCCACTGGCAATCATGTCGAGGTACTGGCTGTAGGTATGATCTCCGGACACGCCCATATATACACCGGTGCGATCATCTGCCTGGTCATTACCCAGGTAGCCGGCATCTTCCATTGCCTGCCAGGATGTTTGTAACAGCATGCGTTGCAATGGATGCATTAATGCTGCTTCTTTCTGTTTGAATTTAAAAAAACGGGGATCAAATTTATCAATATCTTCCAGGTAGGCGGCTTCTCTGAACTGGGGCGCTACAGCGCCTTTGCCGGCAGCACGCAGGTAATCCAGCGCGTCTGTGGCACGTTGTTCCGGAAAAGGTCTTATATGATCACGCCCTGCAACAAGATTTTCCCAATAAGCTGCAGGTGTATCTGCCTGCGGAAAACGCAGAGCAATGCCAATCACCGCAATGTCGGCATAGCCACGGCTTTTATCTTGCAGCTGCTGGCCTAACCGTGTTTTATATTCTTCAATTTTTAAATACGCTTTCTGCAGCGGACTAAGTTCCGCTATTCTTTCTTCCCGGGTTATCATAGTAAATTTTCATTAAGGAGTAAAGCAATTTCTTCATCAGATAAGGAGGCCACTCTTTCGAGCAGACCCACAGCAGCAGTTTCCCTGGCAATGATGGCGGATGGTATATGCACTGCCGCGGGGAATAATGTCTTTTCTATGAACAGGGCCAATCTTTCTATAACAGGATATTTATATAGCACCCCGATACCTACCGGGATATTTAGTTTACGTTCCAATATTACTTTGAGCTGCATGGCGTGCAATGATTTCAGCCCCTGGTCCGTGAGTGGCTGCAACAGATCTATTTCCTGCGCAGATACTTTTATGAGCAGTGCCACTGTTTCCCGCAACCACTGTGCTATGGCCTGCACCCGCGCAGCATGCGGTTCATCCTGCCATTGCCGCAGGAAAACATCGCCGGACAATGCCTTCAGTTCATTCAATGTATCGTCAAATTCTCCATTGCGGAAACGTTGTATCAATTCATAGTGCTGTATTTTTCCGCTGGTAGTTTTAGGAATTTCCCTTACCGGCACTACGTGATCCGGCACAATAGAAAGCACGTCGCCCAGCTTCTCTGTGATGGCTTCTTCCAAAACAGCAAATGCAGGTAACTGTCCTTTGAACAATACAAATACCGCTAACTTTTCTTTTTCATTACCATTTCCGGGAATACCAACTGCCACTACTTTTCCGGCGGAAATACCTGGAACATCAAAAAGAATACGTTCAATATCGTGGTGGTAATAATTTTGTCCGTGCAGGATGATCATGTTTTTATGCCGGCCGGTGATCACCAACATCCCGTTGGCTTCCTGGAAACCCAGGTCACCGGTTCTTACCCAGTTATCGGAGGTGAGGATAGCATTTGTAGCAGCCTCGTTGCGATAATAACCGGATGTAACATTTAATCCGCTTATCTGAATATGGCCTACAGTACCAAATCGAAGTACTTCATCTTTGTCGCCGCAAACCCTTACTCTGCAATGGGTTGCTGGAAATCCCACTTCTACAAAACCTACTGTACCTGTATGTGCATTTTCCTCCGCAATCACTTCGTCACCTATTCCTAATGCATCCCGTTGCAGATACAGTTCCCGTACAGGTGTTCCCTGCTTGCTCAGTGTTACACACACAGATGCTTCTGCCAGTCCATACCCTGGTGCAATACAAACAGGCGATAAGCCATAACTTTGCAGCCTGCTGGTAAATCGCCGGCATACTTCCGCAGAAATAGGCTCAGCACCATTAATAATCATTTTCACAGAAGACAGATCCCAGTTACCCACGGGTTTGTTATCCAGTGCTTCAAGGAAATATTCATATCCAAAATTGGGAGAATACAAAATGGTGGCCTTATGCTTGTTCACAGATTCCATCCAAAGCAGTGGACGGCGGATGAACAAGGCAGTAGGCATCAGGTATTGGGTACAACCTGTGAGTACACCGGTCAGGTGAAAACAGATCATCCCCATATCATGCGTGAGCGGCATCCAGCTAAGCTCTTTATCTTCGGCGGTCAGCTGTTTACGTTCCGCTAAATCAGTAGTATTATAAAAGAGATTGCGATGGGTGAGCATGACTCCTTTGGGTGACCCTGTAGATCCGGAAGAATATTGTACAAAAGCGAGGTCGTCTGCTAAAGGGGTACGCAACTCAGGCGTGTCCGGCTGTTCTTCAAATGACATCCCGGCGTCTATAATGCTGTGCTGTAGCGCCAGCACATCAGTTCCTGGTAAATCCGTCTGTATATAGGTAATCAATCGCTGTACATGATCACTCCCTGCAAAAAGATAAGGACGTTTTAAATTTTCGCGGATCTTCAGCACTTTCAGTTTGTGTTCATTTTTATTACCGGTGGATACGGGAATGGGGATGATACCCCCTAATATACAGGCCCAGAAAACAGTCAGTAATATTTCGCTGTCATCTTCCTGTATGATCAGTTCATCAGCGGCATGCAGCCCTTTCTCCTGCTGGAGGTAGTAAAGGCATTGTTTTGCTCTTCTGAATAACAAAGCATAGGAAACAAATACTTCCTGCTCTCCGCCTTTTATAAATACGATTCCTTTACTTTCTTCCTGCTGCAGTCGTGACAACATATCTGTCAGCAGTACACATTCCTGATGTAGAAAATTGTTCATAGGGCTATATCGTTCTATATTTTATATAATAAAATGAGTCAAAGAAGCAATAGAATGCTGAGCCAAAACGGCGCACATTTTATTCACGGAAATAAAATGGCGCACGTTTTTGGCAAGCATCACCCTCACCGCACCGGAAAGGTGCAGCAGGTTATAGCAGACGTTTGAAGCATCAGGTATCACAGCAATGTTCCACCAGCGCTGTTAGCCGGGCTGCAAACGTTTAGCTCTGTTTAAGTGAAGAGATTTCCTGGTGGTTGATCAATGGAATAATTACTATATGCCAGGGTGTGACATCACGGCTCAGTTACAGTTACACTTGTCTTCCCGACATGCAGAATTCTCTCCATGATCAATGTGACGAACTCTTTTTAGGATACTAACATCATACTTCTTGCTCTAATCTAATCATCAATAGGGTTTCTTTAAATTCTAGTCGTTGTTTTTATATTTTAACGATACAATAAAGCTCTGACATGCAGGTGGCGCCTGCATTTTATAAATAAGCGTACAGTTATCACCATTGTGTGACATAGTAAAGCTATACGACATAGAATGTCATTTCAATAACATAATTATCGATACAGCGAAGAAGAGGCGGTTTCTTCACAGCACATAATTTTATGTCCTGGGGGATAATAATGTTTGTATTAACAGCAACAGCTATTCAAGGGTCTCATAAGTCATTTTTCTTTTGGGTGAATTAAAGTCAGGGGGAACCTGCAGGCTAATACAGTATATTCCGTGTATACTATCCTAACCTTTCTCAGTAACTCGATAAAACAGATAATTAAAAGATGTAAGGCAAAATGTTTTTCAAGTAACCAAAACAATACTTAAGGAACTTACTATCATCACAAGGAGCAGTGTCTACGTTGAGGTGTGGTGGATTAACCCTTCAGTAAGTGTGAATGTTCAATAATTTCCGTGTGTAAAAGAACAATCTGGGCGTAAAATACGAGAAAAAACACGATATAACCAAATTTCCATGCCCAATAAAAATTAATTCCACATTAAAAAAACATTAACACCCGCCGCTGATTAGTTATACTAACTTTTTTCAGAATAATACTAAACCAACAGATCAGGCTTTATTTAACTAAATCCACTGCTAAAACAACGCAGCGCCGCAAATAGCGAACTATGTGAAAATATTTTTTTTACTTAAACGATATCCATTTACTTTGCATCCTGATTAACGCTAACCCAAAACGGAACTATCATTATTATCCTATCTTCATAAATCCATTTTTATAATGAAAAATCCATTTCTCCTCTTTTGCCTGCTAATACTGGCATTAGCATCTGTTGCCCAGCAAACCACTAAAACAGATATGGTGATTAAAACAAGCGGCGACATTCTTAAAGTACAGGTATTTAAAGTCACCAACAGCACCATCAGTTTCAGGTATCCCGGAGAAGCTGTTGAGAATGTAATACCAACAACAGAAATCAACAAGATCGTTTTTTCGAGCGGCAGGGAACAGAGCTTTAGCAGCAATGTACCTGCTAAAAAAAATGATAGTCAACCTCCTGTTACTAATGATGCCCCCGCTCCTCCACTGAAAGAAACCGGTAATAACAGTGCCTTACCTGTTGCACCTAACAGCGTTGCCATCATACCTCCTTACTTCACACAGGAAGGTGTTTATCGTAAAGACCTCAGTGATCTTGCGCAATCTCATATCATGGACTTTATGCGTAAGAATAAGAAAAAGATCAATGTTACACCAGTAGATATAAGGGTTATAAATACACGATTAAGAAGTGGCAACATTGATCTCACTGCTATTAACAGCTATGATATTGCTGCCCTCGCACAAAAAACAGGTACAGAATATATATTGATGTTTGATCTTTTTAAAACTTTTAAAGAACGACAACAGAGCACTTACAGCAGTGCAGAAAGAAATAGTAACGACCATTCTGTTACCAGCACCGCTACAGATAAAGACGCCTATAACATCAGCGCAGAAGTATCGCTCTATAAAAGTGATGGCACAGTTGTATACCAACGTCGCGTGAAGCCACTGGACCTTGGTCCTGAACTTACATTGGAAGATGACCTGTGGAAAGGTTATATAAATTTTCTCATGAAGAGGACTCCGCTTTTTAAATAATTTATTCATCCTGCCTGAAGTAAGCAGCTTATTTCAGGCAGGATGCTCCTACCTCTCCTGGTTGCATCTGCAGTAACCTGCGCGCTGATTTATCTCCCGGCCCCGGTGCAGGGCAAAATACCATAGTAAACAGGCAATTTTGTCGACAGGTGTTTTTTATTATAGCGATACTTTTGGATACTCCTTATTATTCTAAATAGTATCTACGTATGAAAATACAATTGCTGAAGCATTCCCTGCTAACCGGTGCAGTTGCCGCCTTAACAACGCTGGCTGTTTCCGCTCAACAACTGCCGGTAACAAAAGGGCCCTATCAACCCACCAACGAATCTTTAAAACAATACCAATACCCCGAATGGTTCCGCGATGCCAAGTTTGGTATATGGGCGCATTGGGGGCCACAGGCAGTACCACGCATGGGTGACTGGTATGCCAGGGCTATGTATGAAGAAGGCAGCGCGGACTATAAATATCACGTGGCCCACTACGGACATCCTTCCAAATTCGGTTATAAGGATATTATCCCACTCTGGAAAGCAGAGAAATGGGATCCGGAAAAGCTGATGGCACTTTATAAAAAAGCGGGGGCCAGGTACTTTGTCAGCATGGGCAGCCACCACGATAATTTTTTTCTCTGGAACTCTAAAATTCACAAATGGAATGCGGTGAATATGGGACCTAAAAAAGATGTAGTGGGTTTGTGGCAGCAGGCAGCTAAAAAAGAAGGGCTGTATTTCGGTGTATCAGAGCATCTTGCGGCCAGCTATACCTGGTATCAGCCGAGCCACCGCGCTGATAAAGGCGGGGATTTAAAAGGCGTCCCTTACGATGGAAACGATCCGGCTTATGCTGATCTTTATCATACTGCCGCTGCGCCCGATGATAAAGGCTGGCTCACCACCAATCCGGAATGGATGAAATTATGGTATAGTTACGTAAAAGAACTGGTAGAAACCTATCATCCTGACCTGCTCTATTCTGACAGTCAGCTACCCTTTGACGAAATTGGTCGAAGCATGCTGGCCAACTACTACAATGATAATATTGCCTGGCACAAAGGCAAACCTACCGCTGTGTATAATTGTAAGCAGCCCTCCGAAGGGATGTGGGCACAGGACCTGGAAAGAGGCGTCCAGGATACGATCAGTCCATTTCCCTGGCAAACGGATACTTCCATCGGCGACTGGTACTATCGCACGGGGCAGCACTACAAATCTGCCACTGATGTGCTGCGTATGCTGGTAGACATTGTCAGCAAAAACGGCAACCTGCTCATCAACATTGTACAAACACCTGAGGGCGACCTGGAACCCGATATGCTGAAAACGCTGGATGAAATCGGCAACTGGATAGCGGCCAATGGCGAAGGCATCTACGGCAGCCGGCCCTGGAAAATATATGGCGAAAAACCGGCCAATGCCACCACGGTTAAAGCAGGCAATTTTAACGAAGAAAAAGTAAAATACACAGCGGAAGATATCCGGTTTACCAGCAAAGGCAATTACCTGTATGCCTACTTCCTGGACACTCCCTCCGGTGATATCCGCATCAAATCATTAGGTAAAAAAGGCAGCCTGAATAATAAAACAATTGCCTCGGTAAAAATGCTGGGCAGCAATGAAAAAGTGCAGTGGAAAGCCGAAGATGATGCCCTGGTGATCAGCAAACCCGCTCACCTGCCGTCATGGAAGGTCATTGGTTTCAAATTCGGTTTTAAATAATGATGCCAGCCGTTACCGCTGTCACAAACGATTCCCTTAGAGGCGGCTGGGAGGAACTTCTTCCCTGATTCTTACAAAAATGAGAAAAAATACTTACATTTAAGAGTAAGTATAAACCATTTTTATTTCCTTTCCGGCCACAGCACGATTATGAAAGCAGTACTGAAGAAAGTTACTCCGCCACCAGAGAGTTCCTTTACTGTAAGAAAAGATATAGGGGAAAACATGCGTAATATCTGGCATTTTCACCCTGAACTGGAATTGTTGTTCATAAAGAAAAGCTCAGGTACCTGGCTGATAGGCGACTATATCGGCCCTTTCCAAAGCGGTGATGTTGTTTTAATTGGTGCTAACCTGCCCCACTCCTTTCGTCATGAGGATACTTTTATCCGTGAACAGAAAGGACAATCCGGTGAGGCGGTGGTAGCCCTGTTCAAACAGGATATACCCAGCAGTACCTTGTCCGCATGGCCGGAAATGCGTAAACTCACCCAACTGCTGTCACTCTCCCGTCAGGGCATTAAGCTGGAAGGCGACACCTGCCGCAACGTTGCCGGTATGATGGAAGACCTGCTGGTACAGTCGCCCGGCAGCAGATTACTCACCTTGCTGCAGATACTGTACCTGATAGCTGAAAGTGGTGACTATACATTGTTATCGACAGAAAGTTTCAATTATGATCCGTCTCAGCATGATAACCAACGGCTGAAAACCGTGATTGAATACACGCACCACAACTTCCGGAGTAAATTAACCCTGGAAGATGCAGCCGCATTGGTGCATATGACCGGCACTTCATTTTGCCGGTACTTCAAGCTTAAAACAGGAAAAACATATGTCCGGTTTCTTACGGAATTAAGGATTGGATATGCCTGCCAACAACTCATTGATTCTGATAAGAACATCACGGAGATCTGCTATGAGTGCGGCTATAACACGTTGTCTCACTTCATCAACATGTTCAAATTAATAACAGGAAAAAGACCACTGGAGTATAAAAGTCATTTTAAATAAAGCCCTCACTATCGCTACCAGGATGTCGGCAAATACCATCTTTACTAGTGCAAAATTAAATTGCTCATCTTTCTGAGTTTTCCTAAATTGATATAGTTACCCGGTAACTCAAATAACCGATTTAAACCCGTAATTCCTCACATCAAAAAAGTAGGTATGAAAACTCTGATGCGCGCCATAGGCGCCGTACTCCTGTTTTGTGCTGTTTTTATTGTCAGCAAAAAATCCGGTATCCTGCCGTCCGTACACCCGGTTGCCAATACACTGGCAGTAGCCACTCCCAGCAAATATGCCCTCGCTTATAATGACGAGGTAACACTGAAATACATGTATGGCTCCACCGTGATGTTTGATTGCACAGGGCGTAATAAAAAACTGATCAATGGCATCTGCGAAACCGGTATCAGGGTAAACGACCAAAGTGTACCCGGCAGCGGTGGACGCTGGTACTGCTACTACCACTACGAATTCAGTGATGGATCTACCAATGGGCCGTACAGTGAAACCAACACGGCGCCGTGTTTCATTGATTAATAATACGATCGCTCCGCATAATTATAGCCGGCCCTTTAAAAAGGACCGGCTATTGTTTTTAGAAGGTCATGTATGCTGTCGTTTTCCCTCTCCTGGTATCAAGTTGTATAGTGCATGAAGATTATCTGCAAAAGTGTCGCCATTATGTTGGCTCCGTTGATCCTATGCCTGAAACAAACTATGTATATATAGTAGCACCGCAGCAGAGGTGGAGTTGAGGTGGAGGTGAGGTGGACTTGATGCGGAGATGACTTTCGGATGTACAACCCAGTCACAAGATGAATGGAAAGTTTGAATCGGCCATAGTAGCTATTCTTCAGCACCAGGAGGCAGCTGAGGAAAAAGATATATTATTCAAAGGAAACAGGTGTAAAGAGTTATTCATGAAAATATCTCCCGGGAGGAGATCGCTTTAATAAATTATATTGTTTATTTAGTATATTTAGAACAACAGGAACAAGAACGAACTTTCATTAAAATCGCGTTATGAGCAATATCCCGAAGAAGCAAAGACTTTTTGATGCAATTAGCTGGCAGTTATCACAATTCCCTAAACCGGATATGCTGGCGGCGAAAGTAAATGGAAATTGGAAAACCTATGATACCGCCAGTGTCAGCGACATAGTAAACCGTTTCAGCGCAGGACTATTGCAGCTGGGTGTGGGAGGAAATGATTTTACCCCCGAAGGCGCCGATAAAATTGCCATTATCAGTAACAACCGCCCGGAATGGATCTTCACAGACATTGCCGTTCAACAAACCGGTGCGGTACTGGTGCCGATATATCCTACTACCAATCCAGCCGAATTGCAGTTCATCCTGCAGGACGCCGCCGTGAAATATATGTTTGTGAGCAGTAAAGAGTTGCTGGATAAAGTGAACAGTATACGGGATGGGGTGCCTACTTTACAGCATGTTTATACATTTGACGAAATACCCGGTACTACACACTGGTCCGATATTACGGCTCAATCTACCCCCCAACTGCTGGCCCGTGTGGAAGAGATAAAAGACAGCATTGATCCGCATCACCTGGCTACCATTATTTATACATCTGGTACTACAGGCACACCCAAAGGAGTAATGCTGACGCATCATAACATTGTCTGGAACCTGATGATGTCAAAGGCATCTTTTCCATTTGAAGATGCCCCTCAGCCGTTTAAGGTATTAAGCTTTCTGCCGTTGAATCATATCTTTGAAAAATTGGTGACTTATATATACATGTTTAGCGGCATCAGCATTTATTATGCGGAGAGCATGGATACCCTGAGCGCCAACCTGAAGGAAATCAGCCCGGATGGCTTTACCACGGTACCCCGCTTGCTGGAAAAAGTATTCGAAAAAATCATGGCCACCGGCAACGGTTTAACCGGCATTAAACGCCGCCTGTTTTTCTGGGCGGTTGCACTGGCTTCAAAATATGATAACAACATCAGTGGTGGTGCCTGGTACAACCTGCAGCTGGCCATTGCCAACAAACTGGTATTTAGTAAATGGCGACAGGCATTGGGCAATAATATCCGTTTTATCGTGACTGGCGGCGCTGCCTGCCAGGAAAAGTTACTGCGCATTTTTAATGCCGCCCGTATCCCGGTATTTGAAGGATATGGACCTACCGAAAACAGCCCGGTTATTTCTGTAAACAGGAAATCCCCCGGCGGCGTGAAGTTTGGTACCGTAGGACCTCCTATCAACGGACTGGAAGTAAAGCTGGAAGAAGATGGAGAGATTTGTGTAAAGGGGCCCAGCGTGATGAAAGGGTATTACAAACGTCCTGACCTCACCGCAGAAACAGTGATAGATGGCTGGTTGCACACCGGTGATGTAGGTGTTTGGGTAGATGATAAATTCCTGAAAATAACGGATCGGAAAAAAGAACTGTTTAAAACCAGTGGCGGAAAATATGTGGCCCCGCAGCCGATTGAAAATAAGTTCAAGGAAAGCCCTTTTATTGAACAGATCATGGTAGTAGGCGCCGGGCAAAAATTTACGGGTGCATTGATAGTGCCTGCCTATACCTACCTGAAGTACTGGATGAATCAGCAGAATATTCCTTACACCACCAACGAAGCCGCCATTAAAACCCCGCGGGTATTGGAAATGTACCAGGAAGTGGTGGATAAATACAACCAATTCTTTAATCATGTGGAACAGATCAAGAAATTTGAACTGCTCACAGAAGAATGGAGCATTGCCGGTGGGGAAATGACACCTAAACTTAGCCTGAAACGAAAAGCAGTCATGGAAAAATTCAAGGATGTGGTAGCGCAGATTTACAGCTAACAATCTTTCCCTTACTTTTGCGCAAAACAAGGATCGGTGATGGTAAAAAAAAGAGGACTGTTAACACTGAGTTTCAACAGGGATAAAATAGCATCTTCCAGGGAGTATCCTTTTAATATTCCTGCATTGAGAAACTTTTCCTCGCTGGAATTTCATCCTAAAGTCACTTACCTCTCCGGTGAAAATGGAATGGGTAAATCTACCCTGATTGAAGCCATTGCTGTCAACTGTGGTTTTAATCCGGAAGGTGGTTCCAAAAATTTCAATTTTGCTACCCGGGCTTCTCATTCTGTATTACACGAGTATATCAGGATAGCCCGGGCACCGATACGACCAAAAGATGGCTTCTTTTTGAGAAGTGAAAGCTTTTTCAACGTGGGAACCAATATTGAACATTTAGATGAAGGTCCTACGGGCCGGGTGATCCAGGATTATGGGGGCGTTTCTTTGCATGAACAATCTCATGGAGAAGCATTTTGGGCGCTGTTTATGCACCGCTTCTCCGGAAATGCCTTATATATCCTGGATGAACCTGAGGCCGCCCTCTCTCCCATGCGACAAATGGCGATGCTGACAAGAATGCATGAACTGATTCAACAGGATGCCCAATTCATCATCGCTACCCATTCCCCCATCGTAATGGCTTATCCTGATGCCACTATTTATGAGCTCAGCGAAAAGGGGATACGGAAAACAAGTTATACGGAAACGGAGAATTATAAAACATCCCGGCAGTTTATTAATAACCATGAAAACATGGTGAAGATTTTATTGGGAGAAGGCTGATGGCGAATAAACTTCTTTACATTTCCTTTCTACAGGCCGTTCATTGAAAGCAGCCGCTTCATATTGTCCAGCATAAAAAAATACTAAAGCTTTCCGGCTGATATCTCCCGCAGATAAAATAATTTGCGGCCGCTGAGTTAAACTACAACATGAAACACATTTTTCTATTAGCCGCCTTATTTCTGCTGCTTTTGCCGGCGCAGGGGCAATCTCTTTACATTAAAACGTTTGGGCATAAAAACGGCCTCCCTGTCATATTTATTCATGGTGGCCCCAGGGGCAACTCATTGCTTTTTGAAGCAACTACTGCGCAACAACTGGCTAATAGCGGCTTTTATGTGATTGTATATGACCGCAGAGGCGAGGGCCGGTCTACCTATGAAAATGCAAAAGTGACCTACCAGGAAGCATTTGACGACCTGAATGGTATCTATCAACGATTCCGGCTCACACGTGCGAACCTCATCGGCTTTAGTTTTGGCGGGTTGGTGGCTACGCTGTTTGCCCAAAAACATCCGGAGAAAATAGATGCACTTATTCTGACAAGTGGCCTGTTCTCCCAGCAGGAAACTTATGATCATATCCTGGATTCCGTAAAAACTATTTATACACGAAAACATGATACGTTAAAATTAAAACAGGTATTATCGGTTTCAAATCTTTCTAAAAATTCAGCGGAGTATCGCAAAGAATGTTTTGCATTAGCCGCTGAAAATGGATTCTTCAAAGTCGCCAATAGCACGGAGGCGGCAAAAAAAATCTATGCTGCCTATGATGCAGGCGGCTTAAAAGATATCAGAAATGATCAGGCACCCGAACTTTTCTATAAAAATGAAAAGCGTACTAACATTGATGTAAAGCCGATACTGTCCGATTTAAAGCGCCACAATATGCGCATATATGCATTGTATGGAAAGCAGGATGGCATCTTTTCTATAGCACAAATAGGCAGTCTCCGGAATATAGTGGGCGACTCCCATTTTGAGTACCTGGATAGTGCGTCACATTATCTTTTTGTGGACAGACAAACGGCTTTTCTGAATAGTCTGCAGCAGTGGTTAAAAAAGCAGTAAGCGAGGGAAAGTGGAATAAATAAAATAATAGCCATCATTTTCCAGGCGATAATCGCATAGTAAAAAGCCCGTTCCATAGGAGCAGAAGATATTTTATTGATAAAAGCCGGTTCCTGTTAATCGTGTATCTATCGGTATTGCCGTGGCATTTGACAGATGCTATTAATACACTTTCAGGAGAAGAAAACCCTACTATCTCCCGAACTTTTTTTACACCTTCCATTTACGATATGGGGCCGTTACATATTCCTCTTGTGCTCCGGTATCACCTCCCTTTTGCCGGCCATTCAGGCGGCTTACAAAGTTTATAAATACTAAACCAACAGGATAGATTTCCTGTGGAGATCTTAAGTAGTTGAGGCAAGAAACGTGTAGGCATCGGAGTTAACCATCCCCCTTTTGAGAAGCCGAAGGAAGCGCTACCTGATGCTGTTCATTTTGTTCATTTTATAACCAGGCATCCATTTTATCCTTTCTATCCCGCTGTCAGAGTACATTTCATTATTATATCTAAATTAACATCATAAAGCTGCGTTTTTGTAGTGTCTATTAACGCTACTTCGATCAAAATCTGAAATAAAAAGTGAATTAGGATCATCATCAATCAACTAGCTATCGAAAATCCAAATGGCATCCTACCCAAAACCACCCCAGCACTTTTACACGCTTGATGCATTCAGAGGCATTGCCGCCATGATCGTAGTAACATACCACTGGCAGTTTTTCTATTATGCAGACTATACCTATGTGCCCGGAGGATATGATAAAACAGCACTTCCG
This sequence comes from Chitinophaga sp. 01L420, assembly GCF_056399985.1. Taxonomy (NCBI): domain Bacteria; kingdom Pseudomonadati; phylum Bacteroidota; class Chitinophagia; order Chitinophagales; family Chitinophagaceae; genus Chitinophaga; species Chitinophaga sp. 01L420. The sequence continues at coordinate 205,946 of NZ_JBFTSK010000019.1, forward strand.
TTATACCGGTATTTCTCCCTATTCTATAATGATGCCCCGGTAGCGGTGGACCTGTTCTTTCTGCTATCAGGTTTTATATTCTTTTGGTTGTACGCAGACAAAGTCGCCAATCATAAACTGACTTTCAGGAAGTTTATGGGATACCGGCTTAGCCGGCTCTACCCCATTCACTTTGTTACCTTAATACTGGTGGCAATACTGCAATGGCTGATGTTAAAAACAATGGGCCACTATTTCATCGGACAATATAATGACGCTTATCATTTCGTGTTGAATCTCCTGTTTTTACAAAGTTGGGGATTTGAGAAAGGGCCATCATTTAATGGCCCAGCCTGGTCTGCCTCCGTAGAAGTATTCCTGTATTTAGTGTTTTTCCTGGTCTGCTACCTGAGATTACAAAACAAAAAGGTATTGTTACTGCTCATGCTCCCTATTGGCGCATTCCTGCAATATTATTTCAGCCTGATTGGAAAAGGAATGTATTCCTTCTTTTTAGGTGCACTTGTTTACTATTGGTACATTTGGTTAGTAAAAGAACACAAGGCCAATAAAACCTTACCCCTGCTCATAACCATCACTGTATCGCTATGGATCATGATACTTGCGGAGTATCACCTGTCTTTCATGCAGAACCTGTGGTTAAAGTACTACCCGCTGGTAATGCCCGGCAAAAAACCTGAATCTGCACTGGCAGCGTTTGGGCTACTCAGAAACTTCTTCTTCCGTACCGCTGTTGCACCATGTACCGTTTTAACCTTTGCATTATGGGAAACGGTGAAAGGTACGATTAACAGCAAATGGGGAATAATGGGTAATTGCAGTTATGCAATGTATCTCCTTCATTTTCCCTTAATGATAACTTTCGCTCTTGGCATTGACCTTTTCGGTATCAACCGCATGGCATTGCATTCACCATATACTTTATTACTGTTTTTCCTGGTGCTGATACCGCTCAGCTTTGTCGCTTACTATTATTTTGAATTGCCTGCCCAGGAAAAAATCCGGGCAACATTTTTCAAAAAGAATAAACCAAATATTAGTATTACCGAAGTCGAAATAATAACGTAGAAGGATCCTGTTTAAACTGGCTTATCAGCTGTCTATGCTGGGCCTCCCGATGTGTGTAGTGATTGATGCTTTCATGGTTCACTTTTCACGCAATACCTGCATTTATATATTAATTACTAAATATGGGATTAAAATTCAGATTACCACTGATCATGTTACTGGTTATCATTTACGGTTGCTCCAGCAGCCGCAAACTGACCTATTTCAATGACCTGGCCGCCACTTCAGGAGCCGACTCCCTTAACCGGCTACAACAACTAAAAATACAGCCCGGTGATATTCTGCAGATCACCATTACTACACTTGACAAAGAAATATCGCAGATTTTTAATCCAAATGCTGCTGCCTCCGGTTCCACTACCAACAATGGCATGGAACAGGGTTACCTGGTAGACAGCATCGGAAATATAGCCTTACCCGTTATTGGCAAAATAAATGTAAAAGACAAAACAACTGCTGAAATCAATGACCTGGTATCACATGAGCTGGAGAAAACAGTCCGTAATGCTTATGTATCCACCCGCCTGGTTAATTTCAGGGTATCAGTATTGGGAGATGTTGCCCATCCGGGCTCTTTTCGTATAGGCGCAGAAAGAGCGTCTCTCCTGGATGCGTTGAGTATGGCAGGTGATCTCAATGTAACTGCTAAACGAGACGATATCATGATTATTCGGGAAGTAAATGGTATAAAAACGTATGCCACCCTCAACCTGAACGACAGCAAAACGCTCTCCTCTCCTTACTATTATCTCAGCAATAACGATGTTATTTATGTGAAACCTGGCCCTGACCGTACGTTTGCCACGTCCAAAACGATACAGTTATTACCAGCTATTATAGGTGTGATATCACTTCTTACCACGATTGTCATTCTAAGTAAATGATCAGCAATATATGAATCAGCATAAAGCCACCAACAACAGAAACGCTGTTATAGATCTGAATGATCTCTTCCAGAAAATAACTTTTCACTGGCCATTATACCTCCTGGTAATAATAGCTGCAGTGACTGCGGCCATGCTTTACCTGAAGTACAAGAAACCGATATACATGTCGACCGCTAAACTTTATCTCAAAGACGAGAAAAAAGGTGGCGGAGAAGAAATGGATGCGCTGAAATCGCTGTCAATGTTCAATAGCAGCAAAAATATAGAGAATGAAATGGAGGTCCTCAAATCTCCCATACTCCTGCAAAAAGTAATCGCCAATAATGGCTTTAACCTGCGCTATTATGTAAAGGGAACAGTCAGTAATGAAGAAATTTATAGTCATCCTCCATTAACCATCCGCGTGTTGAGCGACGCTTCAAAAGTAGGCAATTACATTTTTGATGTAACGACAGCGAATGGCCAACTCAGGATAAAACGAATCAGTGATACGATAGACTCCAGCACACAATTAACAGTCCGGCCTGGAGAACCATTTGTAATAGCAAAAGATAAATTCGTCATCACCTATCCTACATCCGGCTCAGACAGAGGAAGCCAGAACTTCCGTATACGCGTGGATTCCGTAATAGAATTTGCTTATGACAAGATAGAAGAGATAGGCACCGCACTGGTCAACAGGGATGCGACAGTCATACTGGTAAGTTTCAAGGACCCTATTCCCGAAAGAACCGCCGACTTCCTGAATGCTTTACTCGATGCCTACAATGAATATACCCTCGATGATAAAAATAAAGTCACATTCAAAACAGTAGATTTTCTCACGGTCAGGATTGATTCATTGAAAGAAGAACTCGGCCTGCTGGAACAACAGGAAGAAAGTTTCAAAATACAAAGAGGCATTACGGATATTGATGCCAGCTCAAAACTGGCACTGGAACAGGTAAAAGACGCAGACATCCGCCTGAGCGAGGCTAATATGCAGCTGTCTGTATTTAACCAGGTAGAAAACTACGTCAGTAATCCCTCCAGCGACTATCCTTTTGCCCCCATGTTAGGTAACGTTGATCAAACGCTCACATCCATGATCAACCGATATGAAGAAGCCCTGAGAGAAAAGAAACGATTGTCGCTCTCCCTGAAGCCTACCAGCGATATCTTAAAAAATGTGGAATCACAGATCACCGACACCAGGCAAACCATCAAAGACTATATCGCAGGTTATAAACGGAATGCCGGCGTTGTGCAAAAGAAAACGCAGGATAAGGTAAACCAGATTCAACAGAAAATAGCGAATATACCTACCTACGCAAAGGAATATATCAATATTAAAAGACAACAGGGGGTAAAGGAAAATCTATATCTCTACCTGCTAAAGAAAAAGGAAGAAGCGGCGGTAGCGTATGCGAGCAATGTAGTAGACAACAAAGTCATTGCTCCTGCCTACATACCTGACAAACCCATCTCCCCGCGAAAAACCATTGTATTCATTGGTTTCGTGGCGGTAGGACTGATTCTTACCAGCGCCTACATTTATCTGAAGTATTTCTTAAATCCAAGAGTACTTAGTAAAAAAGAAATCGAACAGGTATTTGATCTGCCGGTGATCGCTGAAATCTATCAACAGGAAGAAGGTGCAAGGGATATGTCTCTCCAGAATAAATCCGTACTGGTAGAACAGATCTTTAACATGCGTACCAACCTTAAATTCCTGCTCACCGGACAAACAGGTACTCCCACGATACTACTTACCTCCAGCATCTCAGGTGAAGGAAAGACATTCCTCTCCGCACACCTGGGTAATGCCCTAACGGTGAGCAATAAACGAGTAGTGCTCCTTGAACTGGATCTCAGGAAACCAAAGCTCTCCCAGTTCCTGGGAATGGATAACAGCGTAGGCGTCACCAACTATATTATTGGTAACAAAACGATAGATGAGATCATCAAAAAAGTACCGCATACAGACGGTCTTTACCTTGTTTCATCCGGGCCTATTCCTCCCAACCCGATTGAATTAATAGAAGGACAACGCATGGCTGATCTGCTGGATCGCCTGAAAGCGGAGTTTGATTTCGTGATCATTGATATGTCGCCGATCGGCATTGTATCTGACGCAAAAAGTATTGCACAACAAATAGACTGCGCCTTGTTTGTGGTACGGTACAATTTCACGCATAAGTCCAAATTAATACCTGTATCTGAAAATATCAGGAAAGGATTCTTCAAAAAAACAGGGATCATTTTCAACGGTATAGAGCAGGATACCTTCTATCCATATTACTATTATGATCATTATTCCTACACAGAAAATAAGCGGAATAATAATACCTGGGCATCATTGGTTAAAAAAATAAAACAAAGAATTGCATAAATTATTTGAAAATAGCGGTTGGCTGCTGATAGATAAGCTGAGTAAACTCTTCCCCGGCATTATCATCATGGCGCTCATTGCCCGTTACCTGGGACCCGAAGAATTCGGCATATGGAATTATGCCCTGGCACTTACCACTATCATTGGTAGCGTAGCGATACTGGGTATGGATAAAATTGCTGTTAAAGAATTAATCCATCATGAGCAGCAGCAAGGGGCAATTGTTGCGACTATTATCTTTATGAGATTGCTTGCCAGCATCACCTGTTTGCTGGCAAGTGTCAGTATTGTGCTGGTTACCCGGAAACATCAGCAACTTTACCTCTATTGTACCATTTTTTCGTCCCTGCTCATTGTACTACAATCCTTTGATGTATTGGATTATTTCTACCAGGTAAAAAGCAATCTTAAAAGAGTGATTATCCCTAAGGTATCTGTCTTCATTACTTTTTGCGGGATTAAACTACTCATTATATTCTTCCATGGTACGCTGCTCACTTTCTTATGGGCATCGGTCATCGAGTTGCTGATTACCTACCTGATCATATTGTTGATATACAGGTACCACTATACTAACGGATTTACCCTGCACGTGGATATACCACTGGCGAAAATGCTGCTGGCGCAAAGCTGGCCGCTGATACTATCCAACCTGCTGGTAGTCCTGTTCCTGAAAGTAGACCTTGTATTACTCGATATCCTTTCCAGTCCGGCTGAATTGGGTAAGTATGTTGCGGCGGCCAGGATATCCGAACTCTGGTATGCCGTTCCCACTGTTGTGGCGGTAGCGGTGTTACCGGGGCTGATAGAAAAGAAGAAAAACAACGAAGAAAGGTATCTGCTTACATTGGAAAAATGGCTGCGCTTATCTTTCTGGTTAAGTCTTGCTATCTCTCTGTTTATTACCCTCACGGCACAATTCATTATTCCGTTTTTATACGGTAAAGGATATGCGGCTGCTTCACAGATACTGATGATCCACATATGGGCCAGCATCCCGGTATTTACCTGTATCGTTTTAGTACAGTACCTCTTCGTGGAGGGGAAGTATAAAATTTATCTCTATGGCAATATCTCCGGGTTACTCGTCAATGCCGGTATTAACTTCCTCCTGATTCCTGCTTATGGCGGAGTGGGCGCTGCTATCGCATCAGTAGTTGCATATAGTGCCGTATATGGAACAACGATGTTGCTCGACAAAAGCGGACAAGGATATCTGCTGACCAAAAAAATATTTCATCCATTGCGGATGATTTCAGATATGAAACAGGTACACTCAAGCTTTAAAGTATTTACTGGCAAGCTATTAACCGTAAATCAAAAAAAATTATGAGTGGTTTGAGGAACATAGCAGTAAAAATAGTCTCTTCCTTATTTCCCAGACTCCGTTATGGTGTGCGGGCATACAGTTCTGAGGGAGAAGATCTTATTCTGCAAAGAATCTTTGGCCAGAAAGAGAACGGCATATATGTAGATGTAGGTGCACACCACCCCTTCCGGGTGTCAAATACTTACCTGCTGCATAAAAAAAAGTGGACCGGTATAAACATAGATCCCCTTCCCGGTTCGAAAGCTTTATTCAACAGGCACCGACCTAAAGACACCAACCTGGAAATGGGGGTATCAGCAGTAAAGCAGCAACTTACGTACTTCATATTCAACGAACCTGCTTTAAGTACTTTTTCTCAGGAAAAAGTAAAAGAGTATACACAGGCCCCTCAATACCGGGTCATCAAAGAGCAAAAAATAGATACCTGGCCATTGGCTGATATATTGGATAGATACCTGGCCAAGGATGTTTCCATTGACTTTCTCACCATTGATGCAGAAGGACTTGATATGGAAGTATTACGCTCCAACAACTGGAGTAAATACAGACCGGCTTATGTACTGGTGGAATCACAACCATTTGAGCTATTTCATATAGACAACAGTGAACTCTGTCAGTATATGAAACAGGAAGGATACAGCATATTCGCAAAAACCTATTACACTTATTTCTTTAAAAATATGAAACCATAAAATGTCTGGTAACAAGTTATATGTACAATATGGTTGTGGGCCGTTTTCAGCACCGGCTGGCTGGAAAAATTTCGATTCATCGCCTACGCTTAGCATTCAGCGAATTCCTCTGATAGGGAACCTGCTGAAACCAGCGATGCATGTTTCTTTTCATCCTGATGTGCTACTGGGTGATATATTAAAAGGGTTACCCGGTATTGCCGACAACTCGTGTGATGGCATCTATTGCTCCCATGTACTGGAGCATTTGTCCCGCAGCGATTGCAAACTGGCCCTCCGGAATACCTTCCAATTACTCAAGCCAGGTGGCTACTTCAGGTGCGTGCTTCCTGATTTAGGCGGGGCCGCCAGGAGATATATTGATCTGCTGGATAATAATGACCCTGAGGCTAACAGCGCATTCATGCAGGAAACCTTGCTGGGCAAGGAAGAGCGGATACGTGGTTTTCGGCCAATCGTACAATTTATGCTGGGGAACCGCGAACATCTGTATATGTGGGACCACGTATCACTCACACATCAGTTAGCGGAAGCCGGATTCAAAAACATACGAAGCTGCGGGTTTAACGACAGCAGTGATCATATGTTTAAACTGGTAGAAGAAGAAATCAGATTTAATAACGCAGTTGCACTGGAGGCGACCAAATAATGTTACAAACGCCTGTCTTATTGCTGATATTTAACCGTCCTGAGCAATCACTGCTGGTATTCGGGCAAATCAGGCTGCAACGGCCGGAACAGCTGTTTATAGCTGCAGATGGCCCGCGTGCGGATAAACCCGGAGAGGCAGCGTTATGTGAAGCAACAAGAAATGGCATCTTAAATAAAATAGACTGGCCCTGCAAAGTACAAACGTTATTCCGCGAGCACAACCTGGGATGTGGTAAGGCCGTAAGTACAGCCATCGACTGGTTCTTTCAGCAGGTAGAGGAAGGCATCATACTGGAAGACGATTGCATTCCGGATCCCAGTTTCTTCCCCTTTTGCGCCACCCTACTGACACAATACAGGTCTGATGAAAACATCATGCACATCAACGGAAGTAACTTCCAGGCAGGCAAACACTGGGGAGATGCTGCCTATTACTTCTCCCGTTACGCATGTGTATGGGGATGGGCTACCTGGCGGCGTGCCTGGCAGAAATATGATTTTTCACTCCGCTCCTTCCAACACCTTTCCCGGAGCGGCCTCAATACATTCCTACAATCCGAATTGCAATCCATATACGATGCTAAAACCGATACCTGGGACATACAATGGTTTATGAGCATTTGGTTTAATAAGGGATGGGCGATTACCCCGAATATTAGTCTTGTTAAAAATATAGGTTATGGAAAAGCCTCCACTCATACCCGTTTTGTTCCAGGGTGGTTCAAAAAAATAAAATACGGATCTATAACAGACATCATTCATCCCGGTAAAAATAGCATACAGGAGGAAGCAGACAGATATACTGCTACTACAGTATACAGTCAGGGCAGCTTATCTATCAGACTCAAAAAAATGGTAAAGAAAAACCCGTTGTTATACGGCTTATATAAACGTATCACCTAATTAGTAAAAAATAAAATGGATACCGGATACACTAGTCTTCAAAGCAGTAATGCATATGTGGAAGCTTTCAGGGAAAGTATGCCCCTGATGGTGGCTGGTGTACTGCTGTATCTGTATTACAACAGGCGGATCAATATTATTGATACGCTGCTATGTGCCTTTGCTACGGAAGCTTACACGATGATTGCCATAGGTCCTACCTTTACAGCTACTTTTTTTATCGGCATCTTCTTTTTTATCGAACAGCTTCATCAACTGCTGACAGGCAGACAATACATCCGGAAGGAATATCTGTTCCTGCTGATGCTGCCGTTGCTCTCTGAGATTTCGGTATTCCTTATTACACAGCTATACAAGGATCCATTCTATTACCCGGGAGGTAAACTATTGGCGTTTTGTACCAAGCCCATCTATTTTTACGTAAAAACCTATTTACCGCTATTTGCTATTGGGGCAAAGATAGTGCAGGACAGAAATGAGCTTTCGTTCGACAAATTCATCACCACCATAAAAAAAATCGCGGGCATCTCCTGTGGAGTGGCTACCCTCCAGATTGCCGTGCAGCTGGTCTTTAAGAATATTGCATTGGGGGAACTACTGGGGTTACAAAGCCGGTATATGCTGGAGCAAATCAATGGCCCGCTTGGGTTGCGGGTACAGGCATTTTTCTCAGAGCCTAAAATATTCAGCGCCTTTTTATCTTTGGCCATCCCACTATTTGCTAAAGACAGAAACTACAAAATGGTAGCTGTTACATTGGTTGTTGGTATTCTCACCGCTTCCCAAACATTCTGGATAAACATACTGGCCGCCGCATTCCTGTTTTCTACGTTTAAGAAATTCAATTCCGTCAGGGTGAAAATGTTGGGTACACTAGGCATGATCGTGGGCATTTTCCTCGTCGTAGCTGCTTCCAAGGAATATTTCCTGAAACATTATATGGAAAACCGGAACCAGCCTGTTTATCAGCTGCTCTTTGAGAGATCTGCCTACCGGTACGATAATGAGATATGGCAAAAGAATAATATCATCATGGGAATTCCACTCCAAAGGGATATGGAGTTACCTATAGTGGATTTCCTGAAGGATGAACCCTACCTTCTTTTATCGGGATATGGTGCCGGGAACAGCACGTTCATTCCTCCCAATTACTTCTTCGGGCAGCTTAGTTACAAAAATCGGGTGGATGGTGTTGGTGGTCATAATCTCAACATGCGATGGTTCTTCATTCTCGCTGAATTTGGCGCTGTATCGTTATTTTTCTTCTTCCTGATACTTACTAAAACAAACCCACATACACCTGCTTTTCAGCGCAACTATTTCGCATTTGTGGGCGTCTGTTTCTTTTTCAGTCAGATCGATCTCTTTTTAATAATAGTCGCATTGCTCAGTGCATATGAAAATGGGGCAACTAATGAAAATGAATATGAACAAAGTACGGAATATACTATGGGGCATTAGGTTCCGGGGGGCCTTACTGTATCATTACCTGTTCAATAAAACGGTAAGGCAACGAACAGCCTGGCGTGAAATGATGTATCATCTGTTTTCACCCGGCATGTATGCGGTAGCCAGGCAAAAGGCCCTCCTCGTAAATAAAGATGATCACTACTCCTATTACCGGATACAAGGCTTTGAGGATATATTCATCTATCCATCCTCAGCGCCATTTTATAGTCTGGCGATGATACTGGCAGAAGCAAGACCTCCTCACTGGCATTACTATGAAATACCACAAACAAAGGTAGCTCCGGGTGATGTGGTAGTAGACTGCGGAAGTGCAGAAGGTTTTTTTGCATTCCAGCATCAATATACTGCCAGCCGCATTTTTGTATTGGAACCCCTGCCCTTGTTTGTAGATTCCCTGCAACAACTTTTTCAACAAAAAAACAAAGTAGTGATTCTTCCGGTAGCTGCCGGAGATGTTTGTCAGAAAGCATACATGAATATTATCTCCGGTTACACTGTACTGAATGGTACCATCCAGCAGCATAGTAACAACGGGCATTCCGTGGAAGTGGAAGTAGTTACGCTGGACAGTCTCTTTGCTGACAAAGGCATCCGGATAGATTACCTGAAAGCAGACATTGAAGGATTTGAGGAAAACATGATCAGGGGCGCACTGAAAACGATCCGGGAAAGCAAGCCTAAAATAGCCATTACTACTTATCATGAAGGGCAGGATTACGAAAAGCTGATCGCCCTGATAAAAGGAGTGGTACCAGAATACAACCACCTCGTAAAAGGAATTCATTACATCTCCGGCAATCCGGTGATGTTACATATGTGGATATAAACAGATCATGATGCAGATATTTTTGGACAATATTATATTCTCTATTCAAAAAGCAGGTGGTGTATCTGCTTACTGGTATGAGCTGCTGTCGGGTATATGCAACAGCGGTGAAGCCATTTGTTTTTTAAATGCCTCTCCGGTACCAAAGAATATTTTTGAGCAGAAAATAAACTATCATCCATTCAACTGTATCCGTGAAAGCTGGATTCCCAGCAAATATCTCCGCTACCTGCCTATGCGGTATCAACTCCCGGCAGCTTCCGTTTTTCATGCCGGCTACCTCCGGGTTTCTACCCAGAAAAACATTCTGAATATGCTTACTGTGCATGATTTCGCACATGAACGGAAACTCGCTTCAAAATTTCCGCGGGGGCTGGCCAATACGCTGCAAAAGGCATATGGTATCAATCGCGCAGATGGTATTATCTGCATTTCAGAAAGTACCCGGAAGGAATTGCTTCACTTTTTCCCGGCCATAGATCCGGAAAGAGTGAAGGTCATCTATCATGGCATTTCTGATGATTTTTATCCGATTAACAAACAATTATCAGCGAGATGCTCACTGGATATGGATCTCCATAAAAAATTCATTCTATATGTGGGCGCGCGCAGGAACTATAAGAATTTCTCCATGGCAGTAAAAGTAATGGAGTTACTACCGCCCGCTTACCAACTGGTAATAATAGGTGGTGAGCCCTGGGGTAAAAAAGAACTACAGGGCATGCAGGAAAAAATTGCCGGTCGTTATCATATTTTCCCGATTGTGAACCAGGTTGATCTGAATATCTTATACAATCACGCCTTCTGTTTGTTGTATCCATCCGCTTATGAAGGATTTGGATTTCCTCCGGGTGAAGCCATGAAGGCTGGCTGTCCAGTTGTCACTACCAACATTACATCCATGCCTGAAATAGTGGGTGATGCCGGGTTAATGGCAGAAAACGCAGATCCCGTGTTATTTGCAGAAAAAATTCAATGTCTTGAAAATGACGGCTACAGGCAGCAGGTAATTGCTCAGGGGTTAGCACAGGTGCAACAGTTCACGTGGGCTAAAAGCGTACGGGAAACGATTGGATTCTATCAGGATTGCTGGAATTATAAATTTTCCAAATGAGTATTATTTTCAGAATTGCGGATTCGGTAAAAGTATTTCTGACCTCGGGAAGGGGTTTCACTCCCCTGTTGGAAAAAGGAGCATCCGTTGCCTCTACCCTGATAGTACATAACTGCCGGCATTACATTCCTTCATTGAGTGTCATCCTGGATGTAGGCGCTAACCAGGGGCAGTTTGCCCTGGCAGCCAACCATTTCTATCCCGGAGCAACTATTCATTCTTTTGAGCCGCTTCCGGAAGTGTTTTCAATATTACAACGCAATACACGCAGGTTACCCCAGATTAACGCTTACAACTTTGCTTTGGGTAATTCAACAGGCACCCTTGCATTTAATAGCAATGCTTATTCTCACGCCAGTTCTGCGCTCCATGTATCTGTTTTACAAAAAAATATGCTTCCCCAAACAGCTACCTCTAACGAAATACAGGTGCAGGTGAAGCGACTGGACGACTTCCGGCCTTCTTCTCCCTTAGTGGCGCCATTACTATTAAAAATGGATGTGCAGGGATTTGAAAAAGAAGTACTAAAAGGTGCGGCGAATACACTCCGGCAAATTGATTACCTGTTATTCGAAACCTCATTTGTTCAAATGTATGATGGGGAACCATTATTTGACGAGATGCACAATTTTGTTAAAGAACTGGGATTTGAATTCATCGCCCCGGTGGGTTTCCTGCAATCTGAAAAATTACAAATCCTTCAAATGGATCTATTATATAAAAGAAAGACAGTATGAAAATTGTGGTCAACGATCATTCGGGTCATGCGTTTACATTGCAATTAAGCCGGCAATTTGTACAAAGCGGGCATGAAGTCCTCCATGCTTACTCTGTATCCTTTCAATCACCCAAAGGAAATTTTGAAGATCTGCCTGTTGACGGAAACAGGTTGACAGTGCTGCCCATTATGATCAAAGGCAAGTTTGATAAATACTCCCTTTTAAAAAGAAGAAAACAGGAAATTGAATATGCCCGGCAGTTAATTGATAAAATGGAGGTATTTAAACCCGATGTAGTGTTAAGTGGCACCACGCCTTTATTTGTGCAACAACATGTGCAGCGGTATTGCATCAGCAAGGGGATTAAATTTGTGTATTGGTGTCAGGACATCTATGCAGTGGCTATCAGGCAAATTGCCAGGCGGCGGCTGGGTTTCTTCAGTTTCCCGATCTGGTATTATTTCAAGCGCCTCGAAGTAAATCTGCTTAAGAAAAGTTCACATGTTATTAGTATCACCCAGGATTTTAACCATCTGTTCCGTAAATGGAACATTCATCCCAACCTGGTCACCTGCATCCCCAACTGGGCGCCTATCAGGGAAATAACACTGATGGATAAAAATAATCAATGGGCCAGGCAACACCAGGTAATGGATAAAATCTGCATTATTTATTCCGGTACACTTGGGTTAAAACATAATCCTGCTATGCTTTCTGCAGCAGCAGCCTATTTCAGTAAACATAAGGATGTTGTTTTTATCGTCATTTCAGAAGGACTGGGTGCAGCATTTCTACAAAAAGAAAAGGAGCAACAACAATTGGACAACCTGTTATTATTACCATTCCAGCATTTCAGGGATATGAGCCAGGTACTGGGCGCCGCGGACATTTTACTGGGCATACTGGAAAATGATGCGGGCATCTATTCCGTACCATCAAAAGTGCTTACTTATTTATGTGCTCAAAAGCCCATTGTACTTGCTATTCCCCCCTCTAATCTGAGTGCTGCTATTGTTCTGGAAAACAAAGCCGGCTATTGCACTGCGCCGGATGATCATCAGGGTTTTTGTCATCATATAGAGAAGCTGGTGGCGGATGCATCTTTAAGAAAGGAAATGGGTTATAACGGCCGGTCTTATGCGGAAAAACATTTTGACATCCATCATATTGAAAACAAGTTTTTGCAGGTATTTGAAGCTATCGGGAACTGATTTAACAACAATACTATGAAACCAGGAAACCAAATTAATTTTTCTCTGAGATTACTCATTGATTATATAGTGCTCACGGTGGCGTTCCTCTGCGCCAGAAAATATATTGCTGGTTTAGGAGATGTATATTTTTCCCAATTTAATTTGTTACTGCTGGGCATCAGTATTGCAGCATGGACTGCCATTGGTATGTCTGTTCATTTATATGATGAATTCAGGACCCGGTCGTTTTCCTATGAATTTGTTGCGATTCTCAAGGCAGTCTTGCTACAGGCCTGCTTCTTCACATTTCTGTTCTTCTATTTTTTCAAGTATTATCCTTATCCCAGAACATTCACGCTGCTATATACTTTTCTTATCTTCATCAGCATTACTATCGTTAAATTTTTTGTAAAGCAGTCCCTCCTGAGGTTAAGGTCAAATGGTTATAACATAAAAAATATACTCATAGTAGGTACCGGCGATACAGGAATGAAGTTTTACAAAACAATTTTATCCAACGATCACTTTGGTTACCGCTGCGTTGGTTTTGTGGATGAGCAAGCCAATGATCACCTGCACCGGCAGTACCTGGGTAAGGTGTCTGATCTTACCAGGATACTGGAAGATCATGAAATAGATGATGTGATCATCGCCTTACCGGAAACATTAAACGGGCAGATGGAAAATATCATTATTGCCAGTGAAAAGGAAGCCAAACGCGTAAGAATCATAGCGGATTGTCATCGTTTCTGCACGTCTACTGCCAGCATGAATTTCTTTGGCAAGTTCCCGCTTTTAACGATCCGGACTTCTCCATTGGATGATCTCACCCAACAAAGGTTCAAGCGTATTTTTGAACTCTGCTTTACCTGTTTGCTTTTTATTATGGTGTTTAGCTGGTTATTTCCCATTATAGCCTTGCTGATTAAGCTATCTTCTCCTGGCCCTATCTTATTCAAACAGGAAAGATGGGGTTTGAAGAACAAAAAAATAATCTGTTATAAGTTCCGTTCTATGGTCATCAACACGGATGTCGTAGATGAAAATGGGAGGTACCAGCAGGCAGCACGCAATGATAGCAGGGTGACCCGCATCGGGCGTTTTTTGCGCAAAACCAATCTCGATGAACTTCCCCAGTTTTTCAATGTACTGCTGGGAGATATGTCACTGGTGGGTCCCCGCCCCCATCCCATTCCTTTACACCAGGAATCCAAGAACACCATACAACACTATATGCTAAGACATGTGGTGAAGCCGGGAATTACAGGTTGGGCACAGGTAAATGGTTTCAGAGGTGAAACCAGGATATCCGGTCAGATGCAAAAGCGTGTTGATTTTGATCTGTGGTATATTGAGAACTATAGTTTCTGGCTGGACTGCCAGATCATTTTTCAGACGTTAATGAATATGATCAAGGGAGATAAAAACGCCTACTGATGCTAGTCGCGTTTTAATGCTACTACATTCTGGAAAGAGAATATTTCATAACCGGTGGAATTATACGCTCCCAGCGCTTTTAATCCATCGGGTAATAACCGGTAAAAATCATAGCCTGGTAATATATCAACAATATCTTTAAAAAATGTTCTGGAGATGATGTTCATTTCATTGAACTCGATTTGTATAACAGATACCAGTCCTTTAGCGATAGTTTGATGCGCCCCTTTCAACACACTTAACTCGTGGCCTTCTGTGTCAATTTTCAATAGCGCGATCTTCGATATGTTATTTAATGCTACAAATTCATCAATGGTAGTGAGCATAATAGCCACTTCCTCTGCCTGTCCTTTATGGAGATGCTCTATCACATCTTTATACATGCTGGCATGTTCGGAACCGCCATTTCCGCGGTAATCATACATGGCGGCATGGGTACTTACTTCTCCGGCTCCCTGCGGCACAGGTGTAAAATCATGTACTGCAGCCACCTCCTGCAATTTCCGGAAAGCCACGGGATGAGGCTCAAAAGCATAAATAGGTAGCCTGATATTATTCTTCCTGAGCATGATGGAATAGTTGCCCATATTGGCACCAATATCCATTATAACGCCGGAATCAAGATGCTGCCCGGCCATCAGGTATTTAATAAATGCTTTTTCTCCCGACACCACCTCATTCTCGTAATTCCTGAGGCCTAGTCCACACATGCTCAATTTGTATAAAAAAAGATTGAACGGGTAAAAAACCCTTCGCGCGAATAAGAATACATACATTCCTTTAACTGACTTTCCCAGGGCATTCATGATTTGATAGTTATTTGATGGGGTGATCATATACGACAAAGTCAATACTCCACTATACTAAATTTACTGATATTTAATGCGGGAAGATCTATTCACTTTGTTCATTCTGAGGGGAATGGAGCCGGACAGGCCTTTTATAGCCACCTGTGTAATTGAGGAAAGTTCTTACCGAATAGATATCTTTGTGGTCCGAAAACATGATGATGGATCAGAAAGCACATTGGGAAAATATCTATACAGGCAAGCAGCCAAATGAAGTAAGCTGGACACAGGAAGTACCTGAAATCTCACTGGCACTCATTCGTGAAATGAACCTTCCGAAATCAGCGCGGATGATTGATATTGGAGGCGGTGACAGCAAGCTGGTTGACTTCCTGCTCCGGGAAGGCTATGAAGATATTACCGTACTGGATATATCTGAAAAAGCATTGGAACGGGCTCAGAAACGTTTGGGCGTGCTCGCGGAGAAGGTGACCTGGATAGTGTCTGATATAACGACGTTTAACCCTACCAACACGTATGATTTATGGCATGACAGGGCTGCTTTTCACTTTATGACGACTTCCGAACAAATTGAAAAGTACCTCCGCATTGCGAAGCAAGCAGTAAAAGGCTATATGACCATTGGCACCTTTTCCTATGATGGTCCGACAAAATGTAGTGGACTAACCATTAAGCAATATGATGAAACGGCGCTGGCGGCGCAACTATCAAACGGTTTTACAAAGATCAAATGTATCACAGAAGAACATATTACGCCATTTAATACCAGACAGCATTTCCTGTTTTGCACTTTCAAAGCAACATCCGGTCAGCCATGATACATGGCTGACCGCAAATAATCATATCAGGTACGTTCATATGCCCGGAAAGATTGCCTGGCTACTCCCAGTTCATCAATACCATATTCAATCACGTCCCCGGGACGCAGAAAACGCTGTGGAATACGTCCAGTGCCACTTCCTGCCGGTGAGCCGGTGGAAATAATATCACCGGGAAACAAACCAAAAAACTCGCTGATATATGCCGTCAGATCCGGCACCGGATAAATAAGATCCGATGTGTGCCCATCCTGCATCATCTCTCCATTCAGCTTAAGCCAGATATGCAGGTTCCCCGGATCAGGAATTTCATCTTTCGTAACAAAATAAGGGCCCAGCGGAGCAAACGTATTACATCCTTTTCCCTTATCCCAGGTGCCTCCCCGCTTCTTCATGTATGCACGTTCGCTCACGTCATTATGAAGGATATAACCGGCCACATAATTCATAGCTTCTTCCTTTTCCACATTGGTACCGGCTTTACCTATCACCACGCCTAATTCTGTTTCCCAATCTGTTTCAAGGCTGTCCTTAGGGATCATCACGCCGTCGAAAGGTCCGTTCAGCGCGCTCATGGCTTTCAGGAATAAGATGGGTTCGGATTCGGGAATAAAGCCGGTTTCCTTAATATGATCCCTGTAGTTTAATCCCACACAAACAATTTTTCCCGGATTGGCCAGGGGTACTCCCAAACGTGTTGCAGGCGGTACTTTTTTAAGCTGATGCCTGTCTTTTGCTATAAAAGATGCCAGTCTTTCCAGGCCACCGCTACCCAAAAAATCATTTGTATAGTCTTCGCCGAGTGCTGATGTGTCATACCATTCATCGTTGAGGAGAATACCTGGTTTTTCATCTCCCGGATTCCCATGTCTTAATAATTTCATCTATTGTTGTTTTACTACCGGCTGTTTCCAGTCTAATTGTAATGTTTCACTTGTCCATGTTCTGATACGATAACATAATTCCGGGTTTCCTTCCAGATGAGTACCATAGGATGGAATCATTGCTTTCAGCTTTGCTGTCCACTCTCCTTTTACTTTATCAGGGAAACAGGTTTTAAGCAAGTCCAGCATAATAGATACCGCTGTAGACGCCCCCGGAGAGGCACCCAGTAAGGCTGAAATAGTGCCATCTTCTCCTGCTACCACTTCTGTTCCAAAGCGAAGGGTACCTCCCTTATCGGGATCATTGTAGATCACCTGCACCCTTTGCCCCGCCTGTTGCAGTTCCCAGTCATTGCCATCGGCGTTTGGATAAAATACCTGCAAAGCGGCAATCCTGTCTTCAAATGATAAACTTAACTGTTCCACAAGGTATTTCTCCAGACCGAAATTTTCTAATCCTACCTTCATTAACGGAAGAATATTCCAGTATTTGATCGATTCAAACAAGTCCAGGAAGGACCCTTCCTTCAGGAATCTGGTGGAGAAAGTAGCAAAAGGTCCGAATAAAATGGCTTTCTCACCTTCGATCATCCTGGTATCCAGATGGGGTACACTCATGGGAGGAGCCCCAACAGAGGCCTGTCCATATACTTTGGCGTTATGCCTGTTCACGATCTCTTCTTTTTTACATACTAGCCATTCGCCCCCCACCGGAAAGCCGCCATACTGCTTTCCTTCCGGGATACCTGATTTCTGCAGCAGTTGTAACGATCCTCCGCCGGCGCCTATGAACACAAAATCTGCGGTGACACGTGATGTTTCTTTAGTAAGCAGGTTCTCTACTTTTACTTCCCATTTGCCGTCCCTTAACTGTTCCATAGTTTCCACTTCATACGCCAGGTGCAACTTGAAATTGGGCTGTTGCTGGAGCTGATGTATCAACCCTCTTGTCAGCGCACCATAATTAACATCCGTACCCAGTTCCATGTGCGTGGCGGCTGTTTTTTCTGAAAGCTCCCTACCCTCCATCACCAGGGGAATCCAATCCTGCAGCACTGCCGGATCTTCCGAATATTCCATCCCCTGGTACAGCTGGTACTGCTGAAGTGCATCAAACCGTTTACGCAGATACGCCACATCATTATCTCCATGTACAAAACTCATATGTGGTGTACTCCTGATAAAGCCGGCCGGATCTTTCAGCTGCCCCTGTTCTACCAGGTAAGACCAAAATTGTTTGGACACCTCAAACTGCTCAATAATATGAATAGCTTTACTTGTATCGATACTACCATCCTCCCTTTCCGGGGTATAATTCAGTTCACACAGCGCGGAGTGGCCAGTGCCTGCATTGTTCCACGCATCGGAGCTTTCTCCGGCCACCTTGTCGAGACGTTCATAAATGTGAACGGAATAGTCCGGTGACAAGTGTTTGAGCAATGTAGCCAGCGTAGCGCTCATGACGCCCGCACCTATCAGTAAAACATCTGTATGTAATATTTGCTTTTGCATATGATCCCGGTTTGAAGGTGATTCTTACATAAAATAATCTATCTCTATAAATGTTTAGTGATATGGGATAAATTTTAAGGAATAATTAATTTATGTGAGAGGGAGCCGGATTACAATCCCAGGGTATTGAACAAATCACCTTTGAAATTCTTGCCGACAGGTATTTCTACCTTATTCAAAAATATGGTCTGTCCCTGGATAAATGAAATTTTCGACTTATTCACGATAAACGACCTGTGTACACGGAGGAAATGACTTCCCGGAAGCATTTTTTCCACGTTCATAAATGACATATTCAGCACTATGACGGCATCACAGGTGATTATCCTGCTATAGTTTCCACTTGCCTCTGCATATAACAAATCCTCATACTTAATCCTGTATATTTTACCTTCAGTTTTGAAAGAAATAAATCCGTCATCAGGTGTACTATCCTTTCCCGGTACTTCTTTATTAGTATAATGGAGACGTTCAATGGCTTTGTCTACCGCTATAATAAATCTCTCCAGCGAAAAAGGCTTCACCAGGTAATCGCAGGCAGCTAAATCAAATGCTGTAGCTGCATATTCTTTGTAGGCGGTGGTAAAAATAATCTGTGGCGGATTCTTCAGGGTCTTCAAAAAAGCTATGCCGTCTAAAACCGGCATATGTATGTCCAAAAAAAGTAATTGTATGTTTTTGTTCATCAACCCTGCTCTTGCATCGATGCTGTTTCCGAAAACGCCTGTTACTTCCAGGGATGGAATGACATGGCAATAGTTAACAACGATGTCTCTCGCAATTGGTTCATCATCTATTATAAGGCATTTGATCTTCTCCATTTATTTTACTTTAAGCCGAAGGTCCACTTTATAATAATTATTCTCTTTGTGCTGGCGCAAAGAATACGCTGTCCCATATAATAAATCAAGCCGCTTTATTGTATTACCGACCCCAACACCGGATGCATCTTTCAATGGGCTATTTTCATTGGCATCGTTTCCAAAACTATTGCCTATCGTAAAAACTATAAAATCGTCTACCACCGATAAAACCAGGTCAATCCGGATCTCCTGTCCTATTATGTTCCTGGAATGTTTAAAAGCATTCTCCACGAATGTAATGAGCACCATTTGTGCAATCCGCACTGTTCCATTTCCTGCGGACATCTGTACATGCAATGAAAGCCGGTCCTCCATTCTTATCTTTTCCAGTTCAATATAGCTCCGTATATAAGCTAATTCGTCATCCAGCAAAAACCATTGCTGTCCCGTTTCATAAACGGAGTAACGCAGCAGGTCAGAAAGTTTCAACAATAGTCCGGGAACCTTTTCATGATCGGTAACGGATAGGCCGTACAAGTTATTCAATGTGTTAAAAAGGAAATGAGGACTTATCTGGGAGCGTAATAAGGCCAACTCACTTTCCTTCTGCTGTTGAAGTACCATATTTCCATGAATCTGTTCTTTTCTGGCAGACCTGCCAATGGCCACAAAACCGCCACCGAATAAAAACATAATAACAAATCCAGGTATTCCTACAAAGAACACTTTAGAATCATTTTCATCAAATTTGAAATCCATCAGGTATATATAGCCCGCCACCCCAAGAATAGAAAAGAAAGCAATGAAGATAATGTATAAGCACGCCAGCACTACCCAGTTGTCTTTAAACAGCCATCTCCGGCAAATCCATCTGCCAGTGTAAACGCAAAGCATCAACAAAATAAAACTGAATATCGCCCGCGGCAAAAGTGATACCGCATAACGACTGGAGAGGGTAATTATTGAAAGTACAAACAACAAAATGCCTGCAAAAAAAACATGTAGTCCAATACCCTTTTCAAATATCTTAGAAAAATTATCTGTTATTGACTTCACCTGACGAATATCATAAAAATTGGCTACAATAACAACATACATGGACCGATGTATTAAAATGTTGTTCGAAATAACGAAAAAGGCGGACTATCTAATGAAATTCCCATTTAAGTACTATTTGTGCTTTCATCCGTTGTTCCTGTCTTTCTGCCCCAAACATTTTCCGGTGCTGACAGAGAAGAATACATTTATTCCATAAACTGAAAATATCAACATCATGGAACGTGTATCTGATTTTCTTATTGAGACGTCTAACCTGAGTTTCGGTTTCACGCCAAAAGAACAGCTGCTGAAAAATGTAAGCATACAGGTTGAAAAAGGTGCTATTTACGGTTTCCTGGGGCCTAACGGAGCGGGAAAAACAACCACCATCCGGTTATTACTGGGTTTACTTCCGGCGTCTGCCGGCACAATCAGGCTGTTTGGAAATCCGCTCTCAGAAAACCGGATGCAGGTACTTTCCAGAACGGGTTCCATGATAGAACAACCTTCTCTCTATGAGCACCTTTCTGGCTGGGATAACCTGGAAATCACCCGGATTATCCGGAAAACGGATGAGAAAAGAATTCGCGAAGTATTAACACTTGTGAGGCTGACGGATGCTGCTCACCGGAAAGTAAAAACCTATTCAATGGGAATGAAGCAGCGGTTGGGTGTGGCGTTGGCCCTTCTTTCAACGCCTGACCTTTTGATCCTCGATGAACCTGTAAATGGACTGGACCCTGCCGGTATTATCGAAACAAGGGAGCTATTGCTTAGCCTTAATAAAGCGTTGGGCATCACCATATTTTTGTCCAGTCACCTACTTTCCGAAATTGAAAAACTAGTTACACATGTCGGTATCATTAACAAAGGATCTTTGATTTTCCAGGGCTCCTTGGAAGCACTTAAGGAAATCAACAAAACTGCTAACGTTATCCAATTAAAAACAGACAACAATTCCAAAGCCATCTTAGTATTGGATAAACAGTATAGGATCACTCAAAAAGAGCCACACACACTGGAAATTCCATTTGAAAATAACGAGCAGGTATCTGCTATTGCGAGGCTACTGGTAGGGGCCAACGTGAATATCTACCGATTATACGTTACCTGCAAGGATCTGGAAAATACATTTATAAACTTTATAGAAAAGAATAACCAATTAATATAACGCTATGCAGTTCCAAACAGAGATACTCAAACTAAAAAACAACTTCATTCTTTGGCTGATAGCAGCAGCGGCCTTTCTCGTTCCGATGCTGGTTACTTTTGATTTTATAGAACATGCAAAAGAGATCATAGAGGCCAAAGCTAACCCCTGGCCTGATTTCTGGAAAGAAGCGCTTAAGGGATTCACAGTATTTTCCGGTCCGCTCGTTATCGTGATGGTCACCTGTATGTACATTAACATCGAGCATAAATACAATGCATGGAAATACCTGCTTACTTTACCACAGAAAAAAAGCAGCATTTATTTTAACAAATTAGGGATGAACCTGATCCTGCTCTCCCTGCTTTGCCTGTTATTTCTGCTGTTCTTCTTTTTTGACGGTATCTTACTGGGGCTGGCCTATCCGGGGATGGGATTTCTGCGCCATTTACCAGACTTTAGCTTTATATTTTACATGGCATTCAGAACACTGATAGCATTCCTTGGCATATTGGCTATTCATTTCTGGCTGAGCATCAGGATAAAAAACATGTTTATCAATATAGGCATTGGCTTATTCGGTATTTGTATCGCCATCATGCTATACAGGAAAATGGAGCAAGCGGTTTATTATCCTTACATCGATGGTCTTCTGACCGTATTCTATAAATACCCTCAACAAGGCTTTCTTGCCCAAAATGAAATTTATAGTGGAGGTGTATTCCTGTTCATTTCATTGCTGAGCTACCTGGATTTTACGAAAAAATTCCGGGGCTGAGTTTGATAGAGCCAGAAAAATAAAAAGGCTTGCAAGTTAAAAAACTGCATGCCTTTTTTTGTGCCCGCGTAACCCACACCGTCTTGTCGATGCACACATAACTTTTTATAAAGAATAGAAAATTAATCAGTTACCATATTTCAATATAGAAAATTTGTTAAAAATTAGGAACAAGATAATTTTTCATTACATTTATAACATCAACAACCCGAATCAATATTTATCAACAATCTGTCAATGAACAATGAAAGCACCTGTTGTG